>CBINDO010000309.1:0-9767 GCA_966249405.1 uncultured bacterium | reverse complement strand
CGAAGAGTGTGACGACGGTACGGTGGGCATCGAGGTCGACCCAGATCCCGAAGATCTCATCGTCAATACCGCCAGCCCCCAGTACAACCGCTGCACGACGTCGTGCGAGCTCGGGCCATACTGCGGTGACAGCACCACGAGCGACGGCGAGGCGTGCGACAATGGTACGAACCTGAGCGGCTACGGCGAGACAGGTGTCAACGCCTGCGCGCCGGGTTGCGAAACCCCACCGAACTGCGGCGACGGGACGATCAACGGCTCGGAGGAGTGCGACCTCGGCGACGCGAGTCACGGCAATGGCAACACAGCCGATGGCTACGACGGCTGCACGACCTCGTGCACCATCGGCGGCTTCTGCGGCGACGGGCTCGAGCAAGGCGGAGAGGATTGCGACGACGGCGCCAACGACGGCTCCTACGGTTCGTGCACCGCAGACTGCCAAGACGGTCCCGACTGTGGCGACGGCACTGTTCAGTCCGAATGGGGCGAAGAGTGTGACCCGCTCGATCCTCAAACGGGCTCGCTGTGCGCCTCCGATTGCCGCCTCAAGTGTGGCAACGGTACGGTCGACATGGGTGAGACGTGCGACGACGGCATCAATGACGGTTCGTACGCGGGCTGTACGGCTTCGTGCCAGAACGGCCCGACTTGTGGCGACGACAACCTCGATACTCCCTTCGAGCAGTGTGACGATGGCGTCAACGACGGCGGTTACGAGGAGTGTGGCGCCAACTGCCAGATCGACGAGTACTGCGGCGATGGCGAAGTCAACGCGCTGTTCGAAGAGTGCGACGACGGGATCAACCCCGGCAGCTACAATCGCTGTGACGTCGATTGCACCTGGGGTCCGCGTTGCGGCGACGGCAACGTCGACGACCAGTGGGGCGAGCAGTGTGACCCCGAGGACGAAGAGACGGGCGCCAACTGCACCAATACCTGCCGCATCAAGTGTGGCAACGGCATCGTCGACGAGGGCGAGGAGTGCGACGACCGTATCAACGCGGGCGGCTACGGTCGGTGCGAATCCGATTGCTCCTACGGCCCCCGTTGTGGGGACGGCCACGTCGATGCCGAATACGAAGGCTGCGACGAGGGTGAAGGTCCCGGCAAGAACGACGGCGGCTACGACCAGTGCAGCGCGTTCTGCCAGGTCGAGCTGTTCTGCGGCGACGGCAAGGTCACCAAGCCGGAAGAGGCCTGCGACGACCACGTCAACGACGGCGGCTACGGCGAGTGTGCTCCAGGCTGCGTCTGGGGTGAACGTTGCGGCGATGGCACGGTCCAGGAAGACTGGGGTGAACAATGTGACCCCGAAGATCCCGAGACCGGCGACAACTGCACCGACACCTGTCGTTTGATCGGAACCTGTGGCGACGCCATCACTCAAACCAATCTCGGCGAAGAGTGTGACGACGGCCTGAACGCAGGTGGCTACGGCATGTGCGCCGCTGAGTGTCAGTGGGGCCCACGTTGTGGTGACGGCGTCGTCCAGAGCGTCGAGGAGTGCGACGACGGCGAGGACAACAATGGTCAATACGGCGGTTGCACGAGCATCTGTGCGTACGCTCCACGTTGCGGTGACGGCGTCGTCGACGAGGACGAAGGCGAGACCTGCGACGACGGCATCAACGACAACGCTTACGGCTCCTGCACGCCCGAGTGCGGACGTGGCCCCCGTTGCGGCGACGGCGTAACGCAAACCGAGTGGGGTGAACAGTGCGACGGGCAAGACAACTGCTCCGACACTTGTCGCTTGGGCGCCAGCTGCGGCGACAAGAAGGTGCAGAAGGACCTCGGTGAGCAGTGTGACGACGGCGTCAACGACGGCGGCTACGGCGAATGTGGTCCGCTATGCAAGATTGGCCCGCGCTGCGGCGATGCCGTGGTTCAAGCCAACGAGGGTGAACGTTGTGACGACGGCGTCAACGACGGCGGCTACGGCGAATGCTTCAAGGGCTGCAAGCTGGGCGACCGCTGTGGTGACGGCGTGGTCCAGAGTGACTACGAGCAGTGCGACGACGGCAACCGAGTGGATAACGACGAGTGCAACAACCAATGCAAACGTCGCCCACCCCGCGTGACGCGTTGACCCGCGACCACGGGTAACCAGAGACGGGAGCTTTCGGGCTCCCGTCTCTCGTTTTGTGGCCATGCCGAGGGGTCGCGCCCTTCGTTCTCTTTCTTTGGGCGCGCTCGAGTGCTGCGTGGAGCGCGGCCGATGACCAAGCCGTTCTGCTCCGTGCTCGAACGTCAGTGAAAGTCGCGCGAAGGGACTTGCAGGTCGCGCCCGGGAACGTCCAAACGCACGAGTTCCGTCGCGATCACGTGAATGGTGGGCGTCGGAGCTCCCACTTCACCGGGCTTCGGTTTCGTCACTTGCCGCTCCAGCTTACCGCGCACCAGCAACATACTCGCGTGCCGCGCCGCGAGATTGAACACCTCGAACACCTTGGAGAACACGACGACGTTCATGGTGCCCGTCTCGTCTTCCAACGTGATGAACACGACTCCCGAAGCCGTGCCCGGGCGTTGTCGCGAGAGCACCAACCCTGCCACCTGCACGTTGGTTTGATTGGGGACGTCGAGCAACCGCGCCGCGGCCACGACGCCAGAACGGCTGAGCCGGGCACGCAGGTGCCGCAGCGGGTGATCGTTCACCGAGAGCCCCACCCGTTGGTAATCCAGCATCAGTTGCTCGGTCGGCAAGAGTGGTGGCAAATCGACCTTCGGCTCGCGCCAACTGACGTTCGAAAACAACCCTGGCGCGCGCGGCGCCTGAGAAGCCCACATGGCTTGGCGGCGACCACGGACAATCGACTCGAGCGCACCAGCTTCCGCTAAGCTCTGCACTTCGTCTCGATTCAGCTGCGTGCGCCGCACCAACTCCGGGACGTCGGAAAAGGGACCACCTGCAGCACGCGCTTCGACAAGCCGCTGCGCCGATTGCTCTCTCAATCCTCGAACCAAACGTAACCCGAGACGCAACGCGCGTTGAGCCTGGGGATAAACGCTCCGGATCCGACTCATCGCCGAAGACTGCTCGAGCGTGTGGTCCCACTGACTCGTGGCAACGTCTACTGGTCGCACCTCCACCCCGTGTTTCTGCGCGTCTTTGACCAAACTCGACGGTGAATAGAAGCCCATCGGCTGGGAGTTGAGCACCGCGCAAGTAAAGTGAGCAGGAAAGTGAACCTTCTGCCACGCCGAGAGATAGACGAGCAACGCAAACGACGCAGCGTGAGACTCCGGAAAGCCGTAGTCACCGAAGCCTTTGATCTGCTCGAAGAGTGCTTCTCCGAATTCTTGCGTGATGCCTTTCCTCGCAAAGCCCTCGATGAGACGTTGCTTGTGACGCATCAGCTTGCCCGTCTTCTTCCACGCCGCCATGTCGCGCCGCAGCTGATCCGCTTCCCCACCCGTGTACCCTGCCCCAACGATGGCAATCTCCATCACTTGCTCCTGAAAGAGCGGCACCCCCAAGGTTCGATCCAAGATCGACTCCAAGTCGGGATGAGGCATGGTGCGCGGTTCTTCCCCGTTACGCCGTCGCAAATACGGGTGCACCATGCCACCTTGAATGGGTCCAGGACGAACGATCGCCACTTCGATCACCAAGTCGTAGAACTTCTGGGGGCGTAGTCGCGGCAACATCGCCATCTGAGCTCGACTTTCGATCTGGAAGACACCGACGGTGTCCGCTTCGCTCACCATCCGGTACACTTCTGGATCTTCTTTCGGAACGCGAGCCACGACCGCCAGGGGGTCGAACTTGTCCGCTGCCTCTCGCGCCGATTCCGCTTCGCCGCGTGCGTCTACTTTTCCGCGCAATACGCCCTCTTCGTACATCAGCGCCAAGGCTTTACGGATTGCCGTCAACATCCCCAACCCCAAGACGTCGACCTTGAAGAACCCGAGCACCTCGATGTCGTCTTTGTCCCACGGCACCACGGTTCGTCCGGGCATCGTCGCAGGCTCGACGGAGGTGACGCCCATGAGCGGAGTTTTGCTGAGCACGAAGCCACCAACGTGAACGGACATGTGCCGAGGAAAACCCGACAATACCTGCGCCCACTGAACCACCTGCAAGATCCGTTCGTCACGTTCGTCGAATCCGTACCGCCTCAGATCCTCACGGCTGACGTCGGGGCCGTCCCAGTGGCTCACCATCGACGTCAGGTGCGTCAGTTGTTCGGGCGATAATCCAAACGCTTTCCCGACTTCACGGAGCGCACTTTTACCGCGATACGTGGACACTTCAGCGACCATCGCAGCACGATCACGTCCGTAACGTTCGTAGATCTCTTGGATCACCTCTTCTCGTCGCTCGTGCTCGAAGTCGACGTCGATATCGGGGGGTTCGTTTCGCTCTGCGCTCAAAAACCGCTCGAACAAGAGATTGCTCTGCGCTGGATCGACGGCGGTGATGCCCAAGACGTAACAAACAGCGCTGTTGGCGGCACTTCCGCGCCCTTGGCACAAGATCTTACGACGTCGCGCAATCTCTATGATTTCTCGAGTACACAAAAAGTACGACGCCACTTCGAGCTGAGCGATCAGCTTCAGTTCTTTCTCGATTTGTCGAACGACGTTGGACGGCACACCGTCTTCGTACCGCTCTTTTGCGCCCGCCCACGTCAATCTGGCCAAACGTTGATCGGCGGTTTCCCCTGGATCGAGTTCGCACGGAAACTGGTATCGAACGTCGGCCAGACTGAACTGGAGTTCACTCGCCAGGTCCCCCGTCCGATGCACCCACTCTGGCTCGTGACCAAACCACGCGAGCATCTCGCTCTCACTTCGCAGCCGCGCTTCGGCATTACTCGCCAAAGCCAACCCTGCATGCTCGAGGATCGTGCCTTCGCGAATACACTGCACGATATCAGCCAGGGGTTTTCGAGAGCTATCGTGGAACAAGGGGTAACTCGTCGCCACGATTGGAAAGCCGAAGCTCCTGCAAACTTGGCGAGCCCAAGCCTCTCGCCAAGCGTCCTTGCCGTCCAAACGACGGTACACGCCGATGTAAACCCGATTTGGCAAGCATTCTGCGAGCGTCCGTAGCCAGCCCTCGACGACGGGTGCATGTTCTGGTTCGGGAACGGGAACGATACACACCATCGCAGTGTGGTGGCGCTCGACCATATCTGTGTCGAGCCGCGCAACCCCTTTGGGCAGCCCATCGTGAGCCAACGTGATCAGGTGACAAAGTTCGGAGTAACCCACCGCATTCTGGGCAAGAAAACACACACCAGGTGGTGTTTCGCTGCGGAGCCGCTTCTTCTGTGACTCCGACGTGCGGAGCATGGGGTTGGTCAAACGCAGGGTGCTCCGCCTGACGTCGCTCAAGCTCAGCTCACACCCCACCACCAAACGTCGACCGAGCTGCTTGGCCGCCGCGTGGGCGCGTACCGATCCGTACAGACCATCGCGATCACACAACCCCAACACGTCCATGCCGAAGCGATCGGCCGCTTCGACCATCTCTTCGGGCAAAGAAGCACCCGTGAGGAACGAAAACGCGCTCCGCGCCAAGAGTTCGGAAAAGGCCATCGTTCAGCCGCGACTCGAGCAACTTGAACCATCACATCGTCAATCGTACCAACCCTGGACGTAACGAGTC
The DNA here is from genome assembly GCA_966249405.1 of uncultured bacterium. Taxonomy (GTDB): domain Bacteria; phylum Myxococcota_A; class Polyangia; order Polyangiales; family Polyangiaceae; genus SZUA-265. The sequence goes on along the minus strand of CBINDO010000309.1, from coordinate 4,150 downwards.
TGGGTGATACGATCGACGTAGGCCAACACTTGCAGCTCTCCTTGCGGCGAGCTCAGCCACAGCTGTACGTAATCTCTCGAGCAAGGTTCGTTCGACCACCACTCCACGGCCTCCAAACGTCTCTGGAACGTCACTTTAGTGATGGTGTAGAGCTTGGCGCCCAATGGTAACAGCTCGCCCGCCCGAAACCGCGTTTGCACCGGGATGGCACTCGGCAACAAGCGCGTGGGCAACTCGACCGCGCCCTCCATTTCTTTGGACTGATCCGGTCCTCTCGATTGAGCCCTATTGGATTGCTCCAGCGTCACCTGGTCGCTCGAAAGCATCGACGATGAGGGAGGTGATGCCCGTCCACTCCGCGCACCAAATGCTCGGCCACGGCCTATGCGTCCGCGATTCGGCCCCTGCGACTCCGTGCTCACGGGTGCAAGCAACGTCATCTTCTCTGGTTTGTGCGTATTGGCGAGGCGTAAGGTGCCGAAATTCTCGGCCCCAATGTCCGATGCCAACTCGCTGAACAATACCGCCATCCTCTCCGGATCGGCAGCATCCAGCTTCGAAAAGCCCACCGCCAAGTCGAGTTGACGTTGTTGAGTTTCCTCGACGGCGAGCACTTCGAGCGCAACTCCGATGTTCGGAACCTCCACTTGAATCTTGGCGGCCTTAGCCGCCAACACACGCCAGAGATCTTCGGCGCGAGACAAGGGGGCGACCAACTGCACCACTTGATGCGAAGATGCCTCCTTGCCACGAAAACGCGCGATGGCAGGGTCGTGTTTCAAGGTCAGCTTCAACGACTTTGCCGCGAGCGCTCGACCGCGAAGACGCGCCGCTACCTGCGTGGTCAACCGACGCAGAGCAAATAGAACCGTCTCGATGCTGGCCAGCGGCTCATCCCAATCCAACTCTTCGGTGGGCAGAGCCAAAGGTCGATGCGCTATCAGTGGTGTCGTATCTTCCCCTCGCAGCAACGTGAGGATGGACTGGGCGTGATCTCCCAAACGACTCGTGACGACGGCAGGCTCTCGATCCAACAAATCCCCCGCCGTCAGCAATCCCAACTTCGCGAGGTTGATCTTGACGTCGTTGGGTAAAGGCAAACCCGTGATGGGCAACGCCCGCAAGCAAGCCAGCTTCTTCTCAGCAGGGATCACGACTGCAGCTTTACCTTGACGCCGCGTCTCCCAAACGGCAAACGCTCGAGCCAATTGAGGGCCGTCGGTCATCGCCAATCGCGCGCGATGGCCAAGCTCTTCTAGGACACTTCGCATCTCCTCCAAGAGTGCCGCTTCTCCTCCGAACAAGTGTGTAGTCCCAGTAACCTCGACCCAAATCGTGTCTGGCAACGTGATCGCCACCGTCGTCCCAAACCTGGACATCGACTCGGCCACACGCTCCAACGCACCTCTCAAACGCGGAGTTTTGACCACCGAAATCGCCAAGTGAGCCACGAGTGCTCGCGCCTCGGCGATCGTTTGCCCCGCACACACACCGAACTCGCGTGCCGAACGGTTGATGGCGTCGATCCGTCGCTTGGCGTCGAGTTCACGCTCCTGTGCTAGCTCTTCCGTCAACCACACGACGGCGCGAGGTTCGCGTCGTGGCTTGGGTTGCGGCGCTGCAGCTCGTTCTATCGTTGCTGCAGGTACTACGTCAGCTTGTTTCACGACCTGCGTCACTTGCTCGAGTTCCACCTGAGCAAGCGCCAATTCATTCAAGATCTGGGATAAAACGATACCCACGATCTGGCGTGGTTTGGAAACCTCATCACTCATAACGATGCTCTCGACGAACGAGCGAAGCGCGACGAAGCCACCGTCGGGATGCCTGCTTCACGGGACTGTCGCTCGGGAGAAACCGTGCGCAACAACGACTGCACGCGGTCGGGGTGTACGCCCAAAGATTTGGCTCGCCCCTCTCGGAGCGTTGACTCATCCATATCATTGGCCGGGTTCAGCGTTTCGGATTTACTCCACCACACACCCCAAGGCACGGTCAGCTGCCCCCCTACACGGCCTTGCGCCTCTTTGACGACTTGCAAGGATACGCCACTCCGCGTCGAGCTCATCTGGACACGCAAGGCCACCGGTAGAGGCAACCCGTTCCGACTTTGACTGCTGAGTTTACCACCCACCTCGGATTGTCCTTCGGTGAGTAAGATCACCTGGGCTTGAGTGTTGGCGAGACGCAACGCCAATTGACGTACGGTACGCGGCCAATTCTGACGTTTCTGCTCGGCGCTTCCCAAGGCCCGCTTCCGCTCCTTGTTCGTTCCTCGCGACACCGGCCAACGTGCAGACGACCACCCTGCAGCCGAAGAGTGTTTGGCGTTACGGATCGCCCACGGTACACCTGCCAGATCTACTACGATCACGGAGAACACCCGTGCCTCGCTCAAGCGCAACACCACACGCTCCACGTCTTCCAGTGTGGGACGCAACACCAACAACCGAGACAACTCGACGCCCGTGGCTTCGACGCCGCGGGCATGCAACGAACCCGAAGGATCGATGTACGCACACCAACATTCGGTCCCCGTCAATGCGGCCCGCGCTTGAGCCGCTCTACAAGCCCATAATGCCAATCGGGTCCCCCACGCCGCACCACCACTCATCACCAACTCGGTGACTTTTCCCGTAGGTAATCCGCCGTCCGGCAGAAATGCGTCTACCGCCGACAGACCAACGGCTGCGCCTCGGCTTGTCTCACTCGGCTGACGTTCCGCGTCGGGACTTCGTTGTTCGGGGATCCGGTGACGAAGCTCTGAGGCGGGCTCGTCTTCGACGGAGGTTCGAAGAGCGAGCGCAGCATTGCCCTGAAACACTGCGTCAGGCGCCTCCACTCCGGAATTCTGACTCGGCTCTTGGGCGAGGTGACCTCTAGGCAGGACAGAATATGTCCCAGGGTGCTCCTGACTTTGCGCTACCGTAACACCTGGAGAAGCCCAGGTGGCCGCTCCCCGGGGCTCCTCCGCTAGGCGCAGTAGACCAGTCCGTTTAAAAGCAGTTGCACAACTATCGATAAGTGCAGACGTTTTTGTGTTGACCATGGCCGCCACCTCGGAGTTCTTGGGTGATTCCCAATCGATACTGAACATAATACCAGATACTGTTCCTCTGAACAGTACTTTTGAGGAGGCGGATCGATCCTGTCAGCCCCTCAAACCCGACACCCGTGATAGACACCTCGGGTGTCCTCGAAACTCGACGCGCTCCGTCACCACCTCGCACGACTCGACGACGCTCTCGTTTGTTTTTCGGGCGGCATCGACAGCACCCTCGTCCTGGCCGTAGCTCACGAGCAGCTGGGAGCTCGCGCCCTCGGCTTAACGGCGGTCAGCCCCTCGGTCTCCGACGCCGAACGAAACGATGCCGAACGCATCGCCCGCGCCATTGGGGCAAGGCACACCCTGGTGCAAACCCAAGAGATGCAGCGCCCGGCCTACGTCCAAAACAATCCAGACCGCTGTTACCACTGCAAAACCGAGCTCTACCAAGTCGCTCGAACCGTGGCGGCGCAGCACGGCTTCACCGCCATTCTCAACGGCACCAACACCGACGATCTCGGCGATTACCGTCCAGGGCTCCAAGCCGCCGACGAGGCTTCGATCCGCAGCCCTCTCGTCGAACTCGGCTTCACCAAGGCCGACGTCCGCGACGCCGCTCGAACCCTCGGTCTCGACACGTGGGACAAACCCGCCGCCGCATGTCTCGCCAGTCGTCTCCCCTACGGTACCTCCGTGACCGAGGAGCGCCTACACCAAGTCGCCTCCCTCGAAGCCTTCCTGCGCTCCTCCGGCATCCGTCACGTCCGCGTCCGCTACCACGGTGAGCTAGCCCGCATCGAAGTCGCTCCCCCCGACTTCCCCCGTCTCGTCGACCCCACCTTCACCCCAACCCTCACCCAAGCAGGCCGCGATGCCGGCTTCACCTACGTCACCCTCGACCTCGCCGGCTACCGCCAGGGCTCCCACAACGAAACGCTCCCCAAACGCACCCTCCCCCTGATCCCCTAACCCGCTACTCCTCCCAACCGTTTACCCGCACCCCCCCGACGTCCGCCCCTCTCAGAAGGCGCCAACGGCGCCGCCGGCTCCCCGCCACCCCCCGACGGCCGCGCCGCGCCGACGGCGCCCACCGCGCCCCGGCTC
>CBINDO010000308.1:0-9771 GCA_966249405.1 uncultured bacterium | reverse complement strand
CAACGGGAAGATGCACGAGTACTGCAAGTCGTCGTCGTAGCCGTCGTTTGCCATCAGGGGCCGGTCGTGACCGTTGATGGAGTTCCACGTGCCCGGACCACCGATCTGTTCGTTGGTGAAGGGATTGCCGCCCTCGCGCGCCGCCACCGACTCACGATTGAAGGCGTCGGTGGGGTTGCCACCCAAGAACATACTCCAGTCCGTCTGGTCTTCGCGGCGCAGGTCCAGGTCGTTCGGGCTGCTCAGGGTTTCCTCGCTCGCGGTGCTCTGCCAGGGAACGCCCACGATGCCGACCACGAACACCTTCTCTTTGCCGCGTTGTTCGGTCACGAGTGGGTTGGGTACTGGATCGCCAACGCGGTTACCAACCTGGAGCCCCGTGAACCCTTGGCTGTAAATGTCCGTGCTGCGGAGGAAGTCGACGCCAAACCGTTGCTTCTGGTTGAAGCAGCGGATGTTGAACGACTCGAAATTGTCGACGGCCGGTGAGTCACAACCGTTGGCGTCCGACTTGGGGCAGACCGCCGGGATCTTGTCGTCGGGCAGATTGCAAGAGTGGCAACACTCGCTGTTCGGGTCGGTGCCACACATCGCCGTGCCGTTGCCGAGCGAGGGCGCCCGAATCGCCAAGAACCCTTGGCCCGACGCGCGGATCGAGCAGTCGTTTTCGTCGGTGAGGTACATCACCACCACGACCGAATCGGGACGCAAGAAGGCCGCGCGCTGATCGAGCAGTGCTTGGTCGACCCCTTGGAGTTCGGCACACAACGGCGGCGAGTCGGCCGCCGCGTTGGCACACGGAACGCGCGCAACGGTCAGGTAGGGCTCAGGATCGACCAAGAACCGATAGGCCGCCTCGAGGGGGGCCTCGAACCCGCAGCCGTCTTCACCCACGGCGTCGACCTGGGCCTGGAACTTGGCGATCAGTGAGCCGATGTCCGATTCACCCGGCGGGCTCTGCTTGCTGTCCGGATCCCAAACCAAGAACCCTTGACTGTTGTATGAATTCTCGAGCAGGCCATCGCGCACGAACGGCAGCAGGTAACCTTTGTCGTTCCCGCGCGGTTGGTCTTCACAGCCCTCGGGGATCTCGTCGTCCACCGCGCCACGTGGGCCCAGCGACGAGGTCAACATGCCGATGTGGATGTCTTTGACGGGGTCGAAGATCCGCTTCGAGCCGGCCGGACACTTGCCTTCCGCGTCTTTTTGGACGAACACCTCGGTGGTCGTGTCGAGACACGGCGGGCTCACGAGTTGGTCGATCATGTCGCCGACCGCTTCCTTGAACAGCGACTGCTTGTCCCCCATCGATACCGAGTTATCGACCACGAACAACAGGTCGAGCTTTTCGGATGGCTTGAAGCCGCCGGCCCCCTGAGTGGAGTCCGTGGGCAGGGCGACGAAGTCGTCGCTCGTGGGCGACGCGGTAACCGTTGGCTGCGGTTCGATCGGAGGTGGAGTCGCTCCCGGCTCGGCTCCGGTTGGCGTCGCCGGTTGCCCGGTGCTGGTCATGGGAGCAGATGAAGCTCCACCGCCGCTGCACCCTGCGACCAATGCGCCGCCAATCAACATCCCGCCTAGCCATGCCGTGTGTCGTGAACGGCGTTGTTGCCCTACCGATGCGCTCATACTTCGTCTCGAAAGCTGTGTCAGGTGAATGGCGAGTGCGGCTTTCGACCTTCGGCTTTTTTTCGAGCCGTTTGTCCGCAACCGCGTCTCATAAGGACTTACACGTCACCGCGGAGTGTAGATCATCCGCTCTGCCCTCAATTGGGCAATTCTGGCGACGGTCCCGAAATCTGCGCCCCACACACGCCGCCACACGGATCTGACTTGGCGGCAATTCCGGATGGTTAGAAAGTTGCGCCAGCGACTGAAACGGTAACGCTGCGTGCTGCGGTCGAACGGGTGAGACGCATCGGAACGGCACGCTGCGTCGCGGCGTCGGAAACGCTTCTGTAAACCCGGGCTCGCACGGTCAACCTCGCGCGACGCAAGCAGACGCAAGCAGACGCAAGCAAGGTTGACCTAACTCGGAAAGTGACGGCTCAGTGTCTGCAGAAACGCGGTCGTAGCGGCGGACGGGTGCTTGCCTCGTTGCATCACACGGTGTAGCGCTCGCCGGATCGCCACACCCTCGACGCTCACTTCGGCGAGGACGCCGACGTGCAACTCGAGTTCGACGGTGATCCTGCTGACGAACGCAGCCCCGAGTCCTTGTGCGACTGCGTTCTTGACGGCTTCCGTGCTACCGAGGCTCATCGCGGGCTCGACGTCCACGCCGACCTTGGAGAGCTCTGCCTCGACGACGTCGCGGCTGCCTGACCCGCGTTCGCGCGCGAGCAGCGGTGTGTGGTGCAGCGCGGCTGCCGTGATCCGCCGCTCCGTCGCCCAAGGGTGACGCGGTGAGACAATCAAGACCATCTCGTCGTGCGCGAACACCGAAACCTCGAGCGACTCACCGGCGACGAACCCCTCGGTCAGACCCAAGTCGAGGCGCCCCTCGGCCACGGCGCTCTGGATGGCGGCCGTGTTTGCGATTTCGAGCTCCAGCCCGACGCCAGGATGGGCCTGGTGAAAGTCGCCGAACACACGCGGCACCAGGTAGCTGCCGATCGTCGTGCTCGCACCAACCGAGAGCCGGCCACGGCCCAAGCCCAGCAATTCTGCTAGCGCTTGCTCGGTGTCCTCCTCGGCGCGGAAGATTCGCCGCGCGTGGTGTTGGACGATTTCTCCAGCCTGAGTCAGGCGAATGCCGCGCGGTAGTCGGTCCACCAGCGGCGCGCCGAGCGCACTTTCGAGCTCCGCGAGTTGCTTTGAAACGGCGGGTTGACTAATCCGCAACCGACGGGCCGCCCCGGTGATGCTCTGTTCCTCGAAAATGGCTTTGAAAACCCGAAGTTGGTTGAGGTTGATCATGGACGCACCGCGACATAACCCGCCGGAATAGGCTGCATGAGAATTATGTCTTTCCAGAACCGGGACATTCTCCCCACAATAGCGCGATGGCAAAGCTCAAAGGCACACATCACGTGGTGACCGCAAATTTCACGGAATCTGGCGCCCCAGCCTACCTCACACCGGCCGGCGATTGGAGCTCCGACTTCCAGCGAGCACGAGTGACCGCCAGCGAGGAAGAGGCCAATCAACTGCTGGCCGCCGCCATGAAACAAGAGCGGCTCGTGGCCGACCCCTACACCATCATGATCAACCGAGTCGAGGAGCGCAACGAAGCGCTGTCTCAACGCGAGGCGATCCGAGCCTACGGCCCCACCACCCAACTGCGCCGCCCAGATTAACCCCGAACGGCATGACGCTGCTCGCAGCGACGTCGGCCTCCCCTGCTCCACGCGATCGAGGAACCCTTGTACCAATACGACCAATACGACCAAGCCATCGTCGACGACCGTGCGCGCCAATTCGGCGGCCAGGTGGGCCGACGTCTGGACGGTGAGATCACGGAGAACGAGTTCAAGCCACTGCGTCTGCAGAACGGTTTGTACATGCAGTTGCACGCGTACATGTTGCGCGTCGCGGTGCCGTACGGCCTGCTCAGCAGCCGTCAGATGCGCAAACTCGCTCACATCGCGCGCGTCTACGACCGTGGCTACGGTCACTTCACGACCCGGCAGAACGTGCAGTACAACTGGCCGAAGCTGCAAGACGTACCGAAGATCCTCGAAGAGCTCGCGAGCGTGCAAATGCACGCCATCCAGACGAGCGGCAACTGCATCAGAAACGTGACGAGCGATCCGTTCGCTGGCGTCAGTCCCGACGAACTCGAAGATCCGCGCCCGTACAGCGAGATCCTGAGACAGTGGTCCACCTTCCATCCGGAGTTCGCGGCGCTGCCACGCAAGTTCAAAATCGCGGTGACGGGCACGCCCAGCCACGATCGCGCGGCGATTCGCTACCACGACATCGGTGTGCGCATCGTGGAGCAGAACGGCCAGCGCGGGTTCGAGGTCTGGGCTGGCGGCGGCATGGGCCGCACGCCGTTCGTCGGGCAAGTGGTGCGCAGCTTCGTGCCCTACGAAGACCTGCTCACTTACCTCGAGGCCATCATGCGGGTTTACAACCTGCATGGTCGGCGAGACAACAAGTACAAGGCGCGCATCAAGATTTTGCTGAGCGAAATGGGGCTCGAAGCTTTCCGCAACGCCGTCGAAGCCGAGTGGGAGTTGACGCGCAACAGTGCGATGAAGCTAACGCGCGAGGAGATCGAGCGTATCGCAGCGCACTTCGCGCCACCCGCATACGAGTCTCTGCCGAGCTACGACCTCGAGCTGCAGCGCGCCAGCCTTGGCGCCAACCGCGGTTTCGCTCAGTGGCTCAAGACCAACGTGCGCGCGCACAAGGTGCCCGGCTACAAGATCGCCGTCATCTCGCTCAAGTCCAAGGGTGTCCCACCGGGTGACGCCAGCGACACGCAAATGGACGCCGTGGCGGACCTCGCAGACAAGTACAGCTTCGGCCAGCTCGTGGTAACCCACAGCCAAAACTTGGTGTTACCCGACGTCAAAGCCAATGATCTCGAGGCGCTCTACCAGTCGCTCGTCGACCTCGACCTCGCGAGCGCCAACTTCGAGCTCGTCACCGACGCCATCTGCTGCCCCGGTCTCGATTTTTGCGCGTTGGCCAACGCGCGCTCCATCCCGTTGGCGCTCGAGCTCCGGGAGCGCTTCGACCGCTTCGACTACGCCGAAGACATCGGCCCGTGCAGCATCAAGATCTCGGGTTGCATCAACGCGTGTGGACACCACCACGTGGGCAACATCGGCATCCTGGGTATCGACAAACACGGCAGCGAAGCCTACCAGCTCATGTTGGGCGGCTGCGAAAGTGACAAGGCAACGCTGGGCAAGGTCATGGGACCCGCCTTTGGCCCCGACGAAGTCGTCGACGCCGTCGAGGCGGTGCTCAAGAAGTATCTACAGGTGCGCAACGACGTCGAGGAGACGTTCCTCGAGTGCTTCCGCCGAGTGGGCATGGAGCCGTTCAAGGAGGCCGCTTATGCAAATAATTAAAGACCGTCAGATCATCGAGGACAGCTGGCAGGTGCTCCCCTCCGGAGCGGAGCTTCCCCTCAGCGGAGACTTCTTCGTCGGCCTCACGGCGTGGAACGACCCTGCCACCAATCAGGGGCGCACCGGGAAAATCAGCCTGGTGCTGCGGCCCGGTGACGACGTCGCACAGGTCAAGAACCTCGAGCGTGCCGCAGTCGTCGCCGTCGAGTTCCCGAAATTCACGGACGGGCGCGGCTACAGCATCGCGCGGTTGCTGCGCGAGCGCTACGGCTTTGCCGGCGAACTCCGTGCCGTCGGCAACGTACTGCGCGACCAATTGCTCTACATGCAGCGCTGCGGATTTACATCTTTCGCGCTGCAACCGGGCAAAGACATTCGTGGCGCATTGGCCGCGTTCGACGAGCTGTCAGTGCAGTATCAAGCCGACGCCAACGTCCGCCAACCTCTGTTCCGGCGCGTGGCGCGCGGAACCTGAACCCGAGTTCGCGACGCTGGACGGCGGGCGTGCGAGCCGCTACGACCCCGCCCATGGTTCATCTCTGGAAGGCGCGGCTGACACCTGCGCCGCGCTTCTACGCCCTGCTCGGCGTCTTTGCTGTCGCGTCGTCCGTTGGCTGTCGCCCCGAGGGGTACGTCGCCCCGCCGCCGCCCGAGCCGAAGGTGGTCGTGACGCCGGAGGACCCGCAGGAACTCCGCCATCAGGCGCTCTACGGCGAAGACCTCGCGTCCCCACTCGTCCTCACGCCGCCGGCAGATGCACAGATTACGGCTACTGGGTTAACTCAGGTCACGCTCACCCCTGGTACCGGCAAGGTAGCGCCCGGGCCCGAAGACACCGTGGTCATGCACTACCGCGGCTGGGACATGCGCGGCCAACGCTTCGACGACACTCGCGACCGAGGCAAGCCCGATCGAGTGCGCGTGGCCAACTTGGCCCCCGGTTGGAGCGAAGCCTTGGCGACGATGGTCGCCGGCGAGAAGCGCCGCTTGTGGATCCCGGCGCGGCTCGGTTTCGGTCCGGTCCCGGCCCCCGACCGGCCCGTGGGGGACGTGGTGCTCGAGGTCGAGTTACTCGACGTGATCGCCGCGCTACCGCCGCCCGAGGTTCCCACCGACCTAACGGCGCCGCCGGCCGACGCGCGCACGACGGTGAGCGGGCTCGTGTACAAGGTCTTGGAGAACGGTCAAGGCCAACGTAATCCCAAAGCCACCGACCGGGTGCTCGTGCACTACTCGGGGTGGGACATGGCGGGCCGTATGTTCGACAGCTCGATAGTGCGCGGCGAGCCGATAACCTTTGGCGTCAACGAGGTGATCCCCGGCTGGACCGAGGCGTTGCAGCTCATGCACGAGGGCGACAAGTTTCGCGTCTGGATCCCCGCCAACTTGGCCTACGGGGAGACCCCGAAGGCGCCAGGCATGCCCGCCGGGCGACTGTGCTTCGACGTTCATTTGATCCAAATCCAATAACGAGACGTTCCCCATGCACTCCACCCGATACTTGATCCTTGGCGGAGGCATCACGAACCTCGCGTTCGCGGCCTCGCTACGCTCCCACGACTATCTCGTCTGCGAGGCTCGTGACGACGTGGGCGGTTACTGCCAAACGGTGAAACAAGACGGCTTCGTCTGGGATTATTCTGGGCACTTCTTCCACTTCCGCCACAAGGACATCGAGCAGATGTTCGTCTCGCGGATAGGCGAGTCCAAGGTCCGCCACGTGGCCAAGGTCTCCAAGATCTACACGCGCGGATCGTGGGTCGACTTCCCTTTCCAGAAGAACATCCACCAGCTGCCACAAGCCGAGTTCATCGAGTGTTTGGTCGACCTCTTCGAGAAGGATGAAAAGCTCGTCACCAACTTCAAGGACATGCTGTTCGCGAAGTTCGGCCGCGGTATCAGCGAACGCTTCCTCGTGCCCTACAACGAGAAGCTCTACGCGACGGACTTGAGTCGTTTGGACGTCGACGCGATGGGGCGCTTTTTCCCTTACGCCAACCTCAAGGAGATCATCTCTGGGTTCCGACAGGCCAACAACGACAGCTACAACGCGACCTTCACGTACCCCGAAGGCGGCGCGGTCGAATACGTGCGCGCGATCCAGCAAGACGTCGCGCCCGACAAGATTTGGCTAAACACCAAGATCACGTCGATCGACTTGAGCGCGAAGGTCGCCCAGACCAGCAAGGGCCCGGTTCGGTTCGAGTATCTGGTGAGCGCCGCGCCGTTCCCGCAGCTCCTATCCATGTGCGGCCTACCCGTGGACGAGGCCTCGTATACCTACAACAAGGTGCTCGTCTTCAACCTGGGCTTCGACAAGAAGGGTCCGCGCAACCTGCACTGGGTCTACTACCCCGACCGTGATTTCGTCTTCTATCGCGTCGGCTTCTACGACAACATCTTCGACACGGACCGGATGAGCCTGTACATCGAGATCGGCTACCCCTCGGACGCAGCTCTCGACCCCGGCAAGATCGACGGTCTCCGGAGTCGCGTCGTCGAAGATCTGCGCCGCGCCGGCCTCGTCACCGATCACGAGTTAGTGTCTCACCACTCCATCGTCCTCGACCCCGCCTACGTCCACATCACGAAAGACTCGATAGCGGCCGTGGCCAAAGCCAAAGACATCTTGGCCACCCGCGGCGTCTACTCGATCGGCCGTTACGGCTCGTGGACGTATTGCTCCATCGAAGACAACATCCTGGAGGCTCGCGCCCTCGCGGCTCGCTTCAACGCGCTCGCTTGACAGCGGCTCCCAGCCGGGCGCGTGCATCGACGCACCCGGTCGCCGACGGCGAGCTGGCCCCAGGGATAGGCTCTACGTGCTGCATTGGGTTGGGCCCAGCCCCTGCCCAACGTTGGCGGCTCCCGCCCACCGCTTGCAGCACCCTGCCCGTCGGGTCAACTCGAGGCGCTCGTCGAGACCCCGTCGTAGGTCTTGCCTTCGAGCTGGTGGAGTCGCTGCAGCAACCGCTCGCGCAGTTGCTCGATGCGGTCCTCGTCGAGCAGCTTCTTGCGCTCACTCGTCGTGACGTAAAACACGTCGGTCACGCGCACACCTTCGGTATGGATCTTGGCGAGATCGATGCTCAAGCCGCATTCGAAGATCGTCTCGGCGATCCAGAACAACAACCCGACGCGATCTTGCGTAATGACCTCGACGATGGTGCGGTCGGTGGCCTCCTGGTTGTCGACGCGCACCTGGATCGGCACCGCGGGCGCCGGACGCATGCTGTACTTCTGGCTGTCCCCGACGGCACGCACCAAATCCAGCGCCACCGCCTTCTTCGAGACCACGTCGCGCAACGTCCGCTCGAAGCGCTGCAGGGCCTCCCACACCTTACCCTGTTGTTTGCCAGTGGTAACCCAGAACGAGTCCATCGCGCGTGGTCGCCCGTCCGTCTCTCGCCACGAGTGGATCTGAGCGCTGACGACCTTGAAGTGCGCGTAGTTGAACGCGGCGCACACGTTGGCGAGGAACCCGGGCTCGTCGTCGCCAACGACCGTCACCTGCACCTGCGGCCCGTCTTCCTGGGTAACGTCCGCGGCGACTCCCGTACGGGCCTTGCTCGCGAGCAACAGGTGCTTGACGACGGAATCGGCGTCGAAGGCGGTGAAATACCGAGAAGGCACCGACTCCAAAAACGCTCCCATGAGATCCGGGGGAATTTGTGGCGTCGCCTGGGCACGGATTTGCGCCACTAAGTTATCGGTCGCGACTCTGCGCTGCTCACCGTCAATCAGGTAACGGTGCGTCGCGGAGTAGAGGTCGTCCATCATCTTCAGCTTCCACGGCGTGAGCGACGTAGGACTGGTCGTCGCGACGTCGGCCACCGTGAGCAAGTACAAATTGCGAAGCCCCACCTCGTCCGAGACCGCCGCCGAGAAGCTCTCCAACGTCCTCGGGTCATCGATGTCACGTCGCGTGGCGAACAGATACATCTTCAAGTGCACGTCCACGAGCTTGGCGACGGCCTCGATCTCGGCTGGCTCGAAGCGCAGGCGCGCCAAGATCGTGCGGGAGAGCTCGGCGCCACGCGCGGCGTGTTGGCGACCGCCGGTATCTTTGCCTACGTCGTGGAGCAGCGTGGCGAAGAACAGCACCTCGCGCTGCTCACACGATCGGGCCAGCTTGGACGCGAGCGGGAAGTTTTTGCCTTCGACGCCGCGAAACACCGCGCGCTGCTTGTCCACCGCCGCTATCGAATGAATGTCCACGGTATACACGTGGTAGACGTCGTGGTGTACGCGTCCGACGACGGGCAAGAACTCCGGGATCATCGCCAACAAGAGTCCAACCTCGTGCAGCTCGTTGAGCACCGATCCGAACTTGAAGCGCGTCTCTTTGGGCTGATTGACGAGCTGCCGGAACAGCGAGATGCTAGTCGCGTCGTTGCGTAGCCGCGCCTGAAACGACTCCGACGAAACGGCACGCGTAATCGCGCGTCGCGTGCTATCGGCCACCTTGAGCTCGCGCTTGACGGCTTGGTGAAACACCAGGAACGCAAGGCTCGGCTCCAGGAACAGCGCGTCTTCGTCCTCGAGTGCCATCGAGTCACCGACCTGCTTGGTGCCGTCGCCGAAGAACACCTCCGTCGGCTTGACGCGGGGCGGCGGCATGGCGCGCCGCACGATCATCTCACTCGTCAGCTCGACCACCCGTGCGTGCCGGTAGTAATCGCTCATCAACGCCTCGGCGCCCTTGCCGCCCGAGCCGTAACCAAACGCCTTGCCGAGATACTCC
>CBINDO010000307.1:0-9794 GCA_966249405.1 uncultured bacterium | reverse complement strand
AACCCCGGGGCCGAGTTCTGGTCGTCGGCTGACCCGGCTTTGCGCAGCGCGACCAACAACTCCACCGTTGGCAACGGCAAACCAAGTCAAATCAACTTCGTGATGTGGTGGGACGGGGACGAGCTCCGCGAGACGGAGGATGGTACCACCATCAACAAGGGCAACGGCACGCGCGTCTTCTCCTGCGACGAATGCATGTCGAACAACTATACCAAGGCGACGCCCACGTTGACCGCGGACCTGTTCGGCGACTGGCGCGAGGAGATCGTGTGGCGTACCAAGGATAGCTCTGCGTTGCGTGTATACACGACGACGGCGCTCACCAAACGCCGTATCTACACCTTGATGCACGATCCGCAGTACCGCATGCAGGTTTCGTCCGAACAAACGGCATACAATCAACCACCGAACCCCGGCTTCTTCATCGGCGCCGACATGACCGCGCCGCCGGTACCCGACATTCACGTTAAGTGAACGCCCCACTGAACGACCACCCCTGCCCGAGCTCGTCGGCGCAGAGCGACGCGGCGAGTCACGGGCTAAACACGCGAGCGAGCGTCCACACCACTGCCGACCAGGCAATCAGCAGGGCGCCTCGGGAGGTGACGCTTTGGGGCAGGGCCCATCGCGCCGCGCCGCCGAGCAACGCCAGCGTGCCGAACACTGCCGTGAGCTGCGCCGCTTCGACTCCCAGGTTGAACGCAACGAGGGCGATGGCAACTTCCACGAATTCGTGTTGGAGCGGGGCGAGCCCGCCTGCGAAACCGAGGCCGTGAATCAAGCCGAAAAGCACTACGATTGGTGCCACGTGAAGCGCAGACATGCGGCGATGGGCTGCAAACCCTGCGACGGCGATTGACGCTGCGATACACGGCTCGACGAGCGCCGCCGAAGGACTCCACAAACCAGCCGCGATCCACGCCACCGAGACGCTGTGTGAAAGCGTGAACAGCGTCAGCAGCAGCGCCAAGCGACGGAGTTCGTCGCGTGCCGCGAGCGTGATGCACACGACGAACAGCAAATGGTCCACGCCCCAAGGCAACACGTGGGTCAGGCCGCGTTCGAAGAACGCACCGAACAGTTGTGCGCGACCACTCCCAGGTTGCTCGACGGGGACTTCCGTCTCGAGCCTAGGCGAATGACGAAATAGCGCAGTCTCACCGCGCTGCAGTGTGGTGAGTGAGGTACCGTCGCCCGCCAACGTTCCTCCGGCGGCTTGTTCTGCGGTCGCCGTTCGCATGCCCACGGCCTGAACCACCAGCGCTGGAAAATCCGCCCCCAGCCCGACGCTGATCTGGGCAGGTCGTGATGCGTCGAAAGGGCAGGTCAACATCACGATGTCGCCCGGTGCAGCGCCCCCTCGTTCGTAGAGCTCGCGAACGTCGAGCTGGGGCGAGCATGGCTGCTCTCGAACCCCGATGTGCACTTGTTCAAAGACGAAGCGACGCACCCGGTCGCGTTTCTGGGCGTCGGGGATGTCGGCATCGAGGGCACGAGTGAGCTCAGGGTCGAAGGTGAGCTGGCCTCGTAGTTCGTCCTTCGCGGCGTATACCCACAGCCGCAACTCATCGACGCTGAGCTCGTGGGCGAGCGCCGGCTTTGCCAACAGTAGGAGCGGCAGAACCAGCAGCAGCCACGTCCTGCGCAGCCGGACGGGGTGAGCGCTCAGTCGACGCACGGCAATACGCGCAAGATGCGAACCGACGTCGCCGTCGCACCGCTGATCGGAAACCCGACGCTACCGTCGGGAAACGACCGGAACGACTGGTACCGGTTGCCGACGATGTCGACGCTCAGCGCATCGCCCACTGCAGCGCCCGTCGTGGCGTCTCGCACCTGCAAGTGGAAGGTACGTTCCGCGTCGTTGGGTCGTAAGTCGCCGCCGGCAGGGCTCGACTCCCACCCGACGAGCAAGCCGTCCGCGCCGTAAGCTGCCAAATACGGCGCGCGCTCGTTGCGCGCAGCGTCCGTCGCCACCGCGACCGTGTCGTGCAGCGTGACTTGGTCGCCATCGGCTCCGAAATGCAGGAGCGCGACGTCGGCGAGACCATCACCGCTGGTCTGCGCGTCGCTAGACGCCAGCCAATAGCCATTCAAGGGGTGCAGCACCACGTCGCTGATGTTGTTGGCGGCGAGATCCACCGGGGTGATGGTCGCGTAGTTGGGGGCTATCGCCAAGCGGTTCTGGTTGTCCGTTTTGCAGACCGAAATCCAGCGCACGGCCCTCGAGTCCCACGCCAGTCGTTCGTAGCCGCTGTGACTGCAACCCCACCCGAATTCTCCTTCCCCGGTCAATCGTTCACCGCCTGCAGTTACCACGTCCATGCGGTCTCCCTGGTGAATGTTGACGCCACGAGCTTGCGAAGTGTCGGACTGGACGCACTCCTGGGAGACGCTGATTGCTGCGCCGTAATAGCCAGCGTACCGCGAGCCATCCGTCGCGAGCCGCCCATGGTGTGCGTAGGCCTGCCAGATGTAAACGAGGCTGCCCTCGGCAGTGGGACTAGTGAGATAGGGCGGAGCCTCGGCGCTCGACTCGGTGAGCTGGGTGGCCCAAACCTCACCGCGCGCGTCGAAGCGGACCATGTACATGTCCCAACACTCGTATTGCTCGGGTAGCGAATCGACATTGCCGCACAGGTTCGTCAGCGTACCGCAACGTTTGTCGCCGGCGCCATTGGCGGCGCGGGTGAGCAGCGCCACACCACCGTTTTCATCCGCGATGATGTCACTGAAGTCGCGTGCTTCGAGCTCGACGGTCGACCCGCTCGGTGCGTCACTGGCGTCCAACGTCGTGACATGCAACTTGCCGTCTTTGCCCATCCAGGCGAGCCTCGAGCCCCCGTCCGGCGACGGCGCTAGGACCAAAGGCCGCAGGGTCGCTTCGTCTTCGTTGGCATCGACCTCGGCACCCAACTCGACCTCGGTCAGCCGCACGCGCTCATGGCCGAGGGCACACGCCGCGGTCGGGGGCGGAGGCTGCGTCGCGACGTCGCCGTCACTGGTCGAACCGTCTGAAGAGGGCGCGACTTCGGATCCTGGGTCGGCGGTGGTGCCGGTAGACGGCGCAGCGGGCGGCGAGGAACCGCCGGGGTTCGGAGGGGTAGCCGTCCCGTTGGGAGCAGGCGACTGCGTCGGCGGAGGCGCGGTGGTGGACGCGCCTGGAGCATCGGGCCCCGGTTGCCCGCTCAACGGAGCGTCCAACGTTGTACTCGCGGAGCTATCGGGCACGGATGAGGGACTCGGCCGTTCACTTCCGCAGGCTGCGCACGCGAGCACCCCGACCTGAACGAGAGCGGCGGCGATAGGCACACCGCGAGGTGCTCGAACGGCGCCCGCGAGTGGAGAGACGACGCGAGTCATCGTCGGTAACCTCCCACGGATACCAACGTCAATCAAGGTTTGGCGATTGAATCGAGGGAGGCCGTGCTCTCACAGGCGCGGAACATCGCATTCAGGATTTCTGGAAATGCGATTTCTTTCGAGCTACGGTCGAACAAGCCGAAGCTATCGGCGCCCGTTCCGAGCCCTCCGTTGTCCCAATAGATGGGTAAGATGCCTCGCTGACACGCGGCCTGTGTCACGTACTCCATGTAGTAGCGCCGGTAGGACTCGTAACCCATCTGATTGATGGCGCCGTATTCACCCATGATCACCGGCAGACCGCGGTCGATGAACGTGCTCTTGAGTTTGTCGAATTGACCGACCACGAAGTCCTCTTGACCCCAGGTGTCGGTGCCAGGTGAGCCGGTGCCCCACACCTTGGTCGAGCCTTCGCCCGCAAAGGACCAAGGGTCGTAGAAGTGGACCGAAAGGATGAGTCGATCGACTGCAGGGTCGTTTGGCTTGGTGAAACCGGCCAACGTGTAGTCGATGTTGGTGTTGTAACCTGGGACGACCAATTTGCGCGTGGCGTTGTTGCCCCCGGAGTCGCGCACGATGTCGACGAACGCTTGATTGAGGTTGTCGATGATCGGGTAGTAGCCGGCGTCGGGGGCGTCGTAGCCGTCGTGGATCTCGTTCATCGACTCGAAGATCAACCGGTCGTCGAAGTCGGCGAAGTGCCGCGCGATTTGAGTCCACACCGCGCGGAAACGCGCCTCCACCTCGCTGTTGACCATCTCGCTGATGTTGCCGTTGGCGTCGGTCAGGGTGAGCCACTCGACGCCGTCGTATTCGTCGGCGCCGTCGTGGTGGAGGTTGATGATGGCGTACATACCCGCGTCGAGCACGTAGCCGACCACCTCCTCCACTCGCGCGAGTCGCGCCGGATCGATCGTGAAGTTTGGCGCGGCGCCGGTAAACAACGACCAAGTGACCGGTATGCGGACGATGTCGAACCCCGCGTCAGCGACGGCCGTCAAGAGGCTCGCATCGACCGTGGGGTTGCCCCAGGCGGTCTCGTTCTCGGGCACATCCAGGCTGTTGCCCAGGTTCCAACCCAATCCCATGCTGGCGATGAGTTCGGCCGCCGACTGTGAATTCCCCGGCTCGTTGGTCGTGGGGGGCTCGCTCGAGGTCGGCTCGGTCGAGGTCGACGGTGCTGGTTCGGGCGGAGTCGTCGACGAGGTGGGCTCGGAAGATGAACTAGGCGTGGACGCGGGTGGGGGGGGAGTGCTCGGCGGAGTCGCGGGCGGAATTGCAGCCGTGGGCGTGACTGGCGGTACGACTGGGACTGGGGTGACGGGCGTGGTCGGGCTCGGGGTCGCCGTCGACGGTGCGGGCGGCATGGCGGACGGCGCGGTGGGCGCCGTCTGGATTGGCGCGGTCACGCTGGGAGAAACATCGCGACCTTCGTCGGCGGCTCCGCAACCCAGAACGAACCAGGCCCCGACGCCGCTCAGCAGGTGTCGGCACGCGCGCCTGCCAGCGCGTTTGTGGGAGGGGGCGGGGAGGTCGAACGTAGGCACGGTCATGTGCGCGCTATGCGGCGTGCGCCGCCATCGATCGCCGAATTGCGCACGGCTTCATCTGGTTTCGCGCCGCCGACCGATACGGATCACGGCGCTGCCGTATGCCTGTGATTCTACGGCCAGAACCCAGGAGTGCGGATCGGGGCCCAGCTCGCGAGGTCGACGATGCCCAGGGCGAGGGCTCGTTGCTCCAGCTCGGCTCTGGCCGTGTGGTCGTCGGTCAGGCTGGCGATTCGCCATCGGACCGTGATTTCGCGCTCTGCCATCGACTCGGCTGCGTACAGGTCCGCCGCTTGTGTTAACTTGGTCAAGCAATCGTGTGGGCGCCGTAGGAAGTGTGCAATCGTCGCGCCGACGAGCAGTGAGTTCGGCTTCGCGTCGAGGCGGTTCGTGTTCATGGTTTGGCGCTCGAGATAACGAGCCTCGCGCAACCAGGCGCGGCGCTCGGCCGCCGTCTGCGGGCGTGCCCCCAACAACACGGCGGCTCGCGTCTCGAAAACGTATAGGCGCAGCGCCCGCGTGCGGTGGAGTTGTGCGCCCACGATTTGCGACCAATCGGCGTCGAGCAGCCGGCGCGCCTCGTCGTAGTCCTGCAGACGCAGGGCTCGCAGCACTCGCAGATGCCACAACGCCGTGTGCCAAATCCCGTAGCCGACGCGCCACGTGGCGATGACCTGAGCGTATTCGTCGATGATGACGTCCAAGCCCCGGAGATCGTTGGCCGCCAAGCGACAAAAGCCGACGCTGGCCCAATTGCTGATGTAGCCAACCATGTCGCCGCGTTGCTTGGCGACGCGCGCCGAGTTCTCGAAGAACGGCGTGGCGCTGCGCAGATCTCCGAGCTGCTCCAGGGAGACGGTACGGTTGACGGCCAACACTGCGCGTTCCCAGTGTGTAGGGATATCGGCGGCCTCGAGATAACGGCTCGCGCTGTCGATCTGGGCCATCGCCTTGCGCCAGTCGCCCAACATCGTCGAGGCGGTCGCCAACGCGACCTCGCGCATGCCCAACAGGTAAGTAGTGGGATGTTTCTCGGTGATGCGCGACGCCGCGTCCATCAGGTGTCGACTCTTGGCCTCGAGGAACGGCACATAACCCGAGGCTGCGATGTTGAGACCCCTCGCGATCGCGATTTCGTCCCCGGACTCGAGCGCGAACAACAAGCTACGCAAGAGGTGAACGACGCCATCGACGGGCAACAGGTTGGTCAGCGCCTTGCCCGCTGCCCACGTCACCTCCGCGCGCTGTAACGCCAGAGCGTTGGGCCTTGCTCGGAACCGCAACCGTCGCGCCTTGAACCGCACCCAAACAATCAAGCTCAGCAGCTGAACCACGCCCCAAAAACCGCGCCATACGGGGCGGATCCCCAGTTGTGGTAGCAGGTTACCAAGCACGGCTTGGCCGCGATCGACCTCGCCAGCGACGAGCAACGCTTCGATGGCGTGACCCTGCAACAAGTGGCGACGCTCTAGGGGCCCAACGTAGGACGCAGCCACGAAGGCGTCGCCAGCCCGAGCACAAGACCCAGCGTGGTAGAGCGCCCAGGCGTGTTGTTCTCGCAAGTCGGGTGTGGCGTCGAGCGCGGCGGCATCCCAACTCAAGGCGCGTGTGTAGAGGTTCGCTGCGCGTTCGAACGCTAGGGACGCGTAAGCAGACTCCGCGGCACGCACCGCCCAACGCGCGGCGAGCTTGGGCTTGCCCGCCTTGAACCAGTGTTCGGCGATGTGACCCGGACTTGCCCCGACGGTATCGAGCGCCGACGCCAGTGCTTCGTGCAGGGCGCGTTTGGTCGTTTCGGGGATGAGCCTCACGAGTTCCCGACGGATCCGGTCGTGGTAGGGCTCGAGGACGGTCGCTTCGCTCAACCCCTCGACCCGCACGAAGCGGTGGGCCTGCAGCTGAGACAACGCATGGAAGTCCTTTTCCGCCTGACCGGTGGCGATGACCGCTGCCGCGAGAGGTGTCGGGTGTTCATCGATGACCACCACCTCGAGCAACTGCCGTGCGGGGGCCGGCAGCGCGCGGTACTGGAGCTCGACGACCTCCGCCAAATTCTTGGGGCGCGTCTCGTGGGTCTGACTGAAACGTGCAACCTGCTCGACGAACAACGGGACGCCGGCCGCGTCGAGCGCGATGGTCCGCAGCTCCTCATCCGACCACTGTCCCTTGGACGCCAAACGGCGTGCCAGAGCATAAGACTCGGAGTAGGTTAGCGGAACCAGCGTCAGAGTCTCGTGTTTGGCGCGCACGCTGGCGAGCCGGTCGCGAAAGCTCAGCGGCTGGGTCGCGGGGCGAGAACCCAGGACCACGAGCAACCCCTTGGTGGTGCGCTCGGCGCAGCGGGCGATGAGCTCCGCGCTCTCCACGTCCCCCCACTGCGCGTCGTCGACGCACAACACGATCGGGTTCGCCTTGGCCAAGTCGGCAACGAGCGTTGCCAGAGCGTTCAGCGCGCGGTCACGTTCCAGTTGTTTATCTGTCGGGCGCCCCGAGGGCGGCTCCAAGGCCAAACCCGCGAGGACCGGGAAGGTCGACGTCGCCAATGCGAGGTCCGGCGGCAGGTTCAAGTCGGGCGCCTCGGGGCGCACGCGCTCGAACAAGCCATCGACGATGGAGTCCGCCGCCTTGAAGGCGATCGATTGCCATTCGAAGCAGCGCGAGGAAAGCACCCAAGCCCCGGCCGCCGCCCAGCTGTGTTTGGCCGCGCTGAGTACGGTCGTCTTACCGACGCCCGACTCCCCGATCACCGTGCCCACCACCACCTGTGAATTGGCGAGAGACAGCCAGTGTTTGAGGTGCTGGAGCTCCGCCTCACGACCGACGAGGTGAACGCTAGGGCTGGCCGGTGGGAACGACGATGGCAGCGGCAGAACGCCGAGCGTCTCGCGCGCGCCGTCGACCGTCAGCCGCCGTTCGGGATCGCGCTCGAGCAATGCATCGATGACGCGCGCCAGGTGCTCGGGCACCTCCGCCGCCAAGTCTCGGATGCGCGGCGCCGGCTTGGTCTGTTTGGTGAGCAGCGTCTCCAGCTGCGCCGCCAGTGGCAGGCGCCCAGCAACCGCTTCGAACAGTGTTACTCCGAGAGCATAAGCATCACACGCTTTGGAGTGGCGACCCCAAAGTTGCTCAGGGGCCATGTACGCCGGGGTGCCGGCGAACGCGCCGCGAGGTTCGCCGCTCTCCGCCGAGAACTCTGCCTCGGACAACCCGAAGTCGAGCAGCTTGGGAGCACCACCCGGTGTAACCAAGATGTTCGATGGCTTGATGTCGAGGTGCAGAACGTTGTTCTGGTGCAAATACGAAACGGCGTCGAGCAACTGCGGGAGCAGCGGTTCGAGTCGTTCACTGGCAACCGTTGAGCCCGGGAACTCGGTGCCGCCCCACACGTGGCTGAGAAGTGTCTCACCGTGGATCAGCTCCATCGAGAAGAACCACGTCCCACAATCCTGCCCGAGCTCGTAGAGCGAAACCAGGTTCGGGTGGCTGAGGGCGCGGGTCCTGCGGAACTCTTGCTTGAACCCCAACAACCCGGTTGGCGACAACTTGCGCAGCGTCTTGATGGCGACGGGATTGGCGAAGCCTTCAGCGCTGCCGTGGTACACCGCTCCCATACCGCCCGCGCCGATCAACCCCGCGATCCGATAACGTCCGAGACGCTCGGGAAGGGGCACGTTGGACGTGTCGAAGGGCCACGTCGCGAGGTCGTCGACGGTCTGGGCGCTCACCCAGCTCGTCAGTTCCTGGCGCTGCTCCGTGACGTTCATGGTCGCTCGACGCCCCACGATAGGCCAAAACAAACTCCCAAGCCAGAGCTCGCAGCAGGCCACCGGCGGGGGCACTTTTGGCGCCAGCCCGCCGTTAGCGTATGTGCGTCAAGTTGGAACGAGGGTGCACCGTTCGGCCACGGTGAATTCCTTCCTGCCGATTTTTACGAACCACGGCGCGCGTCTCTTCGTGCCTGCTGACGGTGCACCCTCGGCAGTTGTTACGCGATTGTAACTAATCGAGCGCGCCGGGCATGGCAGACACGAGGCATGGCAATCGTTTGGGCAGGCTCGGCGCGAAACGTCAAACATCGGCGTTGCGTTGCGAGCGCGTTGGCAGCGACAGGCTTCGTATTGAGCGCCGCCTCGTGTAGTGCTCCGAAGGGCCGTTTGCCCGACCCACAGCCAACGGAGCCCGACCTCCAGCTCGGGGCGCTCGACCTAGCCCTGCTCACGCCCGAGGGCGTTGCGTTGACCGAGGTCAGCTACGCGGTTCGCGATGCCGAGGCGAAGCTGGTCGACGGAGACGAACTCAGCGTGGGCCCTCGCCAGACGTTCAGCTTCTTTCTCGAGCTCCCGGTCGATGCGGGATACGAGCTGACGTTGACGGCTGCTGGGGAATACGAGGGGCAAGCCGTCCCGTGTGAAGGCCGCGCGCGCTTCAACATCAGCGAAGATCAAACGACGGAAGTCGCGCTGGATCTGGTGTGCACGATTTCTGGCCGAGCGGTGCGGCCGGCTACCGGCGGCGCGTCGGTAACGGCCAACGTGTCGGTCGAAGAGGGGGTCGAGTGCGCGGTGTCCAGTCTCACCGTTGGACCGCTCGTGGTGTATCGGGGCGAGAGCATCTCCGTGCGCGGGGCCGCGGTCCCCGCGTCGGCCGACTTCGAGTGGTCGACCTCCGGCTCGCTGGCGGGAGATTTCGTCTTCGATGCAGGCGAGGCGAGCGAAGGCAGCTTCGAATGTACGAGCGGAGAAGGTGAGATCGTGCTCGCGATCACCGACGGAGAGTGCTCGGACGAGGCGCGCGTGCCGGTAACTTGCGCGCCGCCGTCGGTGTGCGGTGACTCCCGGGTGGACGTCGGAGAAGACTGCGATGACGGCAACACCGTCGACG
>CBINDO010000306.1:0-9879 GCA_966249405.1 uncultured bacterium | reverse complement strand
GAGGCGGCGAACGGCACATCGGCGTCGCTCACCTCGAAGCGCCTCGCGATATTGTCTCACCATTCCGTAAGCGGAGACAGCGACTACATGCGAGCCTTGGCGTTGCTGCGCCACGTGTTCACCAAGCCCTCGACCGCGACCCGGGCGACCCTGCTCGGGCACGCCTGGGACCTTTGGCCAAAGGACGCGGCGCTGCTGGACTTGCGCGAGAGCTTCGGCTCACTCCCGCTCGACGCCCGGGCGAAGGCTCGAGAGCTACTGGCCACGAGCGTGACCGGTCCGCGAAGTGCTGCGGTGCTCAAGACCGAGGCTGCGCTGTTCTACGAACTCGCAGGCATGCCCTCCAGCGCTGCGCGGGTGGCTCACCAGGGCGAGCATGGTCCGGCGCTGCTCGAAGGCTGCTTCGGTCGCAACGCACCGGGGACGGAGTTCGCCACGGCGTGGCGGCAGAAGGTCCTCGAACGCGCCCAGAGCGCCGAACATTCGACAGATCGCGCTCAATACTGGCTCCAGGTTGCGCGCTTGGCGTCCGACGCCGGCGATTGGGCCGCCGAACGTGATGCCGTTGGGCGCGCCATTCACCTCGACCCACAGAACGTCGAGGGCTTACTCAGCGCCGAGGCGTTGGCCTTCAAGGACGGTGAGGTCGAGCGCATCGCCGAAGTCGAGCGGTTCCTGGCGGAGGCCTTGAAGGCGCCTGATCACCTGGCACACGCCCAGCTGGCGAGCCGCTTCTTGCAGCTGTCGGCCGGCAGTAGCTCGGGGTACGCCCCGTTGTGCGCGTGCGTGGACGACAACCGCACGCCTCACGACGTGGCGCGCAAACTCGCGTACCAGGCGCCGCGCATGGGGGACGACGAACTCGGCTACCGCATGTACGGCCAGCTACTCACGACGGCGACGCGAACCGCCGACAAAGCCGCGCTGCTCGTGAGGAGCGCGGAGCTGGCGATGCGTCTAGGCAAGACGGGTACGGCTCTGACGCACCTCGACGACGCGATTGCGCTGTTGCCAAACTGGGTCACCGCACTGTCGATGCGCGCTGAGCTGCTTGCCGATGGCGGTTACCGCGCCGCAGCAGCCGAAGCTTACGAACGCCTCGCCCAGGCAGCCCATGCGTTACCGCTCAAGGCAGCCGCGTTCAAGCACGCTGCCGAGCAACTCCGTCGAGAACGTCCCGCAGAGGACGAGGGCCTCAACACGGCGTCCAACCCTTCGTTGCTGCCCGTGGTCGATCCTAACCGGCTGCGTTTGAACCTGGAGCGCGCCCTCGAAGCCGATCCGAACGACGAAGACGTCCTCGAGATGTTGATCGACTCGTACGCGCAGCAGCGCCTCGACGGAGAACTCGGAGAGTTGTTCTTGCGCAGGCTCGAAGGTGCCGCGCCGGACGTTCGCCAGAAGTTGATGTTACGCTGGAGCCAGGCGTGTTCGATGATGGGCTCGAGCGAACGCGCCTTCGAGCTCGTCCGAGAGGTGCTCAAGGGCAATCCGGACAGCGCCGGCGCGCTCGAGCAGTTGGCCTCTCTGACCAAGGACACGGCCGAACGCGAACAAACGCTGCTGCAGCTGATTCGCGTGGCCCCAACTCCCGGGCAGCAGGCCGCCGCATACAAGCACCTCGGAGACTTCTATCATCACGAGTCACCCCAGCCCGCGCGCGCCATCAAGTCGTACCAAGAGGCGTTGCGCCGGAAGCCGGACGACGGCGAGACGCTGCGCGCGCTGGTCGCGGTCCAGATCGCGGCCGGCGACCTCGCGTCGGCCAAGGCGAACGTAGACGCGTTCGCCCAACGCAGCAACACCGACGCCGAACGCCGTGCGGTCGCGGTTTCGCGGGCTGCGATCACTGCCGCGACCGACCCGAACGCAGGTGAAGCAGAGCTCCAGCAGCTGCTGACGGAGCGCCCCTACGACTCCGTGGTGCTCGAAGAGCTCGCGCAAGTATATGTGCGCGAGAACAACACCGACAAGTTGCGCCTGCTCGACGAACGCGTTCGCCAGCAGGCCGAACGCGAGCTGCCGGCGGGCGCGCACGTCGCCGCTTACCTCAGCGCTTTGGCGGCGTTGGCCAAGCTGCGCGCCGACAACTCCGCGATCGTCTTGGTCAGCGCGCTCAGCAACTTGTATCACGGCGTGGCTTCGGGACTCGACGCCCGAGGTTCACGCGCCGTGTCGCGCGCGCTCGACGCCGACCTCGCACCGCACCCATTGTCCGAGTCGTTGCGCACACTGCTCGCCAAGACCAGCGAAGCACTCGAAGAGGCGTTCCCCCTCAACATCGCGGACCTGAACCCCGTGCCCCTCAAAGATGCGCGCCTGGTGGCCAGCTTCGAGATGAAGGCCAAGGCCGTAGGTATTGCGGCCCCCGAGTTGTTCGTAGTGAACAGCGCGCCCTACCTGTGCCAGGTCACCCATCATCCAAGCCGCGTCTTTTTGGGCTCGGGCTGGGTCGAACACGCCGCGTCGCTCCAGGATTTCGTCGTGTGGCGGTCGCTCAAGCTGCTGCAAGCCAGGGTCGGCGCGGTCGCGCACTCGAGCCCTGAATCGACGGCCCTGCGCTTGGACGCGTTGCTGAGCGCCTACACCGATCCTGCAGATACGTTGGTCCCCAACGCCTCCGGTCCCAACCGTTTGCGCGCCGTGCTCCACCCGCTGTTACCCAAAGACCCAACCCTCGGCGCCCTCGCAGCCTCGAGCGTCGAAGAGCTGAGCCAGAGCGAGCTCGAGGTGGGCGACGCCATCGCGCTGTGGGCCGACCGCTCCGCGCTCCTTGCAACGGGTGAACCGCGGATTGCGCTACTCGCCGTTTGCTTGATGCACGGCGAGACGGGCTTCACCACGCCGGCGGCCCTGCTCGACGCCGTAGCACGGCAACCGAGCGCGCGCCGCTTGATGATGTCACTGCTCGACCCCGATTTCGTCCAAGCTCACCGCAGCATCCACTGAGGTTCGTCGCAGTGTTGTGTCGTGAGCGGTTGGGGTTGGGCCCAGCTCCGTGAGACAATTCACGGCTCCCGCCCACCGGTCGGGCCCTGAGACCGAGTTCAGTTGGACCGCAGTGAAACGGAGCCGGGCATTGCGGAGGCTCGCGGGGCGGCAGCGCGCGAGATGCCGCGCGTGGGCACGGCGCGAAGCTCGGCCCCACGGAAGCTCGCGCCGAAGTCTTCCGAAACGACGAGGGGATAGCTGCGTTGGGCGCCGTCGCCGGTCACCCACAGCAGCAAGCGCTCGCCGACGGGTTGCAGGTGAACCTGCTTGGCGTCGGCCAACGGGATCCCCGCGCTCTGGGCGTCGAGCGCGACGGTCGCCGGCGTCCATGTCTTGCCGTGGTCGCGAGACGAGCGCACACGCACCACGCCCCCGGCCACCGAAGCCAGCACGGTGACCTCCTTCACTTGAGCCACGTCGAAACCGTCGGAGATCCACGTCGCTGGTACTTGGAGCCGGCCACAACGTCCGCCGTGTTGACACAACACGGCCAACTCACTCTCCTCCTCGTTGTCGGGCTCGGCGATGAACACGGCGGTCGCGAGATCACACGAGCTCGAGCGCGGCGCGGCCTTGATGCGCAAGGTGGTCTTGCCCACCGGGTCGTCGCCCATCAGTGAAACAACGGTGAGTTTCCCCTCCTCTTGCTCGAACGTGAACGACTGCTGTCCATCGTTGCCCGTGCAGCGGCCGGCGTGTTCAGCGATCCCCGGCGCCGAAAGCGCTGTTCGCTGCCACGTCTGTCCGCCGTCCGCCGATTCGAAGAGCGCGAGGTTCACGCCATGACCCATCGCCAGCCAAAGGCGGCCGCCGTCAGCCCAAGCGGTGCGGTACAGCGCCGTTCCCCCGTGAAGTCCGCTCCCGAGCACCGGCATGGGAAAGTCCACGGGATGTGGTGCCTCTTTGGCGTGCGTCGACGATCGCACCAACTCCAAGAACGGCTTGCGGTGAAAAGGCCAGGCGCGCGCCGAGAGCTCGGCGAGGCGCGCAACGTCGGGAACCAGTGGTTCGAGTGAGGCGTTCGAGACCGGAGCCGGAGATCCGTACTCCCGAAACCCGCTGGCAGCGGTCTCCATGACGTCGCCTTTGGTCTCGAAGTACTGCTCGTACAGCGGGCGGCACGCCGCGAACGGCTGGTCTTCAGCCTCGGCCGAGAGCAGACGACGCCGCAAGAGATGCCGAAACTCGTCTCCGCCGTCGCGGATCACGTTCGGTCCAGTGGGGCCCACCATGCAAAGGCCGTAGTTGGCGAGCGCCGAAGCCTGGTCGTGCAGCTTCCAAGCGGCTTTTGCGCGGGGGTAACCGCTCGCGACCAACAGCCCCGTCAGCGCCACGAGCAACACGTAGCGAAGGCGAAAGCTTGGCCCGTCCGCCGGCACGTCGGGCTCATTGTCGAAACGGCGATTGCGCATGGGGCGGAGGCTAGCCAGACGGACCACGAGCTGCCAAATTACGCGCACAATGAGCGCCGCCCCTCGACCAGTTGGTATCAAAGCCCCCCATGGTGCGACGTGGTTCGAGGTCCAATGGCAGGCAGGCGCCCCCAGCCGCATCCCGAACCGCATCCTGCGGGGCTATTGTCCGTGCGCTGGATGTCAGGGTCACGCGGGCTCGATCACGTTTCAGGCCGGCCGCGACTCAGACTTGAAGGACATCGAGCAAGTAGGCAACTACGCGTTGCGGTTGGTGTGGGGAGACGGTCACGGCACCGGCTTATATACGTTCACCTATCTCAAACACCTTGGAGACATGGTCGCCATCCACGGCGAACGGCTGCCAGAGGTTTTTCCCGTGCTGCCTCCGCGCACAGCGACGTTATGAGCGAACGGATCGCCGTCGTCACGACGTCGTATCCGAGCCCTGGTGACGACGTCTCCGGCCACTTCGTGCGGTCGGAAGTGGACGAGCTCGCCGCGGCGGGCCACAGCGTGACGGTGTTTTGCCCCGGCAACGGTGTGGTACCCGGCGACGACGAAACCGCCGCGCCTGGCGTCAGAGTCGAGCGCCTGGGGGCCGCCGGCGTCTTCGGATGGCCGGGCGCCCTGTCCAAGCTGCGCCGCGATCCGTTGGCGGCGCTGGAGCTGCCCCGGTTCGTCGGCCGCGCCCGCGCTCGCCTCCGCTCGGGCAACTTCGACCGCGTCATCGCACACTGGTTGGTGGGCAGCGGCTGGCCCATCGCGCTCGCCTCGCGAGCGCCGCTCGAAGTCGTCGTCCATGGTTCGGACGCGCGGCTGTTGGCAAGGCTCGGTCCTCTGCGCGGCCACGTGTTGAGCACCTTGGAGCGCCGCGGCTGCAAGTTGCGCCTGGTCGCGCCTCACCTCGCGCCACTATTGCAGACTGGAACCAACAGCGAATGGCTGCGCCAAGCGCGCGTTGCCCCACTGCCGATTTCGCTCCCGCTCCTGCCTCAACGCGAAGTAGTGAGACGAGAACTAGGGTTGGCTCCTGGCGCCTTTCTCGCCGTCCTCGTAGGACGCCTCATCCCAAGTAAACGATTGGACGTCGCGTTGAGAAACGCTCCGTTCCCGGACGGCGCGCAGGTCGTTGTGATCGGCTCGGGCCCACTGCTCACCCCGCTGAAGCGGAACTTTCCAAACGTTCATTTCACAGGACAACTCCCTCGCGAGGAGGCGTTGCGTTGGCTCAAAGCCGCGGACGTTGCGCTGAGCGCTTCGGTCGAAGAAGGGGCGCCGACGGCGCTCCGCGAAGCTCGTGCGTTGGGCACGCCGGTTTGGACGGCGGAGTTCGGCAGCGCCGCGGCGTGGGCCGCGTCAGACCCGCAAGTCACCGTGTTGCCGTCGCTAACCTAAAACCAAACCTAGCTAAGTGCGTCGGCACGAGCGGCCGCAAAGGGACACCACCCCTACTTCAAAGGCGAGGAAACAACCCGACGAAATTACACGGCTTGGTGCGGCTGTCGAGCTGCGGGAGCAAGATCTTGTCCATGGCCAAACGAACCGCGCCGGTGGAGCCCGGCAAAACGAACACCAACGTCTTGCCGCAGATCGCGCCAACGCAGCGCGATTGGATCGTGGAAGCTCCAATCTCGGCGAAACTCAGGCTT
This sequence comes from uncultured bacterium, assembly GCA_966249405.1. Taxonomy (GTDB): domain Bacteria; phylum Myxococcota_A; class Polyangia; order Polyangiales; family Polyangiaceae; genus SZUA-265. Next base: position 3,824 of record CBINDO010000306.1, on the reverse strand, counting down.
CGAAACAACTCACCGAACCCATCGATCGATTTGGTGACCAAGGGCGCGAGCGCTTCGGGAGTGATGTCGCGCGCGGTGATTCCAGTGCCGCCCGTCGAAATCACGACTTGGACCCCCTCGTCGGCGATTAGCGCCGCAAACGCCTCACGAACCTGATCGAGGTCGTCGGGCAAGATCTGTCGGCGCGCGACGTGGTGACCGGCAGCGATCAATTGCTCGACGATGTGCGCACCACTAGTGTCTGTCTGCAGCGTGCGCGTATCGCTTACGGTCAAGACAGCCACATTGACAGGAACGAGCGAGGATTGCGTCACGCCCACACTGTGGGCCATTACGCGGCTGACGTCAACCGCCTGCCCGAGTCGGCCGTGCCGCCCAAAGCGGGGTATCTCCGCGTTGAGGCAGGCATGGAACGCGAAAGGGAGCCGACCGCCGGTCGACTCCCTTCTCAAACATGTACGTGACGTTACACGTCGTGCTTCACATTAACCCATGATGCAAGCGTACCATTCGAGGAAGATGTCGTCACAATCGGTCCCGCCGTACGACGGGTCGCCGTACTGGTTACAGGTGAAGTCCTCGGCGGTCGCGTTCTCTGCAATGCAGGTTAGGTAGGCGTCGACCTCGGCGTCACAATAGGGCGACACGTCGTACATTCCGCAGACGTTTGCAGCGCCGCACTCGTTGTCGCAGCTCAGATCGGCTGCCAAAGCGCAAGCGCTCTCACAGGGCGTTAACTCTCCACCGCCGCCGCCGTCACCTTCGGTCACGACGCCGCCGTCACCTTCGGTCACCGCGCCACCGTCGGTCGAAGGCTCCGACGTCACGCCCGAGTCTGCCGAACCGGCGTCCACATCCGTGGGCTCGTCGTCACCCGCATCACCACCAGCGTCCACGGAGACCGGGGCGGAGGATTGCTCGTCACCAGCGTCGACGGTCGGTGCCGAGGTGACGTCTTCTTCCGAGGTGTCTTCGGCGGTTGTGTCGCCGGGGCCAGCATCCTCCTCGGCCGTGCTCTGCGCTGCGCCGTCGGGCATATCGCTCGGTACGATTGCACCTTCGTCATCGCCACAAGCGGTGACGGACATTGCCAAGGTAACCAAACACAAGGGAACAAGTTTTCTCATGACGTTTATCCTCCAAACCAAGCGCGGCTCGATCAGCCGCAATCTCAAGCTCGCGATCATACATTTACGTGACGGCCGATAGCAAACTTCCCGTTCAATGCCGCTCTTTTCTGTCGATAACTACACGGGTTACCCTATCCCACACATTGAGCGCCGTGCTCGTCCTAGGTGGGTATCCGAGTAACGACGACTCAAACGCGCTATGGCAAACTTGTCGCACCCACTTACGTAAAACGCCGCTGAAACAGAGGGCCGCGGCGAGCTCGTTGTGGTCGTGACTACTCGAGTCGGTGAGCCTCCGGAGCCGCCCGTGCACGGCCACGACGATTGGCGAGTAAGTCCACAACCGTTATGGAATGCTACCTGAACCGCGCCTACGTCGGTAGGTGCCTGCGCGGTTTCGCTGCCCATCGTCACGGCAGCCTGTGAGACACGACGCGCGTCAGCGAACCCCGGCAGCAGAGATCGCGCCGCAGGCCGGGCTCGGAACACCTGCGCCGTCACTTTTTCGCAGGCCAGGGGCGGCGCCGCTCGGGAGCGACGACAACACCGAGAGGCGGTGGACTCTGCGACATCGGGCGACTACAGTGTGGGCTTGGCTTGCCCCAATCCCGGAGCGCTCGTTCGTCGCCTCATGTGTTCACCTTTCAAACGCCACGTTCTCGCTGCGTCCGCGCTGGGTTGCCTGCTGTCGCTGTCACTGGCGGCGACGCAGGGTTGCACGCGCTCCTCGGACGCGCCGCGAGCGAACGTCGTGGGCAACTCCCCGAACACTAGTCCGACGCCCCAGACCCACACGACTCAGCCACCGAACGCCGAACCTGACGTGTTGCCGTATCCAGCTGACGTTGCGCCTCGCTCGAGATTGCTGGTCACCCCAGGTTCACGAACCGTTCGCGGTCGATTCGGCGTCGTCACGTCCGTGGAGGCGAACGCGACGCGGGCCGCCGTCGCGGTCCTCGAGGCCGGAGGCAACGCGGTGGATGCCGCGGTGGCCCTGGCTTACGCCTTGGCCGTCACCCACCCGAGCGCCGGGAACATTGGTGGCGGCGGCTTCATGTTGATCAAACCAGTCGGCGCGCCCGCGGTGGCGATCGACTTTCGCGAGCAAGCGCCGTCGTCGGTGACTCCGCAAAACTTCCAGCAAATGCTCGATCGGCGCGGACGTGGTGTCGGTGCCTCGGGGTTGCCGGGCTCGGTCGCGGGGTACAACCTGGCTGCTGAGCGCTGGGGGAGCAAACCGTTGGCCGAGTTGCTGGCCCCAGCGATCTCGCTCGCCGAAAATGGTCACGCCCTAGGTGAACGTCAAGCGCTGGTCTTGTCGTGGGCTTGGCCGGAGCTCCGCAGAGAGCCGAACGCCTCCGCCGTCTTTGGTAGAGGCGGCAAGGCCGCCGAACGCGGCGCTTGGGTGCGGCAGCCGGCCTTGGCGACCACGCTGCGGAGCATCGCGGCCTCGGGCAATTCTGGTTTCTACGACGGACCGTTTGCGCGCGCGTTCGTCGAGTTCACGGCCAACACGGCCTGGCCGGTCACGGCGGAAGAGCTACGTCGATACGAGGCTCGTTTGCGCGACCCGCTGCGCACCCGCTACCACGGGCTGTTGGTGGAGACGGCTCCGCCGCCGTCGGCCGGTGGCCCCGCGGTCGTCACCCTGCTCGCGCTCCTCGAGCGCGAACACGCCGAGCGTCTGCCGATCGATTCGGTCGCAGGTTTACACCTCTTCACGGAGGCTGCCAAGCGCGCTCACGCCGAGCGGCGCTTCGGCGTTCCAGACCCGATCACCACCCACGGCTATGACCAAGCTGCGCTCCTGTCCCGATGGCGCAACCCGGAAACTTGGCTGGGACCTTTTCCGATTTCCCCGAGTACCGTCACGCCAGCCGCGAAACTGCACCCGCTGTACGAAACGGCGCTGCGCGAGCTCGACGACACGACCCACTTCTCGGTCGTCGACGCGAGCGGCATGGTCGTGAGCTGCACGACGACCCTCTCCGGAAGTTTTGGCGCCCGCTACATGGTGCCGGGGACCGGCGTGTTCATGAACAACTCCTTGGGCGCGTTTTCGACCGCGGGCGCCAACGTGCTGACACCCGGGCGTCGCATGACGAGCTCGATGTCGCCCACGATCGTGACCGACTTGGACGGACCCGTGCTGATCCTCGGCTCTCCCGGCGGCGACACGATACCGAACACGGTCGTAACGGTGCTGCGAGCGCTCGCCGATTACGGCCAGCCCCTCGACGATGCCGTGGACGCGCCGCGCATCCATCACGGATTCGTGCCGGATGCGATCCGCACCGAGCGCTTGCGCCCCTTGCCCGATAACTCGAGACGAGGACTCGCTGCGCTCGGTCACCAGTTTACGAACCCCGCGCGCACGATCGGCGACGCCAACAACTTGGCACGCACGGCCCTGGGTTGGGAGGGGTATGCTGATCCACGCGAAGGCGGACTGGCGTTGGCGGCAAGCATGAAATAGTTACCGCCGAATCGTCGACGTGTGAGGCGCTCGCGCGACGATCGCGACACGGTCACTGGGAAGTTACACCCGCGTCGCCCCCGAAGACGCCCGATTGCCGGCGCGCCACTGCACGTGGTACGGCGGTTTGGTGAACCCATCGAAACCGCTCTCTCGGCGTGCCGTGTGTTGTCTGACGGTGCTCGCCAGCACGTGGCACCCGGGCTGCGGAGCGGACG
>CBINDO010000305.1:0-9896 GCA_966249405.1 uncultured bacterium | reverse complement strand
GCTGATAGTTTGCCGTACAAGTAGCGATTCGAACGCCCTCACACCCTGGGGCGGCGGCAATCCGCGGTAAGGCAAACACAGCCGAACCGTGGGTTCAACCGGCGGAAGGGCGGATTCGTTGGCTGCTTGTTCTGGGTGAACGGCAACGGCCTACACGGCTAGAGCAAAGCCGCGCTTGGCGACTGTCGAGGAGTTCTTCGAAGTCTGTGACGCACTGTCGCGCCGCCTTCAGCTCGGTGACCGCGTAAAGCGAACGCGGCGCGGCGCGGCGCGGCCTGGGGCGTGACGAATTTCCCCGCAGAGCGCTGCCTGCGATGGGGCTGCTAGACGAAACCGACCGCGAGACCAGGATGATTCATTGAAATTTGGGGGTTTGAACGAGCCTTTTTCGCACGATGGTAATCGTAACAAGTTTACTCCTAAACCCCGAACCAACTGGACACTCGAAACCGCTATTCCTCAACAACGAAGGAGACGCCCAAGAGGTGCACGAGTAACATGTGAACACTGCCTCAGCCCCCGAGTCACTCACCATGCTTTCTCAATCGAACGACATCGAGAGTCTCGCGCAACTGTTGCAATGGCGCGCCAATGAGTCGCCCGACCGCGTTGCATATCGGTTCGTCGGTGAGGACGAGTCCGTCCAGGAAATGACGTACGGCGAACTCGACGCGCAGGCGCGCGCCGTCGCCGCCGCACTCATGGGTGCGGGCGTCGCAGCTTCACGCCAGCCGGCAATGTTGCTGTACGCACCCGGGCCAGACTACGTCGTGGGCCTGTTCGGCTGCTTCTACGCCGGCGTGCCCGCGGTGCCGGCCTTCCCTCCAGAGCAGGCCCGCCTCACGCGCAGCCTGCCGCGGCTAGCAACCATCATCGATGATGCCGTTGCCGGTGCGGTGCTGACCACGTCGGACATTGGCGTCTTGCTCGAAGACTGGCTTGCGACGACGGCGCGCTCACCTCGGGTGATAGTAACCGATCGGCTTGCGCCGGGCGCGGATGTGCTCACCCCGCCCGCGGATCCCAAGCTGCTGGCGCTGCTCCAGTACACTTCGGGCTCGACGTCACAACCTCGCGGCGTGATGTTGACTCACGCCAATTTAATCGACAACTGCCGCGATATTGCGCGCGCGTTTGGGTTGCACGACAACAGCTCGGGGGCGCTGTGGCTACCGCCCTATCACGACATGGGCCTGATCGGCGGGGTTCTGAGCCCACTCTTGTCCGGGATCCAGGTCTCGCTCATGTCGCCGATGACGTTCTTGCGGCGACCGCTGGCGTGGTTGCGCATGATCTCGCGCTACCGTGCGACGATTGCCGGAGGCCCCAACTTCGCCTACGAATTGTGCGTCCGCCGGGCTAGCGACGCCGATCTGGAGACACTCGACCTATCGAGTCTCGAGCTCACCTTCACGGGAGCCGAGCCGATTCGCAGCGAAACCCTGTTACGATTCGCCGAGCGGTTCGAACGGTGTGGTTTCCGAGCCAAGTCGTTCTACCCCTGCTACGGCCTTGCCGAAGGCACCTTGTTCGTAACAGGCGTCAAGCCCCTCGGGGGCTGGCGCTCGCTGACCATCGCTCGGGACGCGCTCGAACTGCGAGGAGTGGCTCGCCCCGCCGACACCAACGAGCCGTCCCGCTCGCTGGTGAGTTGCGGAACACCAGGCCCGAATACGCAGGTCATCATTGCCAACCCAGCGACGGCAGAGCCGCTAGCGGAGGGTGCGGTGGGAGAGATATGGATCGACTCGCCTTGCGTGGCGGAAGGTTACTGGCGCCGGCCCGAGGAAACTGCCACCACGTTCGGAGCAACGACGCGCGAAGGAGTCGGGCCGTATTTACGCACCGGAGATTTGGGGTTCATTCAGAACGGCGAGTTGTTCATCGCCGGGCGGATGAAGGATCTCATCGTCATCAACGGTCGCAACTATCATCCGGTCGACATCGAGCGGGTTTGCGAGGCCGCGGTCGAGGGCCTGCGACACAACTGCGGCGCCGCGTTCTCGGTCGAGGACCAGGCTACGGCAACCGAACGCCTCGTTGTCGTCTACGAGGTACAGGCCGGTAACCAAGCCCGAGAAGCGGCGATCATCGAAGAGCTGCGGAAAGCCGTCTCCCTCGAGCTGAGCGTGCCGCCCTACGCGGTGGTGCTCGTTCGCCCCCGAAGTATCCCCAAGACCTCCAGCGGCAAGGTGCAGCGCTGGCTAACGCGCCGTCAGTTCCTGGCAGGCGAGCTTTTGGAGCGCGCTCGCTGGGTCGCGAGCGCACTCCCCAAACCAAACCCGGATAGCACCCCGCATGACAAGAGCATCCCGCTCGACGTTTAGCCACCTCGACCAAAGGAACCCGCGGCCATGATCATCCAAGTCAGGGGCATCTTGCTCCGTTTCACCAACTTCCAAAACAACATCGAGATCCCTGGCAGTACCGTGCGCGAGGGGCTGAACACACTCATCGAGCACTTTCCTGGTTTGAGTGACACCCTGCTCGACCGCGAGGGCTGTGTCCGCCCCACGCACCTCATTGCGCTCAATGGTGAACAGCTACACCTGGAGGAGCTCGATCGCGCTACCACCGAAGACGATCGTGTGGACATCGTCACCGCAATCTCGGGCGGATGAGGCGGACAGGTCGTAAGATGCCGCGTCACACTGCTTACGATGTCGTGCTCGACACGAGCCTGTTCACTCCAACTCAACTCCAGACGACCGCCGTGGGGCGGCTTGCCTTCCAGGCAGGCACGCGCTGGTTGCGCGACCACCTATGTAGTCACCGAGTGCTGCTGGCCGAGCATCGGGTCGGGCTGGTGCTTTGGTCCTTACAGATCGACTACGAGCAGCCGCTGCGGTTCCAGGATGCCGATGCGGTCCTCCTCGACGTCAGCGCGTGCGTCCGCGGTCTCCAGGCATCGCAGCTCGATATGGCCATGACGATCACCGGCCCGGCGGGTGTGGCGGTGCGCGCGCAAGCCACTAGCGTGCCCCTCCAGCTGGGCGGCGACGCGGCGCTGTCGGGCTCCCCACGAGGCCTTCCCCCTGCCCTCGTGGCGGCCTTCCACGACGACGAGGTCGACCGCACTCCACGCCTCTCGTCGGTGCGTGCGCAGCGCGGCAAGCTCGATCGTGACGGCCAGGAACTGGGCAGAAACACGACACAGTGGACGATTTATCGGCACCAATGTGAGGTCGCCGACCAGTGGTACTGGGTGGAGACCCTCGGCTTCGCCGGAGCAGGTCGGGAGGAGCTCGTCCGTAACAAAGGCAACGTCGCGCCCGAGCTGCGCCGAGGCCTCACCGAGCGCCTGCGTCGGGTGGAAGTGACCTGGCTGCGAGCTGGCCAGCTGTGGGATCGGCTCGAACTAGAAACCGTCGCTTATCGTCAAGGCGGTGGAGTTGTCTTCTGTCACGAGCTGCGAGTTGCCGACGATCCGCGAGGCGGGCCGTACGCAATCTTCCTGGAGCACGTATGATTGTCGAAACGCAGCGGACTCCCCAATCGGGGTCGTTCAGCCCAACGGTACCGTCTACACCCGCAGCGACCGCCTTGCCAACGTTCGAGGCCGCCGCAGAGCTCGAGTTGAGCCTAGGCTGTCCATTCGACCCGGCACGTGGTATTTCGCTGGCGCGTGGGGTGCGCGCCGACGACAGCGAGACCGAACCCACCAGCGCGTACGAAGCGGCATGGTCGGCCGGACTCCACGAGCACCTCGTCCCCACGCGCGAGGGCGGACGCCTGGCGTCGTTCGAGACGATGCTCGCCGTAGGGCGCGTGATCTCCCGTCGCGACATGGCTGTCTCGTTGGGTTTCGGCTCCACGATGCTTGCCACGCTGCCCGTATGGATTTGGGGAAGTGAGACGCAGCGCCGGCGGGTGGCCTCGCTCGTGATGCGCCGCGCATGGGGCACTGCCGGCGTGAGTGAACGTGCCGCGGGGAGTGATCTACTCGCGACCGCCACACGCGCCACCACGACCGACGGTGGCTACATCCTCAATGGCGAGAAGTGGCTGGTCGGCAATGGCAGGCGCTCCGCGTTCGCCACCGTGCTCGCGGCCTCCGATCCGTCCTTCGGCCTGTTTCTCGTCGACTTCGACGCGAACGGCAACCAGGGGGTCTCGCGCCTACCCAAGGTGCGAACGCTCGGTCTGCGTAGCCACGACCTGAGTGGCTTCACGTTGACCGACGTACGGCTCGGCGACGATGCGGTGCTCGGCCGGCCCGGACGCGGCATCGAAATGGTCACGGGGATGCTCCAAATCACCCGGACGTTGGTGGGTGGCACGAGTCTGGGCGCAGCCGATTCTGCGTTACGCATTGCACTGCGGCACGCCCGCGAGCGGCGCCTGTACGGGGGCTCCGCGCTAACCCTGAGCCCCGTGCGATCGTTGATCGCACAAGGCTTCGCGGACATGCTGGTGGCGGAGTGCACCGCGCTGGCGGCCGCACGAGCCCTCGACGTTGCGCGGGAGCGCATGGCGTTGTGGTCGGCGGTCGCCAAGTACGTCGTCCCTTTGCTGTGCGTGCAGGCAGTAAACGCCTTCGGCGAAGTGCTCAGCGCACGCGCCTATCTTCGAGAGGGCATCGGTGATGGTGCCTTCCAGAAGATTCAGCGAGACCTCGCGATCACGCCGGTGTTCGAAGGTACGCAGTTAGTACAGCTGGACGCGATCCGCGCGCAGTTGACCAGCGCCACGCGACGTCGCAGCACAGCCGACGGGCTGCCACTTGCAACGTTGTTCGGCTTCGGTGCGCCAGTCACGTCGTCCGAGCTTTCCGAGGAGCGACCGTCGATCATCTTTGGCAACGTCGACGAGGTCATGCACGGCCTCGATCAGGCGGTAGAGCTCATATCGGACGACGCCGAGCTGGCTGCGCTCGGCCGCACCTTGCTCGGTGTGCGCAATGAAACCCGTGCCGCGTTTCGAACCTTTCCGAGTCATCGCACGCCGGAAGGCTACGAGGCCGCCCGCCGCCACAGCCTCGTTCATGCGGGGGCGTGTTGCTTGCACACGTGGTGTCTGCAGCGCAAAACCCTCGGCGCCCTGGCTGCCGACCGGGCGTGGCTCTCGCTCGCACTTCGCCGCGTCGTCGAGCGGCTAGGCATGCCCGCGCCCCCTGACCGCGAGGCGGAAGACAGCCTCGTGAAACACCTCAGCGATCTCGATGACGACGATCGCGCGTTCTCTTTGATCCCGCTGCGGCTGGCGCCGCAGCACCGGGAAGCCCCAATCACATGACCCTCGAAAGGCACACCATGACCGCGAAAACTCGAGACGGCGACGCCCGTCTCACCGAGACCTGGTTAGTCCAGCTCATCGCCGAACAGCTCGGTATCGACGAAGCTCTGGTTCCCACCGATCGCCCCATCGGCGAGATGGGGATCGACTCGCTGACCGCTGCACAGATCTCGGCGGTCATCGAGGACCGTATCGGCACCACCGTCCCGCTCCAACGATTCCTCGGTGAGGAGACGCTGGCGACGCTCGTGGCCGCCATGGCCGAGGACAAGCTGGGGACAGATTCCGGCGGCGCACCGGGGACCACGACATGACGACTCGAGCGCGCGCCGTCGACGTAATGAACCGCACCCAGCCCGCCCGCCAGACGCTGGCGGCGGAGGTCGAGGAGGTGCGACGCGAAGCTCGTCGCCGCTTTGGCTCGTTCGTGCTGGAGCACCTCAACCCTGGCTCACACTTCCGCAACCGGGAGCGTCAGCCCTACGATCCCCGCGTGTTCATCCAGGCCGGTGAGGTCGGGCTGATTCGGTTCTCGCTCCCAGTCGAGATCGGGGGTGAGGGGCGCGACAAGCTCGCGTGGGGGGTGGTGGTAGAGGAGGTAGCGCGGCTGTCACTCGACCCGGCGTTTGCGGTGCTCCTCGACATCACCGTTGAGATTTGCGAGCTCATCCTTTCGAGCGGAAGGCCCGAGCTCATCGAGCGCTACGTCCCCGATCTCATGGCGGGGCGTCGTTTCGGCGTGCAGGGAGCCTACGAGAACCGCGACCCTTTCGACTATCAGACGACGGCCCGCCTCGAAGGTGACGAGTGGGTGCTCAACGGCGCCAAGCGCTTCCTCGCTGCAGCCAGCTTTGCCGACCTGTTCGTGCTGTTCGTGCGCGACGAGAAGTCCAACGACATGTTGGCATTCCTCGTCGACAAGAACGACCCGGGTGTCGCACGAGTAGCCATGGACACGATGGGCATGTCGACGATGGGTCTTGGTCAGGTTGTACTGCACGACGTACACCTACCGCAGTGGCGACTGGTGTGGCGTGCCGATGCACTCAGCGAGCTCAACACCTACGCGCGCATCCGGCGCAGCATGAGCGCCTGCGGAGCCATTGGCGCACTCGAGAGCATCGTCGACAGCTGCGTGCAGACCCTCTCCACCCGCCGACGGTCAGGCCGTCGGGTGCTCGACTATCCGAACGTAGAACGCACCGTGGGGGAAATGCGGGCCCTGCTTCAGCAGGCGCGAGGTAGCGTCTACCGTGCGCTCGATGGCACCCGCGTGGCTGACCGCGACGCGCATTTCGACGAGTACGCGACCGTCGGCAAGCACCACGCCGCTGAGTGCGCCATGCGCGTAGGCCACCTGGTGATGGGTCTGATGGGGGGAGAAGGCTACATGTCGGCGTTCCCCTGGGAGCGCTACATGCGCGACGTCCTGGGACTCATCTCTGGCCAGGGCTCTCAAGAGATGCTGCTGATCCAGTTGGGGCAGCGTGCGATCGTGACGATTGAGGGCAAGCGGACCCGCGAGGAGGCGGCCGAGCGCAACATCGCCAAACTGACCGATGCGTGGTGGGTGCTCCACGCGATGGAATCTGCCAACCTCACGTCCCTGGCGCAGACCTCGTTCGCCACAGCGGTCCGCGAGGTCGTCGCCACCGCCGGGCTCGAGGCGCTCACACCGGACGAATGCCGCCGATTAACGGCGCTACTCGACCGCGCCCACGCCCTAGTCGAAGCCGTCTGCGCGTGCAGAGTGCCGGCGGAGTTCCCCGAAGGCCCGGGCTCTGGGTTCAACGCGCGGCTGCTAGCCGTTGCCCAGTCGGCGTGGTCCCACGTCGCATGTGTCGTTGCCAACGAGACGGGACTGCTCTTTCGCCTGCTCGGTGCTCCTGAACGGGCTACAGGTGAACTCCCCGACGCATTTACGGCTGGCCTACTCGACGTGCTCGTGCGTGCGTCTGTCGCGCGCGCAGACGCCAGCGGCCGATACCAAGTCGATGAAGGGCTCGAACGCGTGTTGATTGGTGGGCCACGGACTTCGGCCTTTTCCGCCCGGCTACGGCGGGCAATGGTGAACGCGGCCAAGCTACGGAGCCATGGCAAAGCCACGTCCCCCCGCGAGGTGAGCCTGGGAGCCGATCGCGGCGGCGAGTCTGCGCCCCTCGTCGAAGCGCTGGTCGCCTCGCTACTCGGCGCGCTGGAAGGTCTTCCTCAGGCGCTCGATTGCCCAGGCGCCACCATCGCATGCCTGGCCGAGGACGGTGGCCAAACCGCCGTAGAGCTCGCGCGGTACGTCCCCTTCGTTCCCGTACTCGCCATCGAATCGCGGCCCGTCGAAGTACGCGCGACCTATGGTTCAGTGGAGCGCCGCGCAAGTCTCGTCGCGTCGGATGAACTGGGCCTCGCCTGGGTGCCCGCCTCCGGACGTCCCACCGCCGAGGTGAAAGAAGCGATTATGACTGCCGCTCAGGCATTGCTGCCCGGTGGCTGGATCGTGGTGCCGTGCCCCTTACCTCCAAAACGCCCGCTGGGATTGGCCACCGCCCGCCTCGACCTCGCGATGGCTGGAGGCGCGCTTCCCGCGACCGACGAACTCGAAGGCTGCCTGCGCTCAGCGGGTCTCGGCCACGTCCGAACCGCGTGGGAAGATGCTGCGCTCGGCGTCCGTCTCCTGGCGGCGCGGCGCCCCTAGCCATCCGTCAGACGCCTTCAAGCACGGCGATACCGACGCCAAGAGCGGCTCGACGCACGGCGCGATCACCTCGCGCAGTGCCAACCTTCGGACGCGAATGCGCGTCGCGGCGGACAACACGCCATAACGTTCGCCCACGATTTCGTCTGGCGCGCAGAAGGGCGTGGGGAAGGTCCCTCGCGCAGAGCGGGAAACGCCGAACGGCTCGAAGCCGTTAGCTTCGAGCCGTTCTGTTTTACTCGCGTATGCCGCGGGGTCAGGCGTGGGGCACGCGTACGCTCAGCGCGTGCACGTCTCACCGCGACAGGGCGGGGCCTCGATGGGCAACGGCGCAGGTTCACCTTCGCCGGCTTCTGGCAACGGCTCACCGGGGGGTGGCTCACCACCGGAGTTGGCGCAGAAGATCTCGCTGACGGCCATCAGGTCGCAGGAGCCGCCGTGGGGGGGATTGCCGTGCCACGCCACCCACCAGTTGTATTGAACGCCACCATACGGCCCGTTGTTCATGAGGTGACACTCGGTGAATGGCTTGGCGATGCCACACGGCGCGCTGGCACCGTACGAGACGAGCGTGTCGTATCCTTGGCTCTGACACGCCCACAACGCACATGTCGCCGCGTCACCGCATTGGTTCCACCCCTCGCAGGCGCCATGGTGCCCGTAGGCGTAACCGCCAGCGGTGATCTCGACCCCTACACCGCCGCATCCCTCGTCGACCACGCCGTCGCAGTCGTCGTCGATGCCGTTACACAACTCGGATGCCTCGGGGTTGACCGTATTGCTGACGTCGTCACAATCGAGTGCGTTGGTCACGAATCCCGGCGGTACGATGTCTCCGCACGCGAGTTGAGATCCGTTTGGATCACCGTAGCCGTCGCCGTCGGTGTCGGCGTAGACCGGGTTGCCCTGGAAGTAGGCGAACGCGTTCAACTCGGCGTGAGACTCGTTGGCATACCCTTCCGCCGCCAACCAATCTTCGATGCGCTCGGGTCCAGAGTCACCGGCCAACTGATCGTAGACGACGACCGAGAACGCATGCTTGCCGACCTGGCTACATTGGAGTGACCAGCAGGTGACGCCCCCTTCCGAGGGAAGCTGAGTGGCGGCGCAGGGGGCCCCTGGCGTCAACTCCAACACCAACTCGAGAGGATCGTTGTCGGGGTCGTGTGCCTGGGCACACACGGTGCCAGTCGAGCCGCAGACGAACTTGCCGTCTCCGAACCACACCTCGTCGATCACCGGTTCATGGTTGAGCGCCGAGACGGCGTCTAGCCCGCCTGGATCTTCCCCTTCACACTGATTGATGAGTAGGACCTCGACGGTCTCTCCCTCCGCGACCACGACGCCGGTCTTCTTGGCAATGGCGCAGTCCTCGCTGGCTTGGCCACTTGCACCGAGCGGCATGGATGTCACTTCGTAACACCCCGCCGGTGCGCTCAAGAACGCGTCCGCAGACAAGTGCGCAGAACCGGCGGCTAACGGATTGTTCTGCAGTTCCGGGATGTCCCCTGGCACGTAGTCGGACGACAAGGCCGCGTAATGATACTCTGCATAGCCGATGCTGGCGCCCGTCACACAGTCCACTTGCTGCACAGCGTAGGCGATACTGGCAACGTCGGTGCCGTCGGATACCAACGCTTCCAGACGCATGCCGGCATCGACACCCTGCGCCTCGAGTGACGCCATATCGTCGCGTGAACTACAGGCACCGCTGGCAATCCCCAATCCAACGATACCGCAATGCAAAACAGCTCTCTTCGTGAGTTGCATGTCTTCCCTCCAATGTGTGGCCCGCACTGCCGGACGAAGCCGACGTTGACCTCCCCCGAGTACGGCTCGCATGCTCTAAAAGTTGGAGACCAATCTGTCAACCGCAAACTCGCCACACATATCGGCCCGCAAGTTTACACCACCCAATGCCACAAGCAAACGTCACGTGTCAGCTGGACTCCCGTGCACCTACATACACTAC
>CBINDO010000304.1:0-10024 GCA_966249405.1 uncultured bacterium | reverse complement strand
CTGGCCGCATCCCTCTTCGCACAGTGTCTGAGCTTGCTTGAGTTTCTCCGCTGCCGCGTCGAACTGGAGGTTCAGGTAGTCTTCGTAGATGGCAGCTTCGTCGAGCTTTTTGGCTTCGGCGTCTTTCGGCCCGGCCCACGCGGTGGTGCTTTGACCCACCACGAGTCCTCCCACGAGGAGAAGACTGCCGAGACGTCGAAAGAGAGCTGTGTTCTGGTTCACGTGTACCTCGTTACGGAATTAAGGGCCCGTTTGCCGCCCAAGCGCAGGTCTAGCGGGCTGGCCCCATTACCACTTTTGAAAACAATAGGACAGGGAGAGCCGGCTTTTCGTGGAGGCATCGCGACGGGCCGGAAGATCGTCTCAATCCGAGTGAAGAAGTTCGCTGTCGCGATTAGTTCGGCGTGCAAAGCGCTTCGCACATCCCGAGATGGGGCGCACACTTCCCACGGCTAGCGTCGCGTCGCGGAGCAATGGTGAGCGCCCGTCGCCGAGGGTTCTCGGCGTGCACCGTGGCGTGCTGCGGTCGGCGTGAGCCACGCCAGATCGTGGGAGTCGTTCGTTCGTGGAAAGTTGCCGCTGGAATTGAAGTCGTCGGGGTAGGCCCCATCGGAGCGTGCAGGGCGATCGCTACGACCCGACGAGATGTGTCGTCTCTGGAACAGCGCAGATGCCGCGGCTGGGGCTTCGCCTGGAATTTCTCGGGGGTCTGCGTATAGTGAAAATACGATGGTCCAACGTTATCTTGGTGCTTACGGTCGCTTTTCGGGTTCGCGTTCCACGCCGGTGGCCTTGTTGGTCGCGGTCTCGGCTCTCGGCATCGGTGCGTGCAGCGCCGGCGGGGATACCGCGCCTCAACAGGGCTTGCCCGTGGGGCAGACCCCCGCGCCGAACACACCGGTGACTCCGACGCCCGGGGGAACGGAACCAGGCACCGTGACGCCCGGTAACCCAGTGCAGCCAAGCTCGCCTTCGGGAACCGGTGGGACACCACCAACTCCGATCGAGCCCGGCGGCTTCATCGGCGAGGGGGATCCAGGTTCGATCATCGGTGACAATCCGCCTGCGGCCACTTCCGACGGCCAGTTGGTAACGGGTGAGGTGTGCAGCTCGCTCGAGGTTGGTTTCCAGAAGGTGATCCCGACGGTGATGTTGGTGCTCGACCGCTCGACGAGCATGTTCAAGTCGAGCCTCCCGAACGGCGGATATTCTGGCGCTTCGTTCGGAAGCTTCGAGGATCGGTGGGAAGGGCTTCGCGCGGCGGTCGCGGGCCTGGAGCCGTACTCGAAGGACGTGCAGTTCGGTGCGATTACCTACACGGGTTACCAGAACGGCACTTGCCCCGAACTACAGGGCGCGGACATTCAAGTCGCGACCGACAACTTCGCCGACATTCTGGCATTGTTGCCACCCAACACCGAAGCGATTCCGGACCAAGCCAGCGAAACCCCCACGGCCGAGAGCATGCAAGCTGCCCTCGACGCGTTGTTGGCCGTTCCGGCAGATGGTCCCAAGTACCTCGTACTCATCACCGACGGTTTGCCGGACATGTGCGCCGGTAACCCCGAGTTGATCAACAAGGGTGTCTGGTGTTCCCACGACCCGGCGTTTGCGGTCGCTCAGGACGCGTTCGCGCAAGGCGTCACCACGTACGTGATCGGTTTGCTCGGCAATCCCAGCGATGCCAACGAAGCCGAAGCTGGAGAGTACTTCTTGAATGGCATCGCCCACGCGGGCCAAGGCCTGGACGTGGAGCCCTACCCCGAGGACAACCTGCACTGCATTCAGCAGGAGTCGACGATTGCCCGCGAGAATCCTCCCGCCAACGACTTCTATCAGGATTGGCGTACGTGGGCCGCGGCGACCTACGGAGAAGACGGCTACACCTACGCCGAGAAGCTCTACTTCGCCCCAGAAGACGGAGATGCGCTGGGCACCCAGCTCGGCTCGGTGGTCGCGACCACGCGGTCCTGCTCGTTCGAAATGGAGACCTCGGTGGTCGTGGCTCAGGCTAACAAGGGCGCCGTGCGGCTGAGTTTGGCGGACGGGACGAACCAAGACCTCGTCTACGGCGACCCCAACGGCTGGGCGTTGGCTGCGGACAACGACTACACGGTGGTCATCCAGGGCACGAGTTGTGATCAGATCAAGAGTGACGTCGTCCAGAACGTCAAGATCCAGTTCCCGTGCGAGGTCCGCGTACCCCGCATTCGTTGACGCCTGCCTCACCGTTCGGCGACCTGCTTCGCCACAGCAGGCGGGCCCCGGTTTCCAATGATTTTGGAAATCGTTGGCTCCGAGCGGCGTAAGCTTGCGGCTCGACGAAAACTGCCGTATTGTCAAAGGACATGTTTGGCACCGCTGCGCAACTGCTTTCTCTTCTGCTTACCTAGCGGGAGAGCGGCATTGTGTTAGTCCCAGACCCTCTCCCGCCCCATCAGCTGGAGAGGGTTTTTGCATTTCGGGCCCTTCTACGAGCGTGACCACTCAGCGGTGCGCCCGGTCCGAACCAAAACATTCCAACTCCGGCTTGAAACGGCGGGGCGAACTAAGCAAAACCCCAAGCCCAGGAAACCGAAATCATGTCAGTCAAACCCCCGACCAGCGCCCACGGGATGCCCGCCTCCAAGTACCGGCCTTTTCCCAAGGTAGTTCTGCCCAATCGGCAATGGCCGAGCCGCTCCATCGTCAAAGCTCCGCAATGGTGCAGTGTCGACTTGCGCGACGGCAATCAGGCGCTCGTCGAGCCCATGGGGCACGAGCGTAAACGCCGCATGTACGAGCTGTTGTTGCGGGTGGGATTCAAAGAGATCGAGGTGGGTTTTCCGAGCGCGTCTCAAACCGACTTCGACTTCTTGCGCTGGCTGATCGACGGTAATCACATTCCCAGCGACGTAACGGTGCAAGTGTTGACGCAAGCCCGTCCGCACCTGATCGAACGGACGTTGGAGGCTGTCAAAGGAGCGCCGCAAGCGGTCGTGCACCTGTACAACAGCACCTCCACGCTGCAGCGTCGCGTGGTGTTCAACCGCGACCGTCAAGGCATCATCGACATCGCCGTCGAGGGGACTCGCCTGTTGCGCCAGATGGCGGCGGCCTCGAAGACCAACATCCGCTTCGAGTATTCGCCGGAGAGCTTCACGGGTACCGAGCTGGATTTCGCCAAGGACATCTGTGAGGCGGTGATGGACGCCTGGGGCGCGACACCGGAATCACCCGTGATCCTGAACTTGCCGGCTACGGTCGAGATGTCGACCCCGAACATCTACGCAGACCAAATCGAATGGTTCGCGACCAACGTCAAGAACCGCCAGAGCTACATCCTGAGCGTCCACCCCCACAACGATCGCGGCACGAGTGTCGCCGCGGCCGAGTTGGCGTTGCTGGCTGGCGCCGATCGCGTCGAGGGCACGTTGTTCGGAAACGGTGAACGCACCGGCAACGTCGACATCGTGACCTTGGCGCTCAACATGTATACCCAAGGCATCAACCCGGAGCTGAACTTGACGAACATCTCGGAGGTCGTCGAGGCCTTCGAGTTCTGCAATCGGTTGCCTGTCCACCCGCGCCATCCTTACGCTGGCGAGCTGGTTTTCACCGCCTTCAGCGGCTCTCATCAAGACGCCATCAAGAAGGGGCTCGCGGCTCGCGAAGCCAACCAGGAGCAAGCCTGGGAGGTCCCTTATCTGCCGATCGATCCGACCGACGTTGGTCGGTCCTACGAGGCGGTGATCCGCATCAACAGCCAATCGGGCAAGGGCGGCGTGGCTTACGTTCTGGAGAAGGATTTCGGGCTGGTGTTGCCCCGCAACCTGCAGATCGAGTTCAGCAAGGCCGTCCAGAAGATCACGGACGCGCAGGAGAAGGAGCTCAGCCCCCAGGAGATATTGGGAGCCTTCGAACGTGAGTACCTGATGCGTGACCGCGGTATGAAGCTCGCCGATCCGCGCGTCGAACTCAGCAGCCAAGGTGACCTGCGTGTGTTGGCCGCCAGCGTCGTCGTCGATGGCACCGTCAAACGTATCACCGGGATGGGCAACGGACCGATCGATGCGCTGATGGATGCTCTGAAGAAAGAGCTCGGCATCGACGCCGAGGTCTTGGAGTACAGCGAGCACAGCGTCGGTAAGGGCAACAAAGCCGAAGCGGTCGCCTACGTCCAACTCTCGAGCGGCGGCCAAACGACGTTTGGCGTCGGGCGTCACAGCAGCATCCTCACCGCGTCGATGGACGCGGTGCTGAGCGCGATTCACCGTATCCGCGGCACCCACGCGTTGTCGGCTTGAACCGGCCTCAGGGCGTCGCCCGATTCGGGCGCGAGTGCTGGTCCCCGCCCGGGCCAGCACTTTGGTCTCGACGAGCCGCTGCGTGGTGAACCTACGGCGCGCGGTCGTCGAGTGGGCGAAGGCTAACCCTCAACCTCCGTCCGGGACGCGCTCTTTCTTGATTGGTCCGACCAGCGTCTGGAGCGTCGCCACCGCGACGAGGTCGCCCTGAGGGTCGAACAACTGCACTTCCAGTGGGTAAGCTTGCCGTTCGTTGGACGTCACCGGTGTGCACTGGCACCGCGCCGCGATCGTGCCCCGCGCCTTCTTGAGGTAGCGCATCGAAAGCTCGGTGACGATGAAGCGCGCGTCCTCGGGCAAGCTGTAGGCCAGAGCGGCGTTGCCCGTGAGCTCGGCCAGGTTCATCAGTGCCACTGCGTGTACCGAGTTTACGTGATTGCGCAGGGTGCGACGATCGCGCATCTGTACGCTCGCGTACCCTGGCGCCAAGCGCAGGACTTCGGGTTTGATGCTCCCCGTGTAAGGAATGCGCATGCCGAGCAGACGGCTGAACACCTGATTGCCGCCGGGCAGCGGTGACAATTGATCCCACAGGGTTCGGATCCAACGCACGGAGGTCGGGTCTGTTTCCTTGGGATCGCGCTTGGTCAAGGGCAGTCGCATGCCGGTACGTTATCCCAGGTGCATCACCCTTTCAACGGCAGCTCAGTGCTTCGGGCAACGGCGGTAACGCCTTGAATTGCCCCGTAACCGGGGCGCTCCGAGCAGCGGCAGCTCGCTCGCCGGGGTCGGGGTGCGTGTTGAAGAACGGCAATTCAACGGACGCTTCTTTGGCTAGACGCTCGAACAGGTCCGCCATGCCTTTGGGATCGATGTGAGCTGCCCGCAGTGTATCGAGCCCCACCGCGTCCGCTTCCCGCTCTTGATCTCGACCGTAACCGAGAGTCGCGAATTCACCCGCCACTCCAGCAACCGTGCTCAGCGACGTGTCGCCGAACAGCCACGAGAGCACCACCAGCGTGCCCAGACGGGCGGCGATGCCTTGCGTGCCATGGTGCTCGGTGACGTGCGCGAGTTCGTGAGCGAGCACACCAGCCAGCTCCTCCGAGCTCTCGATCGCTTGGAGCAGCCCCATGTTCACCGCGATGAACCCACCGGGCAGGGAGATCGCGTTCACCGCCGGGTCATCGGTCACGGTATATTGAAAGTGAAAATCCGGCGGCTGGTGCGCCAACAACGGACGCAGTACGTCCCCGACGTATTGTAGCGTGCGCTTGTTAACGCAGCGTTTTTCGAGCGGGACGAGCGTCTCCCAAACCGCCGCCCCCAACTTGCGCTCGGCCTCCGGCGGCGGAGATCTCAACAGCGCCGACACGACCCAACCGATCCCGAACCACAACAGCGCCCCCAACAGGAGCAGGGCGGCGGCGACGATTCCGAGTTCGACGAAGAGGCGACGTTTCGACGTTTGGAAGCCGGGAGATGTGTTCACGGTGAGGGAGTCTCCTACACCAGAACGCACGCCGATGCGAACCCCAAGCGTCATCTTGGATGATCGCGGTTGGCTTGTGCGAGCCCCCTTGGTAACTCTGCGTCCGAGGAGTATCCAATTGCGGTCGTCGACGGGCGCCTACTACATCGGCTTGGATCACCTTCGAGCTTTGGCGACCTTCCAGGTGTTCACCTGGCACTTCATGCACTTCTCGAAGGCGAGTGAGCTCTCGGTGGCGCCGCTGCCGTGGGCGTTTCTGGGCGAAGGCCACGTCGGCGTGGCGTTGTTCATGACGCTGAGCGGCTACATCTTCGCCAAACTGTTGAGCGGCAAAGACATCGTGTATGCGCGCTTCGTGTGGAACCGCTGCGTGCGGCTCTTGCCGCTCCTCGTGTTCGTGACCGGGCTCGTCGCGCTCAAGACCTACGTTACACGGGGAAGCCTCGAAGGGTTGCCGCGCGACGTGGCTTGGGGATGGGTGAAGCCGACGTTGCCGAACGGAGGCTGGTCGATCACCGCGGAGTTCCACTTCTACCTGCTGTTGCCGTGGTTGTTGCTGGCGATGCGGCGCGGAAAACGCTGGTTGTGGCTGACGGTCGTGGCTGCGGTCGGGATCCGGTTTGGATTGTGGTGGCACATGGATAGCGTCCAACGGCTTGCGTTTTGGACGATCGTGGGGCGTTTCGATCAATTCTTGTTGGGGATGTACGCCTTCGAGCTGCGCCACTGGGTCAAAGGCAGCCTGGGGGTGGGCTTCGGGATCATCGCCGTTTGGCTGGGTTACCTGTCCTGGTTCGACGCCATGGGTGGCTATCATGGGACGGGTAAACACCAGGATTGGAGCTGGATTTGGGTCGTCGAGCCGACCATCGAGGCGGTGTCGAGCGCGCTGCTCGTTGCTTGGTACGACGTGAGGATGCACGACTCACCCGGTGCAAACGCCCCAAATCGCTGGTCGCGAGCACTTGCCGCGGTAGGCAACTATTCCTATTCCATTTATCTACTGCACCCGTTCTTCGTGTTTTGGCTATCGAAGACCATTCACGCTCGCGTGGTGAGGCTCGACGACTACTACGTCGGGTTGTGCATGAGCTTGGCATGTTTTTGCTTGGCGGTGCCGCTCGGTTACCTGAGCTTTCGCTTCGTGGAGTCGCCGTTCTTGAAGCTGCGCGTCCCGTACTTCCGAGAGGCGAGGCCAAGCGGAGCCGTCGCCGCGAGTTCATCGAATGGGTGAGAGTTGCGAACACACGAGTGGTGGGAAAGATGCTTTGGGCTTGTGACTCGATGCCCATCGTGAACATAATGAGCGGGCTCCGATGAGCTCAGGCGAGGTGATATGCGATTTTTCATAGAGCACGGTCCTGCGTTTGCTTGGCTGAAAGTGCAGTTGGCACCCGCAGAGGTGGTCACCGCCGAGGCTGGCGCGATGGTACGTCGCGACCCGCACGTCGCGATGTCGACGCGCCTCAACGCGCCGCGAAACGGCGGCATCTTCAGCGTCATTGCGGCGTTTTTCATCGCGTTGATCCGCAAGTTCGCGGGTGGTGAGACGATGTTCGTCAACGACTTTTCGGCGGCCGCTGCCGGGGAGGTCGTGCTGGCGCCGACGTTGTCTGGCCACATCGTGCACCGGAAACTGAACGGTCAAGAACGCTTGCTGGTCCAGACCGGCAGCTACCTCGCGAGCTCGGGCGAGGTCAACACTCGGGTTCGATGGGGCGGGCTCCGCAGCTTGTTCGGTGGTGAGGGGCTGGTGTTGCTCGAATGTACTGGCAGCGGAGATCTGTTCATCAACAGTTACGGTGGCATCGTGCCCGTGCAAGTCGACGGCTCCTACGTGGTGGACACCGGTCACATCGTGGCATTCGACGGGACGCTCGACTTTCGGGTGCGTAGCGTCGGCGGCGTGAAGGCGTTTCTGTTCTCCGGGGAGGGGCTCGTGTGTGAGTTCTCCGGTCGCGGGACGGTCTACGTGCAATCCAGAAACCTCAAGTCTTTGGTGGGGTGGATCAGCCCCATGTTGGTCGGATGAGTTCGGGCATCGGCGTTGTGTCGAACCCATGCTGCCCAGGTGCTAACTCGAGGAGACGAATCACGTGAGATACGAGATCCAATATCGACCAGCTCATGCGTTGGCCACGGTGCACCTGGAACCCAACGAGAGCGTGCGCGCCGAGGCTTCGGCGATGGTCAGCATGAGCAGCAACATCTCCGTCGAGACCCAGGCTCGCACCAAGGCGGGGGGCGGGATCCTCGGCAGCCTCAAGCGCGGATTCTTGGGCGGTGAGAGTTTCTTCACCAACCTCTACACCGCGCGACAAGGTGGCGGCCACGTGTCCCTGGCTCCGGGATTGTGCGGTGACCTCGTGACCCATGAGCTCACCGGTGGTCAAACCCTGATGATCCAAGGTTCGAGCTACGTGTGTGCTCCGGACACGGTCAACCTCGATACTCAGTTCCAAGGGCTCAAGAGCTTGTTCACCGGCGAATCGATGTTCTTTCTCAAAGCTACCGGTTCGGGGCCGGTTCTGATGAACGCCTTCGGAGCGGTCGAGGCGATCGATCTGGACCGAGAGCTGATTGTCGATACCGGGCACCTGGTCGCGTTTACTGCTGGGCTCGAGTATACGGTCGAAAAAGCGGCTTCCGGCTGGATCGCGAGTTACCTGAGCGGAGAAGGGTTCGTGCTGCGGCTGCGTGGTCAGGGGCGCGTCTATCTACAGACGCGCAACCCCAACGAATACGGACAAACCGTCGGTAAACTACTTCCGCCGCGCCAAGGCTGAGTCTCGGCACCAGAAAGGTCCTACGATGCGATACGAAGTTCTCGATGCCCCCGACTTCGGCATGCTGAAGATCACGTTCACTCAAGCGTCCGAGCGAATCGTCGCGGAGAGCGGAGCGATGGTTGCCATGTCCAGCGAAGTGAAAGTGCAGACCACCATGAGAGGTGGTTTGTTGGCCGCTGCCAAACGCAAGATGCTGGGCGGCGAGTCCATATTCCAGACCACGTTCACTTCGAGCGCACCCGGGCAGACGTTGTTTCTCGCGCCGCCCCCCGAAGGCGACCTCCGCGCGATGGAACTGGCGGCGGGCCAGGAGCAGTTCCTCCAAAGCGGCGCCTACCTCGGGCACTATGGGGATCAGATGACGCTGGATACCAAGTGGGGCGGCGTGAAGTCGTTCTTCAGCGGCATCGGGTTCTTCATGTTGCGGGTCGTCGGCCCCGGTACCCTTTTCTACTCGACGTACGGCGCCATCCACGAGGTCGACGTCGCGGGAACCTATACGTGCGACACCGGTCACATCGTTGGTTTCGATCCGCAACTCCAGTACCGCGTGCGCAAGTTCGGCGGCTACAAAGGGCTGTTCTTGAGCGGAGAGGGGCTTGTCTGCGAATTCGACGGTCGCGGGCGGCTGCTGCTCCAGACCCGCAACCCGACCAGCCTCGCCGGCTTCTTGCATCCGTTCCGGCGGGTGCAGCGCTCGAACTCCTAGGTGGGGGGCGTGCACCCACGTGAGGTGCGCGTGGTACGGCGAACGCACAGGAGGCCCGATGACGGGCCTCCCTGCTCGTTGGTCGTCGAGCGCGCCGATGTCGGTCAATCGTGAATCTGCTGAGCCAGGTAGCGTTCGCGCCCTAGCTCTTTCACGAGGTGCAGCTGCGCCTCGTGCCAATCAATCGACTCTTCCTCCTCCTTCAGGATCTCCTCGAGCAGCTCTCGGGTGCCGTTGTCGTGCTTCGAGACGGCGAGCGCGATGGCTTGATTCAAGCGAACCACCGCTTCGAGCTCGAGCGCAAGGTCGAGTTCGTGCTGTTCGACCGCGTCTTCTCCCACTTTGACGGGGTTCATACGCTGCATGTTGGGAACCCCATCGAGAAAGAGGATGCGTTCGATCACCTTGTCGGCGTGTTTCATCTCCTCGATCGACTCGGCGCGCTTCTTGTGAGACAAGCGCTCGTAACCCCAGTTCGCGCACATCTTGTGGTGAATGAAGTACTGGTTGATTGCCGTGAGTTCGGCGGTGAGCACGTCGTTTAGAGCGTTGATGACTTCGTCGTTGCCTTTCATGATCATCTCCGCCGCCCAGCCTAAACCATGTGCAGCACGAGCGCAGGGCTCTGCAGCGCCCAGACGCTGAAGACGGTCTGGAGGGTCTGTGTCTCGTCCTGGGTCAGGAGCCCGCGCCGCCCTACGGTGGTGGGTGAGGCTTTTTGTGCCCTCCGGCTATGTTTGAACTTGAA
>CBINDO010000303.1:0-10046 GCA_966249405.1 uncultured bacterium | reverse complement strand
CTCGTGCGGGACGTTGTGTTCACCGTTCCAGGTGTCGGCACGCGTCCAACTCTTGGCGGCGTAGTCATCCAGAGCGTTGACGACGGTCACGCGCAAGAGTTCCCCTCCACGCGTAGTGATCACTGGGCCCGGCACCGTGCCGTTGAAGCTGCGCAGGCGCACGGGTACGCCGTCGAACTCGGTCTCGATCCAGCTGGCGGTCAGCGTCACTTCTCGTACGACCGCGCCTCCTGCGTCGGGGGACGCCGCGTCCGTTCCAGCATCGGCGCTGCCAGCATCGAGCACGTGCTCGGTGGTGTCCGCCTCCTCGCTCGGCGCCGGCTCGTTGTCTTCGCAGCCCAGAGCGCCCCCGGCAAGGCCGGCCACGGCCTGCTGCATGAATCTGCGTCGCGTGCTGTTGTTCCAGTGTCCATTGTCGTGCATGAGTACCTCCCGATGTGATTCGTGGGCGCGACCGAGTTGCCCCGAACGTCCGAGTAGCTCGACTAGACTAACAGTCGCGTCCCCAATCCCTTTTTTCGAGTCTCATAGCCAATGCTGGAAGTCTCAACAAGCGGCAGCTACGCGCGTGGCGCATCGCACATATCGCCACGTCGTCGCCGGTTGCTTCCAATCGTTGTGCTGGGGCGCACCCCAAATATAACATCGCATAACACGTATCCAACACACCGACATGCAAACTGCCGCAGCGATTTCGACATTGACGTGGTGTCGCTTACCGTGGCTTCTTAGGGTTCCGAAGAGGGAGAGTTCGGAGCGACTGACTCTGCAGTCACGACTCGCGGCGAGGGGCAGGAGCACTCGCAGCAACGGCCGCCGCTTTGTTCACTCTCGACACAACACCAGAGGGAGCTCATCGATGAAACCGATCTCGATACCAAGTCACGAAGCACACGCCCAGGTCCATGGTCGAAGAAGAACCGCGCTGATCTTGACGGCGCTGCTCACATCCGTCAGCTCTTGTCATCAGAGTAGCTCGGGAGTGGAGACGCCCCCATCGCCGATGCCCGCGGACCCCACAACTGGTCCCACGGCAACGTCCACCTCGACTGCACCGCCGTCACCCCCCGCACCGACCCCGGAGCAATCAGCGTTCCGCAATGCCGCAGTGGACCCGCCACCCGGATACACGGGGCCGCTCTTCCAATTGAGCGCAGAGTTCCCTTCCCAAGCACCGGTGGTCACGCCCGACAACAGCCCCTGGCTCGAGGTGAAGGTCGATTTCGGTGACGGCAAGAAAGCGGTCAACTTCAAGAAGGGCGGATGGGCCGACTACATGAAAGTCATCCTAGACTACGTCAAACGCGAGCAAGATCCCAATCTCGCCAACGAGGTTGGATTCAAGGCTCGCGTCGGTGGCCAAGTGCGCTGGTACAACATGCCCTGGATGGCATTCGACCTGCATTCCGGACGCGAGTTCGTTCACGGCTGCACCAACGAGCGCACGGCCTTCCTCGACGACTTGAACGGCCCAACTCACAAGTTCCCCGAGCGCAGCGTGTCCGAGAAGTGCGAACAGCTGAACAAGGCCGGCTTCGAGTCGTGGTCCGTCGGTTACTACAACGACTTCGGCGGTTGGGCGATCGGGCAGGCAATCCCGCGTCAGGGTAACGCAGCGGGCGTACCTCAAACCGTCACCGATGCTCAGGGGAGTACCCTCATGAAGGGCCTTCCGTTTCCACAGGGAACGCTGGTCACCAAGATCTTGACGACGAGCGCACCCCCCGAGTGTGTGCCGGCTCTGAAGAACGCTCCGGCATGGACCGTGGATCGTCACAAATACGACGCCGCAACCTCGTCTTACTCGTGTGACCGCGAGCTCAACACGACGCACGTCTTGCAGCTCGACGTCGCGGTCGTCGACGCGCGCTCACCCATCCGCTGGGTTTACGGTACGTTCATCTACGACGGTAGCCTGCCTGGGGCCACGTTCTGGGAGCGCCTTGCGCCATTGGGAGTGCAATGGGGCTCCGATCCCGACACTTGGCCGGCGACGCAACCCCAACAGAGCAAAGCCATACTCCAGTCGGTGCTCAACCCCAACGTCCGCACCTACCAACACGAAGGTTGCAACGGCAGGTTAGCGGGGCCGGTGGATAACCCAAAGAGCTCCTGTGTTTCTTGCCACGGCGCTGGCTACGCGGCGGCCCCAGCCGGGACGGTCATGGTGCAAGGTTTACCGGGTACGGGCAACATCCCACCGATCTTCGGCTTCGATGGCCTGTGCCCCCTGCCCGACACCACCCAACTCTCAGCGACTCAGCTGGAGAACAACCACAACTACTTCTCCAACTACGCGTTCCCCGCTGCCTACCCTGGCTACCCCAGCTTGATCTCCATGGACAGCTCCCTGCAACTGCAGGAAGCCATGAGCCAATACGCGGTGTACGTCACCAACAACCAAGCGCCCCTAGCCTGCAAAAACAGCGGCGGCTGAGCGTCGAGGTTCGCGAGTCGGACCGGCGCAACCACGCCGGTCCAAATCGCTCAAGCCACGCGAAGCGAACGGCGTAAGAGCGCTGCTTTGTCGCGAGTCTCGGCCTCGTCGGCCTCGGTCTCCAAACGCCGCAGTCGTTGGTCGAGGATCGGACGTTTGATCGGCGCCTGCGACGCAAACAACCGCGCCAGGACGTCCATCGCGTCGCGAGCGCGGCGCTCGTCCACGTGCTCGAGCAGTTGAAGTTGGACCTCTTGCGTCTCCGGAAGCGGCTCGGTGCCGTTCAGGAGCTCGTTGGCAACGCGAGTGATCGCGATCCTGCCCTCACTGTGCGCCAAGCGCTCGAGTAGACGCTCACGGCGCAAGATATCGTCATCGAGGACAGCAGCCGGCGCTTGTGCGATGCGTGCCAAGCGACGCGGGGGCTCCGCGGCAACCGGCGCCGACTTCAGCTCGGTGGACTCTTCGGGTGACGGCCCGTCTACTTGCTCCTTGGCCCGTTTCGGGCGGGCCGAGGCGGCGATGTTGCGGTTCGAAACCTTCATCAGCAGCGGCGAATCTGGACGCCGCGCCACGATCATCACGGGCTCTTGTTTGGGCTTGGGTTCGGCCTTGGCTTTCGCCTTCTTCCTCCGATTTCGGGAACCGCCGGACCTTTGATGTTGCTCCATCATCCTTGAACTCCTTGCGACACTTCCGTGTCGTTCACTCCCTTTTGCTCGTGCGCCCGTGCCATCGCCTGCTTTGTGTTCACCGTTCGGGCTCGCTCGGGGCGAGGCTCGCATGCGGTGGGGAAGTGCGCCTCGAAGACACCATGTCACTGTTGGTGGTATCTCGCGGAGAGGTGCTGTCTCGGGAGGCTGCGCCGGTCTCGCCTTTGCCGGTTGTTTGTTTTCGCCGGTCGTCTGTGCCGGTCTCGAGTATGTGCGCGAAGTAAGTGCGCTGTTTCTTGGTTAATGTCGTTGGTCGGTCTGCCTTGGGGGTCCGTCGGGCGCCAAGCCATCGAGCTGTTCCCCCAGCTCCATCACGCTTGTACGGTGAGTGGTCCGTCCAACGCTCGGGCGCTGGCAGCGACGCTTCACTTGGTCCCCTTTCAGCCTAACGTCCACTCGGTAAACCGGTAACAGAGGTAACCGTAGCGATCTCGTCGTGGTGAGAGGTTGATGCATCGAGCGGACCGCGCACATTATGCAGTGCGCGCGATACACCAGATGGGGGACTCTCCGGCGGGGTAAGACATCGAGCTTTTGCTTCGATTTCCAACCAACCAACCAAATACCTAATCCCTGCATACCACACGGCAACCGGGTAAGCTCAAGAAAAATCTCACCGCGGAGCGTTCATGGCCTCCCCGCTCCGTGATACCAGCCACGCACGTGGCCTTTTTAGCCAGCCGTACCGTATTGGAAAGTGAAAGATCGATGGTTGGCATTCACACGAGCGATCCAACGAACAGCGCGAAGGCTCATAACAGCCAAGCTGGGGTGAGCATCCCGGCCCGACATACTCGTGCAACCACCATTCACGGCACGACACGGCGCGCAATGTCGGCGGTTCGTGCGGCGCTCTCTGCGAGCCTCTCGGTTCTCGGTTGCACGACGCCGTCCCCCCAGTCCACCCACGTCAGTTCACCCGAAACCTACAGCCACCGGAGTTTATCTACCGCGCCGTTGACGGCAGCCAGCCTGGAGCGACGATCGGTACCAGCCCAATCTCTGTCCTTGATGTTGCCGGAAGGGAATTTGTGGCGAGCGCGTACGACCGGGACTTACTACCACGCCACACACTCAGAGACAGCGAGCGAATTGTGGGTCAAACGCTGGCGCCAGGGACAGTTGGTAAACCCCGAACGCTGTGCCGCCCAGGCCGGTTTGTGGCGCCCGGAGTTGGCCGCGCCGAATCGACCGAGCGTGGAACTCGCGAGCCACACCTCGATGCAAAGACCCGCCGGGTACCACACTGACGTGAAGGTGCACGTCTGGGCAGACGCAACCTCGTGGCGAGCTCAACTCACGGCCAGTGGAGCATCGATTCGAGAATGTTTCTCGTACGTCTACACGACGCGAGCGCCGCGCTCGCCGCTCGGTCGCGCCATCGTGGCGCAACGTCTGCAGGTGATGCAGAAAGCGTTGGCCGAGACCGAGGTCGCAGGCGCGAACGTCGAGTCGGCGCCCAGATCTCGCTGAGGGCGCTCACTCGGCTTCGTCGTATTGTTCGTGAGGCTCGACGGGCCTCCCTCTTGGTCCCCACTGCACGGCAATGTACGGTCCGACGAAAACTTGCGGCCCTCGAGTGATCACCGGAACGTTGCGAAACACGCCATTGCGGTCCAGTCGCACCTTGGGCATGAACTCGACGAAGGCCATGGCGCCGATCATGAACGCCTTACGTCGGCCGAACGCGAACCCCACGTCACCCATGACGAACGGCGCCGTGTACTCGGCCTGCGAGTCGAGAGTCGAGCTCGTGCCCTTGACGGTGCGTCTCACCACCCCCGCGGAAAGCCCGGTCGTCAGCCGCACGGGGCGCCGAAACCACGCTTGTTGAACGCCCGCACCGAATGCGACGCCCGAGCGCGTCGCGTGGGCGTCGCCCGGCTCCTCGTCGTCCAACACCGAACCGCTGCCCGAACCACCACCGAACAAGTCTCCGTCGATGCTCACGCCGTCGTCGCCGATGTCGATGTCGAAACCTCCGCCCGCGCCGCCCGACGCACCGCCGTCGACGTCGAACTCGGGAGGAAGTTCGACGTCGGCTCCGAACTGGTCGAACATTCCCATGACCAGCAGGTGAATGCCGGTGTTTCGAAAGCCCCAACCGACGAGAGCACCGCCGCCAAAACCCGCGGGCGAATCGAGCTCGCAGCTCGAACCCGGGCAGCTCTCTGCGAAGGCGTGCGGAAAGTTCACGCCGAACATCCCCATGATGCGCGGCTGGACGTACACACCGCGGTAACGCATGCGCTGCTCGTAGTCTTGCCGTTGGTCGTATGGCGGTGGATACGCGCCGTAGCGAGCATCCCCCGAGCCGTAACCGGCCGGGTCGGCAACGCTCGTGTGCGCGGACGCGCTCGGCGTGGCTGCGGGCTGCGGAGCAACACCCGGGCCGGGTATCGGTGCAGGCGCTGCTGCGGGCATCGGTGCGGGTTGGCCCGTACCGGCCACGTCCGGCTGTGCGGCAAGAGCTGGGGCCACGATCGGGGCGGAGCCCGACGCCACCGGCTCCGCCTGAGTGGGGGCAACAGGCGGTGTTGGCGTCGATGGTGCCGACGTGGATGATGGTGCCGACGTGGATGGCGGTGGTACGGCCGCCGGCGGTGACGCTGGTGCAGCCGTCGCCGGCGGCGTGACCTGCGCGTACACCGTTAACGGCGCGCTCCACGTCGCGCAAACGGCGGCCCACGCCAGCGTTCGACCCAACGACACGTTACCGAGTGGCAGGCCCCACGTCCGCCCCGGTCGGCCACCACGAAACCGCTCGCTCGAGGCGAGCCCTCCCCAGCCAACTACACGTCCGATTGCGCGCATTGGTGCGAGTATACGCGGCGTGTGCCGAGATGCAACCCGCGCGCCCTCGGGTACAACGGTTGTAAACGCCGTCGGCCCCGCCTATGCTGCTCACCAGGGCGCATTGGTGGCCATGAGTGATCGACTGACATCTCCGTTGCGTGCTGTGGTGGGACATCCCCATCGACATCACCTCTACGAGACCGCGCAAGCCTGGTCCGAAAGCGCAGAGCTCGAAGCCTTCGTGACCGAACGGTTCCTACCTGAAGGCGTCCTCACCCGGCTGCTCCGCCCCGCGCTCGGGTTATCTCGACGTTTGCGCAAGGCAACGAGTTACTCTCGCGCAGCTATCAGTTCCAAGGTCGTCATCGCGCAACCACGGGCCTGGAAGCGCGGGGTGTTCTCCGCGCTCGGCGCCAAGACTACCTCCAAGCGCTGGACGGATGCCGTGGTGGAAGCGGCTCGTCACGCCGACGTCGTGCATCTTCCGTGCGCGGGCGCCCTCGACGTGTTCCGCGCGTTACAGGGCAGTGGCAAGCGTCTGTACCTCGAGCAATACGTCGGCGATCGTCGGGCTGGGCGCGACGCGCTGATGCGAGAAGCTCACGCGCTCGGCGTCGAAGACCGCAGCTACGAGACCGGTGGTTACGACTGGGAACGCATCGAGCGCAACGAAGCCGAATACGCGCTCGCCGACGTAATCGTCGCTGGTTCACGGTTTGTACGCGATACGCTGCTAGCCGCTGGGGTGCCGGAGTCGAAGATCGTGGTCTGCCAATACGGCTGCGACATCACGACGTTCCCTTACGTGGAGCGCCGTCGCTCCGCCGGTGAGACGCTGCACGTTGCGCTGATCGGTACCGGCGCCGTCCGCAAAGGCATCCTGCGCTTACTGCGCGCGGCCCGCGGCCTCGCAAAGGTGCGTGTGCACGTGTTTGGTCTCACCCACGACCTCCCCGGCGGGCCCGCCGCATGGCACGACGTGGCGCAGTTTCACGGTCATCTGCCCAGACCAGAGGTAGCTGCGGCGCTGCGGGATTGCCACGTGTTCGCGATGCCGAGCGTCTGGGAGGGTTCATCCTACGCGGTTGGTGAAGCCATGGCTGCGGGTTTGCCAGTGATCGTTACGCCGAACTCCGGCAGCACCGCCGTCGACGGTCGCGACGGCTTCATCGTGCCCGTCGGAGACGAAGCCGCCCTGCGCGACGCACTCGAGCGCATGAAAGACGAGCCCCTGCGTCGAACGCTCGCTGAACGTGCGCGCCGCACAGCCGAAGGGCAAACCTGGGCCAATTATCGTGAAGATCTGGGGGCGGTCATCCGCGCCCAAAGTGCTCGTTGAAGGGCGCTTGGCAACGGTCGGGAACGGCTTTCACCGTCCCGGTCAACGACTCGACCGCCGTCGAAACCATTCACTCATCACAATGACCCCGTGAGCTACCAGGCACAGGTAACAGGCGTGAAGCGTCGCTACTCCAGCGACGAGGGCGAACCAAAAGCGTGGATCGAGCTTACCGGCCTGTTCTCCCCAACGGTATTGCATGAGCCACAGCCCGCAGACGAGAGCGCACAGCTGGACCCAGCCGAGCGCTTCGGCCCTGCGCCGCCAAATCGCCCACCCGCAGCCCGCCGCGACTGCCGCCAAGTACGCCCGCTCCTCACCGGCCAACCCGCGTAACGCGCCAGGCAACAGACAGCTCACGTCCGCGTCGGCGCGGCGCAAAACTCGATGAAGCAAGAGCAACGACATCAGCGTCGCCAGCAAGGACGTGGCCACGGCGACCTTCCGCGACATCTCGAAAACAGCGGACTCACGAGGCATCAGTCGTCAGACACATAACGGGTGCGGCGGTTCCCGACGCCATTGGAACGAACGGGACGTCGAAGAAGTCAGGCCAAGCGCAGCAACGGCCAACGCTCGAGAAAACGTTTGGAACGCAGCCGTTGCGTGAACGCGTCGGCATCGCGCAACAACGGACCACGCCTCAAAACCAGACCGAACAAGTCGGAAAGCCCGAGCGGCGCAATCACGCGCAGCTGTCCATCGCTGCCCAGTGAAACGCCGACGGCGGTTGCCGTCTCCGGCCAACACGCCATCGCGTGCTCGAGCGACACGAACGGTGTGGCGTTCGGACTTACCGCCAAGCGATGGGCGTGAACCTGATTGACGACATCCCAACGGAATTGCGGCAACTCGCGCCCGAGCATGGCGCTGAGCTCCGTATCCCATTGGGGCGGCGCCTGCTTCGAGAAGTGCACGAGGTCGATCTCCTCGGGCGGCACCGCGTGAAAACCATGAAGCTCGTTCCAAACGGTCGAACGAATCGCACCGGCGGCGATGCACCAGCTCGCCTCCTCCGCGTTCGCTGCGCTGCCGCTCGGCTTCAATGCGTCGCGCGCGGCGCCGAGAGCGTCGACCAGCCAAGTCGCTTGCACCACAATCTTGCGCAGCTCCGCCGCCGACGCTTCGAACTCGGCTTGCAGTGCGGGTTGTTTTTGATGGGCCTCGATTTGCCACCACTCGGTGTCGTGCGTGGCTCGCTCTCGTTCACCTGCACAGTGGTCATGGGGCGACCGGCGCGCTTCAGACGAATGCATCGACCAGCGCTTGCAGCTTGCGTTGCGCAGCCTTCGACTGGTTACCGACCACCACGACGTTCAAGTGCTCCGGCCGAAACCACTGCTGGGCAACCCGCTGCAGGTCTTCGGGGCCGAGCGCGGTCATCTGCGCGGTGCGCTCGGCGGGCGTACGCGGGTTGGAACTGCGGGATTCGAGCGCCAGGTATTCGGCGAGTTCTCCCGGGCTATCGAGCGCGGATTCCATTTGCCAGCGGAAGCGCGACTGCGCGCGTTGCAGTTCGTCGGCAGGGATCGGCTCGTGCTTGAGGCGCGAAATCAACGCCAGCAGCTCTTCGATCACGGCCGCGGTGCGCTCGTGACCAGTTTCGGCCGAAAGCTCGATCAACCCGCTGTCCACGTAACACTCGTAGTCGCCCGAGACGTCGTAACAGAGCCCGAGTTGGTCGCAGATGCGGTGATACAAACGGGTGGCCATGCCGTCGTCCAGGATCCGCATGAGCAGGTCCATCGCCGGCTCCTCCGGGGAGAAACAACCGGGCGCCCGAAACGCCACGCGCACCTGAGACTGACTCGCTCGATGATTGACCATCCGAAAGCGACGCGCGGTTTGTGCAGGCGGCGGAGCGGCGCTTGGAGCGGTCCCACTCGGCAGCGAAGCAAACACGGTCTCAAGCCGTTTGAGCACGCGGTCGGGCGGTAGCGAACCGACGCTCACCGTCGTGAACGCGCCGCCAGCGTAGAACTGGGCGTGATGTCTCCGTAACTCGGCTTCGGTGAACGACTCGACCTGTCGCACCGAACCCGTGATCGGCATCCCGAGCGGGTGCTCGCCGAACATGACCTGTCGAATCAGGTCCTCCGGTTCGACGCAGTTGCCCTTCTCGTCGAGCGTCTCCAGGATTTCCTCGCGGACGATACCGCGTTCGACCTCGATGCCGTTGAACAAGGGCGAGGTGATCACTTCGCCGAACGGTTGCAGGACGTGCTCGAAATTACCAGCCGGCACACCGACGCACCAGTCACCGACGTCCGCGGCGGTGCTCGCCGCGAGCATGCCACCCCACTGCTCGAAGGCGAGCGCCACGTCGTGAGACGTCGGAAAGCTCGGAGTGCCTCGAAACATCATGTGCTCGAGGAAGTGGCTGAGCCCGTTCGTGGTCGCGCTTTCGAACCGCGATCCCACCGCGAGCAGTGAATACAGCACCTGCCGGCGAGTGTTCGGAAGACAAACCGCCAGCAGGTTTACACCGTTCGACAGCCGAGTGTGTTCAGCCGCGATGCCTGGTCCCAATTGCCAGTTAATCAACGCAGCGCCCCTGCGCGTCGAGGGTCAACCACTGCCCGAGTCATCTGCGGGCGCTTCTTCGCCCTTCTCGTCGCTGCCGCCGAGGAACCGCTGGTCGAACTCGATCTTCTTTGCCTCGGACTTCAAACGCGCCAAGTGGTCCGCCAGCACCAGAGCCCGCTTCTGATCGGTGAGGTTCTTGATGCGTTCGGAGAGAACAGCAACCTGGACTTCCGGC
>CBINDO010000302.1:0-10127 GCA_966249405.1 uncultured bacterium | reverse complement strand
GCGAGGGGAAGGTCACCCGCGGCGCGCAGCGCGCGTCGCGCTGCACGCAACGGGTCGTTCAAGGCTTTGGCGACGTCCAACCAACGCTTCTCGTCGTAGCGGGCCTTCACCGCTTGCACGACTTCGGCGGCCATGGCCGCATCCGGTGGCCGGCTCGACCAGGCACGCAGGGTGGCGACACCGACACCCACTCTGCGCTGGACGTCGATGGCCTTCGCCAAGCGCAATACCAACGGCTCGGCGCTCGACTTGCCAAACTCCTTCCCTCCGAGCACCTCGGCGACCACTCGCGGATCCCAACCGGTTGCCTGGAGCAGCCTGGTCACTGCCTCGGTGGCGTTGGGGGCCGTGAACATCTCGAATAGATCGGTGGCAGAAGGAGCAAGGCTCTTGCGGAGTGTGTACAAGGCCGAGAGTTGTCGGAACCGAGCGAACAGCTCGCGTGCTACGTCGTCGCTGCTGGGAGCGGTCGAGACGAGGTCCAAGTCGAGAGGATGAGGCTTCCGCGACAACCACGCGACGTGCGCGTCCGAAGCGCCAAGGGCCGTCAGCAGCTGTGCGACCTTGTGAACGCGGCGGTATCCGTCTTCGACCTCCTCCAAAGAGCTCGACGCATCGAACGGAAACAGGTCCGTGCTCGGGATTGGCCCTTTCGTCGTTGGACTTGTGCCCACCGTAACGGCAAGGGCCGCAGGGGTGCCGAGGTTGCGATACTCGAGCCGTAGCTCGTAGAGTGTCCCAGCGACGAGAGGCACGGGCCGTCCCGTGTGCTCCATGAGCCCCGCGGCGCCCGACGAACGCAGGACTTCGCGGTCCTGACCTTGAACGCGTATCGACATCTTCACGGTGCCGTCGCTATTGACGTAGAAGACGTGGTCGCCCGACGTGCGGGCCATGAACCTTCCGACGAGCTCCAGACTGAAGTTGGTCGCAGGAACCCCTGGAGCAGGTGCCGCGCCGCCCCACCCCGACGTCAATTCGGGCTCTATGCGTGTCACCACCGGTTCGCCTTGCAGGTTGGGGTTGGCGTAATAACGCGCGGTCAACCCGACTCCCAGAAGCGCCATGAACTCCGCCATGAGTGGAGCGGGACGAGCTCGACGCGAGTGCAAGACTTGCTCCAGGAGGCGCCCCGTGCTGGCGCTCGACAGACCAACGGCGTCGCCAATGACCTGCACGACGGCGCCGCGGATTTGTCGCCGCCTCAGCATCGGGAGGAGATGTTGAAGGACGAAGGTGACGTCGGCCCGAGTCTGCTCGTCCTCGTGGACCGACGGAGCGATGGCGTTTCGATCCCCTGCGGTGGCGCCTTCGGCGGGGGGCGTTACTGTGGTAGATCGAGCGGGGCCCGGAGCTGGCCCCGGCTCCGCCGAGCCCAGTAGACGCTGCGCTGCAGCTTCGGGCTCTGGGAAGACGTCAGCCAAGTGGCGCAAGAAGAACTCCCGACGCCGTTCGAACGGAACCTTGCTCTTGCGGTTGAGCACGTCCATGGCAGTGTCCAGCAGTGAGCCATCGAGCAGTAGGCCCAACTTCTCGCGCAGGACTTGCCGTGACATCTCGGCTGGTTGCGCCGTCTGCGCGAACGCGTCCACCATGCTACGCCGTAGGTTTGCGATCACCGAACGCACTTGAGCGGTTTTGGGCGTGGGATCTTGACGAGGATCGATCTCGTGAAGGAACAAATAGCTCACCTGCTCGGGTGTAAACGGGGAATCGCGGAGCTCCCGAGCCAGGGCCACGAAGCGCAGCGCGCCGGAGGGATCGCCCGGACTGAACGGATCGGCGTCGCTCGGAGCGAGCCGGAGCAGTACCGCGAGCTGCGACGACTTCAATCGAAGCGCGCGCGCCAGCAGTACGAATCGATACAGGGCCGATAACCCGCTGGAGTCCAAACCAACGCCCTGGCCACGTCGCTTCAGGGCATCTAGCGCCGTCAGCAGGTCCTCGTTGGTGACACGAAACGCGGCCTGCAGCGCGGGGAATACCGGTGTTAGGTCTGCGCCCGGAGCCGCCAGCTCCAGCCCGTCGGCTCGCAAACGAAAGCGGTCCTCTCCCACGTGCCATGAGACCGTGCGAGTTCGAAACAGCGCAGCATAGGGGCTCGACTTGCCGTGTGTATCCAAAGGCGCCCACAACACCGCTAGCTCTGTCGGCGAGAGCTCGAGCGCTCGCGACAGCTCACGGACGGCAACCAGCTTTCTCAGCATGGCCAGATCGAGATCACCGTTGCCCAACGCCCGCAGCACTCGGTCCAACTCCTCGAACTTCCAGCCCAGGCGCCGCTGTAAACGCACGACGCGCAATATTCGCTGCAGGCTCTGGGCGTCGAGGCCACCGACCGTGACCTTCTCCGGGTCACAGTCGATGGCAGGCGTGTCCAACGTGATCGGCGTCGGTCCGCTCATGTAGCGCATGCTCGCCAGGTCGACCAACTCCGCGAAGGTCAAGCCCGAACTCGCCATCAAAGCAGACGCCGGCGTGAGACGTTGAACGAGAGCTTCCAGCGTCATCGGCGGCGCAGCCCCCCAAAGGTGTACCAGTTCCGGACCGGGGGCGGTGATCAGCCTGAGCTCCTCGAGCGACATGTTCAACGATTCGGCGACCAGGTCTTCCGCGGCGCCGGCCGTGCCAAACGTCTGCATGAGGGTTAGCCGGCTGACGCCCAGGTGCGCTAGGTAGCGACGAAAAACCTCCAAGGACTCGTGGAACGGCAGCCCAATGGGGTGAACTGCGCGCTGCAAAACGAGGTAGGCTTCCGCGTTCACGCGTTGCGGAACCGCCGCGAGCACATCGGCGGGAACTTTGCCCGTATCGGGAGTCCAGGTGGCGTTGGCGACCCGCCCTTCGAGGATCTCGTTGACGAGATCGATGTATGGCAACGGCGTCAGCGTGTTCTCGCAGGTCAGGGGGATGTCTGCGATGTCCGGGCGCCTGGCAAGCAGAACGTCCAACGGATTGTATTGGCGACGCGATCCGTCCTTGCGGCGCGCGAGCGACGGAGAGCCTTGCTCCTGGGATGCAGCTCCGAGGTAGCGTAGCAGGTCGACCAGGTACGCGGACGGACTATACACTGAGCCGCAGTGCGGGCACTCGCACAACCCTCGATTCCCGAACAGCTCTCTCAGGCTCGGGACGTTGCGCAGCCGGTCGATGGCCGATCCCATCACCATCGGCGCCGGATGTTCGGCCTCGGCGAGGTTCGTCGCTATGAGGTGAGTTTGGGCTGCAACGTGCTGGGCCAGGGCGTGGACGCGTGCCGCTTGGGCTCGACCACCCATGGACTCTTCGTGCGCCTCGACGAAGCTGCGCCGCGCAGCCCCACCGATGTCGTGAGCAGAGATGAGCCCCGCCTTGAACAGCGTCGCAACCTCTTTGCCCCTAGGGCTCACGCGACTGAGCCGCTCGATGGTCGCCACCTCCTCGAGCGCTCGCTCCACTTCCTCAGCCGGGATCCCTTCCAATACTTGCGGCTCGGTTTGAACGCGCGCGCGGATCGACTCGTTGAGCAAATCGTGGTCGGCCGCATTCTCGAGCAGCCGCAGCGTGTTCGGGCCAACTCCTGGCTCGGTGCTGAGCGCCCGACGAATGAACGGGTTGGGGTAGCATTGCTCCAAGTTATCGAGGATGGCGTTGGCCCTCGATTCGACGTGACGTTCGAAGGCCTCTTCGTGCTCGGCGCCTTCTGCTTCCAAGTCGGCCCGGTGGGCATCTTCGACCCAATCGCACCAGTCATCGAAGTCGAGGTTCGCCAAATCTTCCGGCGTTCTCCACGCTCCTGCTGCACGCTCCCGATGGAGCTTTCTCAGAAGCAAGTTGTCACATCCGATCACTTGGGCGACCTCGAGCATGGCCTCGAGTTCTGCCGAGCTTTCTTCTCCGCCGGCAGTCTCGGCATCGCCAGCATCCCATTCCAGCGCTGCTTCCGTTCCCGATCTCGATTGATGCGCTGCGAGCACCCGTCGCAGCCGTTCGGGAGGTAAGTCGAGGCTGGCCAGGACGGCACCAGGGCCATCTCCAAGCCCCAAGGGACCGACTTCGATTGCACGTTCCACGGCGAGTTTGCACAGCCGTTCGGAGATTCGATCGGCCTCCAGCAAGACCTCGGCGCCGCAGCGTCCTTCATCGACGAGCGTCTGTACGAGCCTTCGCCAGTCTTCCGCAGTCCAGTCGAGCCAGAGCTCTGGAGCCAACGGCACCTCTAGCCGTTCCAAGGCGGCGAACACCTCGACCGGCACTCCCGTCTCGTCCGCCAGCCCGTACGCGCGCTCGGAGGGAGCGTCATCGGGGAGATCGGTGAGATCTTCCCCTTCGTCCGCCACGTCGTCTGCATCCGTCGTTGCGAACGTCTCGTGTTCGGCTGACGTCGACAGCTCCTCACCGTGGCGCGAATATACGCCGCCGGCCGGAACCACGTCCGAGACCTTCGGGCGTGAACGGTCCTGCTCCCAGCTCAACACCACCCGGTTTTCTCCCGATGAGAGGTACACATGTTCGGAGTGGACCACAGAGCCGTCGCCGTCGGTGATGCGCAACTCGTAACCTAGCTGAGACGCGTCCGCACCGGCGAGGCCCAACTGTTCGAACGCGAACTCGCCGCGGGGGTTGATGGTTGCCTCCGCCAAGAAACGCGGTGCGTGCTCTAGGTAATCCCACAGCTCGATGTAGTGGTCCCGGATTGTCTCCGAAGAACCCGCATGACGAACGACGCCCCGAATCCAGGCGGTTGACGCACTGGTCCCCTGTAGCCCACCCACTCCCTGCATGCGGCGCAACATATCCACAGGCGCGGCGGGTACGAAACAGGAAAAACCTTTCGTCGTTCATGCGTCCACACCAATGGTCAACAGTGCAAAGTCTGCGCTGCGCCTATCTCGACGAAGTTAACTGTTCGATTTCATGGGTCTCGGAGGTTACTGTATCGACGACAGCCGCACCCCATGTGACCTAGACTCACCCACAAGCACCCAGGTGCGCCGCCATGTCGCGGCGGGGTGACCACTCCGCGCGGTCATCTCATGACAAGGGGTGACGCGCGCGGACTAGCTCACCTGGGCTGTTGGACTCTATGTCGCACCGTCGGTGCGCCTCCCACCAGCGCCTGGCTTGCCACTAAACGCCTAACGGCTATGGCGCGCCAAGATCGGCCAAGCAATCGTGGCGTCTCCCGGCTTTGCCATGCCGTCTTCTTCCGTGCACAGCACGACTTCCGTCCCGTTCGAACACTGAGAATAGCTCTTGCACCCTCGTGTGTCTAACGGCGAGGGATCTCCCACGCAGCCGTTCAGCTGCGCCCAGCGTTCGAAGCTCGCCTCGGCGCCCAAGAACGTCACGGCCATGTTGGGCACGAGGGACGCAGAGCCGCCTCCGTAGGGAACTCGGTTGTCATCGGTTCCACGAAACGCCACGACCCCGATGGGTTGGGCGGGCGCACAGTCGTCCACGGTTTCTTCGATCAGGTCGAACGCCGAGGGCGACACCGCCGCGAAGACGTTCGCGCGCTCGCACGCGAGGTGGTGCACTAGGCCCCCTCCGGTGAGCAGGCCAACCGCATAGATGTGCTTCGAATCTATGCAAACGCGCTCCGCGACGTCTGCGAGCAGCGCATCGACGAAGGCGAAATCGTCGACGCCAGGAACACAACAAGGCCCAAAGTTCCAGGCATTGCCGATCGGACCACTCTCCCCGTTCGGAAATACGAGGATGACACCCTCAGGGTCCGTCACGGGAGGATACGTGGAGGTTTGGAGCTCCTCTTGTGCGGAACTCCCAGCGCCATGGAAATCGATGACGAGCGGGACGGGGCGAGTGGGCTGGTATGCCGCGGGTACGTGCAGCAGATAACTACGGTCCGTCGAGCCGACGCGGAGGTTCACCGTCGTATCTCCTGCGGCGACGGGCGTCGCCGCACACGGCGCTTCGGAAGTGTCCTGTGTGCTGTCGTCCGTCGTCGTGCCACCGCTACTGCCCGACGTTTCGACCGTGCTCGGGTTCGGACTCGATGTCTCCGAGCCGGCACTGTCCGAAGGGAGTGGGTCTGGATCGCGGGTCACGGCGTAGATGTCCCGGTGTTCACAACTTGCGAGCGCGGCCCCGCACGCCAGTGTGAACAGCGACGAACGCCGGGTCACAGGCGCGCTCCTGCCGTCAGTGAAGCGACCCAATTGGGCCGGCCCTCGACGGCCACTACACGGTCGACGACATGGATCGAAAGCGTTGGTTGTGTAAAGTGAACGTGTCCAGCTAGCGTGACGAAGTACCGCGGAGAGAGCACGACCCGGCTTCCAATGCTGAACTGCCAAAGCCAAACCAGCGACTGTTCCCGGTGCGTTCGCAGCGGTGCATCGGCTTGACCCTGGATGTGCGTGAGCAGCGCGCCGGTCGCGATCCCGACGAAGGGTCTCACGCCACCCCACGTCACTGGAAAGTAGTCCACTCCGACGGTGCCGTAGTGATTGGAAACGCGCGCTCCGCCGAGTTCGCTCTCGACGTGATTGTCTCCCCCCAACGCGGCGACCGACGCCTGCACGTCGATGCTGGAGCTCAACGCCCATTCCAGGCGCAAGAGTGGTAGAAGTGAAGCGCTCAGGCCCACTGCAGGTTTGAACAACACGGCGCCAAGCTCGAGCTGCGGTCCGCCTACGTGCGCGTCTCGTTCGCTCGTTCTCTCTGGCTGGGGCTGGGGCGCCGTCGGCAGCGGCCGAGCCTCAGGTGGCGGCACCTCGGGAGCGGGCTCCACGGAACGGGAATGAAGCGCTTCCGCGGCGCGAATCGCGAGCTTCTCGGCGGCATTAGGCGCGTCCCTGTGTTCACTCAAGGTTAGCCATCGGGTTACCTCTGCCCGTTGCCAGAGCCAGATGGTGACTTGAAGCTCCGTTTCGGTGGACGTCACATCCATGGCGACGGTGACCTGACGAAGTAGTGCTTCTCTTTCCTGGACGGGACTTCGAGCCAGGGTGTCAGCGGCAATCCTGGACGATGCGTCGATGTTCATCGACAGTAACTCGCCGCGCAGACGCGTCGCAACCTCCACGGTTTGAGCATCCGCGCGGGCCCCTCGCAGGACCGCTGCTGAGTGCGCCAACGACGCATTCGCCCAAAGCGCGGACGCGAGCAACCATGGACCCATCAGCCACGAACGCATGTTCGATCAATGGGCTCGCGTGATGGCCCGGGCGGACTCTGCGTAGCTCCCGTCCGGGAACCGTCGAAGATACTCCAACGCCAGGGATCGTGAACGCGCCTGCCCGGACGTGCGTTTGGCGATGGTCATCTTTCTGCCGAGCGCCTCGGCTGCGTACGTCCCTTCTGGCGCGCGCACTGCATATTCCTCGTAGTGAGACTCCGCGGCACGCAGCTCTCCCAAGGATTCCTCGACCCGTCCCAGTAAGAAGGTGGCGTCCGCTATGCGCGCCGAACGCGGGAACCGTCGGCGCAGCGCGTGCAACGTGTCACGAGCCAACGCGCTCCGCTGCGTGTAGCGAGCTGCGTTGGCCAGCGTGAACAGGTCCTCGGCGGATGCGGTGTTCATGATCGTTTGGATACCAGATGATTCCGCGTCTCGTACGATGCTTCGCCATTCGCCCCGGGCCATCGCCCGTGCCCATTCCCGTTGCGGGTTGTGAGCCGTAGTGGACTCGAGGCTCGTCGCCGCCGTCGCAGGGCTGGATGGGGTGGCAGACGTTCCCGCCGCGGTGTGGTCGTCGAGGTGGTCGGTATGCGCTGGCGCCTGGTCGCCGGCTGGTGGCGCGGAGGTGAGCCCGCTCGTGCTCGGGTTCGCACCGAGTGTCGACGCGAGGCTGGTGTGAGTGTCACCCTCCGTGATCCGCGTCTCGCCACGCCGTAGATGCACGACCAGGTGTTGACCGCCGTGCAGACTGAGCTCGCCCCCAAAAACGGGTCCGCTCACCAACACCTTGCCACGCGACAGGTTGAGTTCGAATTGTTCGGCCTCCGGCTGCCATGACACGTCGAAAGCGGTGCCTTTGACTTGCACGAGGAAGGGGCCGACCTCCACTTCCCATTGTCGAGAGGCATCCGGGGTGACCTCGAACGACGCCGTCCCGCCTTCTAGCCCGAGTCGAGCACCGTTTCGGGTTACCGCGCGCAACCGCGCTCTTGCACCGGGCGCCAACGCAAAACGGGTGCCCTCTTCGAACGTCACGGTCACCCCCTTGCTGCCATCCTCACGCAGGTAGCCGGCATCGAGCAACGAGCCGCCTTGCACGCTGTAGGCGAGGGGCGCGCTGCGTTGGTCGAGCCAGCGGCGCCCCTGGACGATGCCGAGGCCGCTGATGACGAGAGCGGCGGCGGCGAACATCATCGTGAGACGACGCCGACGACTGCGGTGCGCGGCGAGGCGCGCCGCGACCAGCTCGAAGCCCGCATCCAGCTCGGCCGCGGTCAACGGCAGCTCGCTGCCGCGCGAGAGTTCGACGAGCGCGTTCAGTTGAGGCGAACTCTCCCTGGGTTCGGACCAGTTCATGGGCGAACCACCTCCGGCATGCCGAGATCCTTCAGACGTGGATCCTCTTGCAGCCAACGCGACACCGCGTCCTCCGAATACTTGATCGAGCGCTTCACGGTCGATAACGACACCGACATGTGCCCGGCGATCTCTTCCGCGGTCATGCCTTCGATGCGTCGAAGAACGAACACCAGCCGGTCGCGGGCACCCAAGCGGTCCAACAGCCTGTAAAAGCGCGCCAGCTGATCTCGCAGTTCCATGTCCGGTGCCACGGCTGGAGCCCGAACCGTAGCTTCTGGCGAGCCAAACGAGAGCCAGGCGCGCACGTTCCTTCGACGTAGCTCGGACTTCAACACGCGAATCGCGAAAGAATACACGAAGCTCCGCAGGCTGTGCGGGTCGCGGAGAGTGTCCGACTTGCGAAACAGGCGGTAGAAGACCTCTTGGGTCAGGTCTTCGGCGTCAGAGCGGGAACCCAGACAGCGTTGCGCCATCGACAACACCATCGGCGCCATGCGTTGCCAAGTCTCGCGTTGAGCCCACGTTTCCCCAGCGATCAGAGCGCGACCGACGTCCGCGTCGTCGGGCACGCCAGCGCCTGCCCTGGTTACGAGCGAAAGTGGCCGGGGGGCTCGGCTGGGCCCGACGCGCTTGCTGACAGTCATCGATAGCAGTGCAGTCGCCTCGGCGGACTGAAAC
The DNA here is from genome assembly GCA_966249405.1 of uncultured bacterium. Taxonomy (GTDB): domain Bacteria; phylum Myxococcota_A; class Polyangia; order Polyangiales; family Polyangiaceae; genus SZUA-265. The sequence goes on along the minus strand of CBINDO010000302.1, from coordinate 964 downwards.
AGGGTCAGACTTGCATCCCGGAGAGCCCCGGGAACGTTCCATTTTCTTCATTCGAGCAGAAGTGGTCCTTCGAAGCGTTTCCAATTTCTGCCCAGAGCGGACTGTGTGCGGGCCCATGGAAGCGGGTGTGGTGGTCGTCGGCGTGCGACGGCGGGCTCTGCCGGTGAAGGTACGACTGATTGCGCTGTCGCGCGGAGCACGAGCGACACACCTCGTTCCGGTGTAGTCAAGGCGCAGCCGCCTGTCGCCCGGCTTAGGGCAGCCCTTCGAACTCTGGTAGTTCGCCCGGTGGGACATGAGCCCAGGCGCGCCGCACCGAGGTGAAGATTTGGTTGTGCGGGGTGAACTGTGAGCCGTCGTCCAACGTGCCAGCGTAGAGCGTGAGAGTACCAGTCGACGGGTCGCCCCCAAACACGGTGGAACCACACGAGGGGCAGAAGTTGCGACGAGATACGCGCCCGTTGCCGAGTGAGTGCAGGTATGTGGTAAACACTCCCGTGAGTTTCACGTCTTTGCTGTGCACACCCATGTACGGGGCGAACGCCGATCCGGTGGACTTCTGGCAATCGAGGCAATGACAGAGCCCGGCATACTGCAATGGTCCACTGGTCTCGTAGCGTAGGGCGCCACATAAACATCCACCGCTGAGCTTTCCATCCGCCGACAGACTCATATGGCTGCCATTATCGTCGAGGGCGCTCGCGCTGGCAACGCGGGCGCACGCGACGCCGGTCATTCGAAGCGCAGGTGGTCGACGAAGACCTGGCCTTGGGGAGTCGGGTCGCCCTCGTCACCAGAGACACCCGTGTAGTGGACGAGCAGCCAAAAGGGTTCGTCGGAGTCCAGGTCGGCGCGACGAGTCTCCAGTATCGGTTCGCTGCCAGACCCCGCGTCCCGCTGCGGCGTCATCATGAGGTCACCGTCAGGATAACGCAACGTCACGGCAACGCGCGTTGGGTCGCTG
>CBINDO010000301.1:0-10255 GCA_966249405.1 uncultured bacterium | reverse complement strand
AGGGGCAGCCACGACGACGGCCGGGGCGCTTGAACGGCCCACCCATCGTGTCCATCTTGTCGTAAGACTTGTCGTAGCCCTTGTCGTAGCCACGGTCGAAACCATTCAGATCGTTCATGCGTCCTCCTCGTCGTCGCCGACATCTTCCATGTCGTCTTCCATGTCGTCTTCATCGTCCTCGGACGCTTCGAAACGCGACGACGCGCGAGCCTCGAGGCCCAACGTCTGTGCGTAGGTTTCGTCCTCGTCACCCTCTTCCGCGTGCTCGATGTGCTCGAACTTCACGTCAGCGGCAGCCTCGGCAGCGGCAACTTCACCGAGCTTGACGGTCTGGAACTTGAGAACGGACTCCTGCAGACGCAGGGTGCGCTCTACCTCGCTGACCAAGTCGCCCACGCCCGCGTACTGGAAGTACACGTAGATGCCACGCTTCTCGCGGCCGACGTTGTAGGCGAGCTTGCGGCGTCCCCAGTTTTCGATGCGGGTAACGCTGCCAGCGGTCTTCACTGCTTCAATCACACGGTCCGCTACCGCTTCGGTAACTTCCCGCCCTGCGTCGGAACGCAGGATGTATATCGTTTCGTATTGTCGTTGTAGTGTCGTTGGTAGAGCCATGAGTGAACTCTCCTTTCGGCCAAAAGACCCCGCCTCGAGGGAGGGGCAAGGAGCAGTTAGTTCCGTCTGTTCACTTCGTTCATTGCTGAGTCGAAGCCACGTTGGAGAACCAACCGTATTGCAGAGGTGGCCTTTTGGACGAGGTCGCCCACCAGGGCCTCCTCTGCAGGGGGGAAGCCTTGTAGCACAAAATCTGCAACCTGCCCCAAAAACTCTTTTGGTGGTCTGCCGATTCCGACGCGGACCCGAACGTACTCTTTCGACCCTAGTTCCTGGCTGATACTCCGCAGACCGTTGTGTCCGGCCTCCCCGCCACCCAGTTTGAGCCGCACCTGCCCGAACGGCACGTCGAGTTCGTCGTGGACGACGACGAGGCGACTCCGGTCGACCTTGTAGAAGTCCATGGCCGGCCGCACGCTGCGTCCCGAAAGGTTCATGTAGGTCTGGGGCTTGAGCACCACGACCGCCCGACCTTCGACGTTCAGCTTGCCCATGATCCCGTCGAACTTGTCGAAGGTCGTTTCGGCGCCCAGCAGCGCATCGGCGACGCGAAACCCAATGTTGTGGCGTGTCGCTTGATAACGGGCGGTCGGGTTACCCAACCCGACGACGAGATAGGTCTCACTAGTCGTGGCGGTTTTCATTCGGTACCAACCGTGTCGCGCGCAGCTCGGGGCACGTCGAGCCGATTCACAAAACGCTCAGCCCCGGTTGGGCTCCCAAGACGCCGTCCTGAGGCCCTCCGGGGCTGTCCGGCAGCCGTCGGTGAGACGAGCCGCACGTGCCGCGAGGCAGAATGCTTACTTCTTGGCGGGGGCCGGAGCGGCCGCAGCGCCTTCCTTCTCTTCTTCTTCACCCTGCTTGCGGCGATTGCCGTAGACGCCGCCCAAGGTCTGGTTGGCGGGGTAGCGAACCTCGACGCCTGCCGGAAGAGCGAGATCCTTGACGCGGAACATGTCCTCCACGCCGAGTTCGGTCACGTCGTGCGTGAGCTTGGCGGGGATGTCCTTGGCGCGGCAACGGATCGGGAGCTTCAGGAACACCTGACGCAGACGGCCGCCGAGCACGATGCCCTTGGCCTTACCGGTCATCTCGAGCGGGACCTCGACATCTACGGTGCGATCTGCGTCGAAGGCGTAGAAGTCCGCGTGCAGCAGCTCGCGCGTGACGGGGTGGTATTGGTAATCGATGAGCAGAGTTTGGTGAGACTTGCCACCGAACTCGAGGTCGATGACGGTGTTGACACCGAACTCACCCGTAACGGCAGCCTTGAGCTCCTTCGGCGATACGGCGAGCGTCGTCGAGGTCTTGCCCTTACCGTAGAAGATCGCCGGGATCTTGCCCGCCGCGCGTAGTTGGCGCGACGCACCCTTGCCGCTGTTTGACCGCTCTTCCGCCTGAACTTTGATTGCTTGCATCGTTACGTTCCTCTCGCTCGCTCTGAGTTTACACGAACAGTGAACTGAGCGAGTCCTTGCTGTCTATACGTCGGATCGCCTCTGCCAGGAGATTGGCGATCGACAGGTACTTTATCTTGCTGCACGCCAGCGTTTCCGGCGTGGGAGCGATGGAGTTGGTGATCACCACCGCGTCCAGGCACGACTCTTCGATACGCTTGATCGCCGGGCCGCTGAGCACGCCGTGCGTGGCGCAGGCTACTACGGACCGAGCGCCGCCATCCTTGACGGCGCGAGCTGCGTTGCACAAGGTGCCCGCGGTGTCGATGATGTCGTCGACGATGATGCAGTCGCGACCGGTCACGTCGCCGATGAGGTGCATGACCTCGCTGACGTTGGCTTGCTCACGGCGCTTGTCGATGATCGCGAGGTGCGCCTTGAGCTGACGCGAGTAGCCGCGAGCGCGCTCCACGCCACCGGCGTCCGGTGAGACGAATACCGCATTCTCGTCGAAGTTCTGTCGCAGGTAGTCCAAGAAGACCGGAAGCGCGTACAGGTTGTCCGTCGGGAAGCGGAAGAAGCCTTGGATCTGCCCGGCGTGCAGGTCGACGCACACCGCGCGCGTGACACCCGCGATCTCGAGTAGATCTGCTACCAACTTGGCGGTGATCGGGGTGCGCGGTGAGACTTTGCGATCCTGACGCGCGTACCCGTAATAAGGAAGCACCGCGGTGATGGAAGCCGCCGAGGCGCGGCGCAGGGCGTCGCACATGATGAGCAACTCCATCAACGAATCGTTGACGGGGTTACTCGTCGGTTGAATCACGAACGTGTCGGAGCCCCGAACGTTCTCACCGATGCGACAGAACATCTCGCCATCGCTGAAGCGCGACAGCTTGACCTCGCCCAAACGGGTACCGAGCACCTGTGCAATGTCAGCAGCCAGGGCTCGATTCGAGTTTCCGGAGAAAAGACAGATGTTCTTTATCGACACGAGGATACCAGCTTGGTAACCGACCGAGGGGCAGGAATGACCCTACAAAAGGGCGCGGACAACTAGCAGTCACGGTCTCGGCTGTCAATGCCTACCGACGCCAAGTCAAGGCTCATTGATAGGGATTGTCTAGGTTCGGGACCGCGCGCTTTCGATTGGGTTTTGGCGCCGCTGGTTTGGGCGCAGGCGCCGGCGCGGTTTGTCGTGGAGCAGCCGCCGCAGCTGGCCGCGGCGCGGGCCTCCAGGCGTTCGGGGCGACCGGTGTGGGCGGCGTGGGTTGCGCCGCAGGCTTGGGAGCTGCTGGAACGACCGTAGATGCAGCAGCCGCTGAGGGAGCGGCCAGAGAGAAGGAGCCGGAAGAAAGCGCCGAGCTGGTCGACGTGATCGCCCCCGTGCTGGCAGGTGCGCTCGCCGTCGGTGCGACGCTCGGTGCGAGTGAAGCCTGACCGTTTGGCAGCGGTGTGCCGGAGGCCGAAGCGCCCTCGCCGGTGACGGACACTGCTTGCCCAGGCGAACGACTCAAATAGGTGACTCCCAACCCAACACCGATCGCGATTGCGCCCACTACGCTGGCCAACACCCAGCGACGAGATCCGCTCGGCCCCGAGGCAGGTGGCGGGTGGGACGTGTAGTTGGGTCCCGAAGGAATACTGGCGGGTGCAGCGGTCAAAGATGGCGCAGCCGCGGGTGCCAACGGCAAACCGTTGGGCCCGTAACCAGGGATCGGCTTGTACGCAACCGGTGCTCCGAGGCCGGGAAGACCCCCGCTATCGACCGCGGGAGGCCGAGAGCTGCCCAGGTTGGCGCGCGCTTGGGGCCTGGAAGAACTGGTGCGCATGCCCGGATAGCCGGAAATGCTCCAGGACGAAAACGTTTGGCTCGGTTCCGCGGTGAACCGGGGGTTGCGGAGCGGCAAGACTGGCACTTGAGCGGCAGCTGCCGCGCCGATGAACGAACTGCCCAGGGCGTCGCGTTTGTCGAGCCAACTGCGAATCGCGGCGCGGTGCGCCTCCACGTCGGGGCCCACCACCTGAGCCACGTAGGCCGCAACCTCGCGGTTGGTGGCGACGATTCCCGTGTGTTGGGCCGCCAATTCCAGCGCTTCGGCAAACTGGGCTGCCGTCGCATAACGGCCGTTCACGTCGCGGCTCAAGCCGTACAAGATGACCTGGGCGACGGCTGAAGGGACTGCCGGATTAAAGTCTGCAGGTGAACGGATCGGCTCGTTCATCACGCGCGACAACGTCGCGGCTTCGTTGGAGGCCTTGAACAAGCGTCGCAGCGCGAGCGCCTCCCACAACACCACGGCCGCCGAAAACACGTCCGCGCGGCGGTCGAGGTTCTCGTCGCCCGATGCTTGTTCGGGCGCCATGTAGGCCAGCTTGCCCTTGAGTTGGCCAGCGCGGGTGGCGGACAGGCGACTGGCGGCGCGCGCCACGCCGAAGTCGGTCAGACGCGTGATCCCATCCGTCCCGACCAGGACATTCTGAGGTGAAACATCACGATGAACCACGCCGATGAGGTTACCGCGCTCGTCCTGGAGCTCGTGGGCGGCATGTAAACCTGCCAGCATATCGAGCCCGATGCGAAGCACGACCGCTTGTGGGACCGGTTGCCCCGCCGCCGCCGCACGAGACAGCAACGCCGCAAAGGTGTCGCCCTCGATGTACTCCATCACCAGGTAGTAGCCGTGTTCGCCCTCCTCCACTTCCTGGATCGGAACCACGTTCGGGTGGTGAATCATGGCCGCGAGGCGAGCCTCGTCGAGGAACATCTCGACGAACTCGCCGTCGTAGGCGAGATGTGGATGCAACACCTTGATCGCCACGTTGCGTTGAAACCCACCGACGCCGGACAAGCGGGCCAAATAGACGGTGGCCATGCCGCCCGACGCGAGCTCCGCGACCAGATCGTAGCGACCGATGCGGTGCACGCCTGGGCTGCCGGTTTCGAGGACGCGCGTGGTCACGGTTCAGAACCTCCCAGTTGCGGTCAAGAGCGAGCCATCGACTCGAACGCTCGGCGTGGTGCCATTGGCGTCCACGGTCGGTTGTTCACTCAATACGGGCACGATACCAAACGACAAGTGCGCGGATTGGTCGGGCTTGTTTTCGGCCTCACCGTCCCAGTCCGTCCAGAAGACGCCGATGAGAGCGGTGATCACACCCACACCGCCGGTCACGCCCCATAGGATGTTCGTGCGCAACTGGTTCTGCAAGCCCTCCTGATACTCGGGACAGCTTTCACCCAGACCGACACATTTCGCCACGACGACGTCCGTTCCGGGGTGCTTCAACGTGTCAATGCCGCTCCAAGTACTCACTCCGACTAGAACCCCCGTGGCAGCCACGCCCGTCCAAAACACCGTGGTGCTGGCGCCGCCTCCGGAGGAGTCGGCGGCTTCGGGGGGAGGCTCTGGCGGCTTCGGTTCGGGCTCGGTTTCACCTTCGTCACTCCAGTCTTCGCCGTCGCCCCAATATTCGGAGTCGTCACTGGCGCTAGCACCGTCCTCGTCTTCGGCCGCGGCCGTTCCTCTGGCGGGCGCCTCCGAGGGAGCTTCGGCGGTGGCTTCATCACCGCCCTCATCGCCCAGGCTGTTGGCATCGAACCGCAGCTTACCGCGAGTGCCATTGCTCGCCTCGTAGTACTTGGAGAGAGCCTCGCCTTGTCCCCAGGTCGCGCGAATTCGATACTTGCCCTCTTCCAAAAAGAGGTAGCGTCGCGTCGCCGCCGCGCCGTGGACCAGCCGGTTGCCGACGGTAATCTGGCAGGGCGACTCACACGTGATGGTCAAGAAATGCAGGCCATCCCGGGCAGTCTTCAACAGATCGCCGATATCGGCGAACAGTGGGTCTTTGGGGTGCCGTTGCTCAGCCAAAGCAGCCAGCGTGGCCGCCCGCGCGAGGTGACCCCCGAGCTCCCGCGATTGAATCGCCAAGAGCAGGACCTTCGGGTTGGGTGCGAGCGCGTCCGCTTTCTCGAACGCTTCCGCCGCTTCGACGTAGTTCTCGTTGCGGAACGCGGAGCGCCCGTCGTCGAAGTACTTGGCCGCTTGCTCGATGTCTTCCGGCGTGGGCTCGACGGCGCGAAGGTCCGTTGGGCTACCCAACGCCCAGGCCGTGGGGACTACGCACAGCGTCGCTACCGTTGCAACGGTACACCCGAGCGCACGACGTATCCGCCGTGAGATCGCACCCAACACTGGAAAAACACTGGCAGTCGCCATCCGCAAAGCCAGCCTGGGGTGATAGCGCAGGGGTGCTGACCGGCCAAGTCCAGCCGGTATGCGCAGGCTGCATTTCCGCTCGGAAACATTGGCCTGACGTCACCATTTTGGCTCTCCGAATTGTAACCAACCGGGACTTTTCCCCCGCTGGTGCGTGACTTCGCCGCGAGTGGGGCACAACCCTTCAACTACGGGGCGCTCGGCAGAAACTGGAACCGCCGCCCATGGGTCGCGGTACACGAGCGGGCGTTGTGTTCCTTGTGAACCCCGGGTCGGCACCAGCCCAAACGGCGACGGGGTGTCGCCCTCGAGAGCAACACCCCGCCAAACCACACCCCAGCCGATTTCGGCGACCAGTGTTCGCCACTCGGCTACGCGAGCGCAGCGCCGACTTCAGAGATTCAACAGCAAGCGGTCCGGGTTCTGCAAAAAGTCGATCACCTCTTGGGTGAACGCCGCGCCCATGTGACCATCGATGATACGGTGGTCGAAAGAAACGCAGAGGTCCATCACGTGTCCCACCACGATCTCGTCGTTCTTCACGACTGGACGCTTCTTCATTTCGGGCACGAACAAGATGCCCACTTCCGGGTAGTTGACGACGGGGGTCGCCAACAGGCCACCGACCTTGCCGAGCGAGGTGATCGTAAAGGACGAGCCGCCCAGGTCTTCACGGGGGGTCTTGCCGTTGCGAGCGTTGGTCGCCAAACGATCGATCTCGCGCGAAATGTCGAGCAACGTCATGCGGTCCGCGCCTCGCAACACGGGCACGATGAGGCCCGCATCGGTGGCCACGGCAATGCCGATGTCGTAGGTCTTGCGCATCACCATTTCCATGGTGGTGTCGTCGACCAGACAGTTCATGTAGGGGTGCTTCTTGAGCGCTGCGACCACCGCTTTGACGATGAAGGGCAGGAAGTTCAACTTCACGCCGTCTGCCTCCGCGGGCCCTTTCAGGCGACCACGCAGGGCGATGAGCGACGTGCACTCGCACTCGTCGACGTAGGTGAAGTGAGCCGCGGTGTGCTTCGAGCGCGACATGCTCTCGTAGATGCGCTTGCGCAGCCCCGCGATACGCACGCGCTCCTCTGCTGGAGCGGCGGGTACGGGCGCCAGAGCAGGCACCGGGCTCAAGACGGGGGCTCCCCCGGCGGGCTTGGCCGCAGGTGCGGCAGCGGCAGGCGCTCCGCCACCAGCGAACCCTTGGACGTCTTCACGCGTCACCCGGCCCGCGCTACCCGAGGGCGCCACCTGACGGATGTCGACACCGAGCTCACGCGCGAGTTTCCGCGTCGCAGGTGCCGCCAACGGCTTCTCGTTGTAGTAGTTCCCTGCCCCGCCCGACGGCGCGGCTGCGGGCGCGGAAACGGCGACGGATTCCGGTAACTTGAAACCCACCGGTCCGGCGTCCTTGGACGGCGCGGGGGCCGCCTCGGGCGCAGGTGCAGGTGCAGGTGCGGCAGCGGCCGCGCCGCCGCCGCTCGTCTCGAGCACGACGATGACCGAACCCACGGGCACGGTGTCGCCCACCGCCGCTTTGACCTCGGCAACCGTGCCGGCGCTGGGAGCGCCAATGGTTACCGTCGCCTTGTCGGTCATCACCTCGACCATGTCTTGGTCTTCGGTGACCGTGTCGCCAGCCTTGACCAACCAGTTGACAATTTCACCCTCGCTGACGCCTTCGCCAATATCCGGGAGCTTGAACTCTAACTTCGCCATTGCTTTTCTAGCCTCTCACAGTCTTCAAAATCGCAGGGAGTATACGATGGGACAACGGTAGATACTCCATCTCCAGGGAGTAAGGGAACGGCGTGTCGAAGCCGGTGACGCGACACGGCGGCGCTTGGAGATGATAGAAGGCCTTCTCGTTGATCAAGGTGATGAGTTCCGCCCCTAGCCCGTTGGTGCGGGGCGCTTCGTGGACCACGACCACGCGGCCTGTCTTGCGGACGCTAGCCACGATCGTGTCGATGTCGACAGGCCACAACGTCCGCAGGTCGATGACTTCGCAACTCACCCCCTGCTCGGCGGCCTTGGCTGCAGCGTCGAGGGCCTCGTACAACATTGCCCCATAGGCCAGTACGGTCACGTCCGAGCCCACGCGGTTGACGGCAGCGACGCCCAACGGCACCTCGAACTCACCCTCGGGGACTTCGCCCTTCGTCGCGCGGTAGATGCGTTTGGGCTCGAAGAACAGCACCGGATCGGGGTCCCTCAAGGAGGAGAGCAGCAGCCCTTTGGCGTCGCGTGGGTTGGACGGACACACCACCTTGAGGCCGGGGATTGGGATGAATTGGGCTTCGGGGTGTTGGGAGTGGTAGTGCCCGCCCCGGATGCCGCCGCCGACGGGCATGCGAATGACGAGCTTGGCTTGGAAGTCGTTGCCCGAACGGTAGCGGAGCTTGGACAGCTCGTTGACGATCTGATCGTACGCCGGCCAAATGAAGTCGGCGAACTGGATTTCCGGGACCGGAAGGAGCCCGTACATGGCCATGCCGACGGCGCACCCGATGATACCCAGCTCGCTCAGTGGCGTATCGATCACGCGGTCGTCGCCAAACTCCTCGTGCAAGCCCTGGGTGACCCGAAAGACGCCGCCCACCTTGCCCACGTCTTCCCCCAAGACGACCACCTTGCTGTTGCGACGCATCTCGACGCGCAGCGCGTCGCCAATCGCCTGGACCATGTTTATCTGGGGCATAACGTCAACTTGTTCCCTTTGCGCTCGTATGAATGGTTGAACCGAACGGACGTCGGTTGCAGGGTCGCAACCGCATCGCGTTCGGCTCAATGTTCGGGTGCGCGAGCCCCCGCCAAGAGTTCCGCCTGTTGTTCACGCAAGTGCCATGGTAGCTGCGCATAGACGTCGTCGAAGAGGGTCTCGACGGCGGGCTTCGGCTGCACCTCCGACGACGCCACCGCCGATTTGAAATCGCGCTCGATTTGCCCCTTGAGCTCGAGCTCTTGCGCGTCCGACCAGGCGCCCTCCTTCTCGAGAAACGCCCGGATCAGCACGATCGGGTCGCGGTGTTTCCAGTTCTCCAGGGCCTCGGGGCCGCGGTACGCGTTGGGGTCGTCGCTGGTCGTGTGGCCCCCCATGCGATAGGTGAGCGCTTCGATCAAGGTTGGTCCCTCACCCTTGGAGGCGCGAGCAACGGCTCGGCGAACCTCCGAGACGACGGCGAAGAGGTCGTTGCCGTCGACCCGTACCCCCGGCATGCCGTACGCACTGGCCTTCTCGGCGAACGTACTGGAAGCGGTCTGACGCTCGACGGGCACGCTGATAGCCCAGCCGTTATTGCGGCAGAAGAACACCGTGGGCACTTTGAAGACGGCCGCCATGTTCATGCCGGCGTGAAACTCGCTCGAGCTTGTCGCTCCGTCCCCAAAGAACGTCAACGTCGCGACGTCGTCCTTGCGGAGCTTCGCAGCCCACGCGAATCCGACGGCTTGCGTGATCTGCGTGCCGACGGGGGACGAGATGCTGACGAAGTGGTGCTTGCGCGACGTGTAGTGGTCGGGCATTTGGCGGCCGCGTACGGTGTCGCGCGCGTTGCCGAACATGTTGTCGATGTACGTCTGAAGCTCGAAGCCCCGGGCCATGGCAGCCCCGAGCTCGCGGTAACAAGGAAACAGCCAGTCTTGGGAGCGTACGGCGACCGCGGCCCCGATGATGGCCGCCTCTTCACCGAGCGAGCCAACGTGGAAGCCGATTCGGCCTTGCCGCTGCAGTGCGGTGAGACGCTCGTCGAAACTGCGAGTCTGAACCATCAATCGATAGGCGGACACCACCTCCGAGAGCGTCATCCCCGGGTCGTGGTCTGGGTCCAGCGTTCCGTCATCGCGCAGACAACGTACTGGCCGAAGTTCTTGAGCAGCGGGCTTGGCAGAACGGTCTTTCATGGTCGATCGAGAGTGGGCCGAGACTAGTCTCGGGATTGCCTGGCGCGCTACCGAATTCCGAGCCAAAACCCAAGCTCGAAATGGCGCTAGCGATTCCCATCGCCAACAGTGCGGTGGCAT
>CBINDO010000300.1:0-10267 GCA_966249405.1 uncultured bacterium | reverse complement strand
CCAGGTCAAAGAATGCGCTCCTGGGATGCGCCGGAATCTATAGGGTCCTAAAAACGAGTGTATGCTGTTCATGAGAAACGTTGACTCTCCTGGCGCGGCCGTTCGGGATAGCGCCTTGCCGGTTCGATGTCTTGCAAGCGTGAAGCGAGAGGAGCGAGGCCCATGGCCTCGTTCCTCTCGCTTGATTTTGGGTTATCCCGCAGGGGTCACCACCAGTTGATCGTCACATCGACGGCGCTCGTGGTGACGATACGCAGCTTGACGTCCTGGTTGGCTGGGATGCTCACTTGTTCGCCCCAGCCGAGCGTGGTGAACTTCAGCAAGTTGCTGCCGACGGCGTATTGGACGGCGGCGCCTTGCGGGGGTCGCAGTTGAAGCACGCCACCCGCCCCAGACTTGAAGACGAAGCGTGAAGTGCCGCTGACACGACGCACGGTGTTCGGCTGCGTGAGTCTCACCGCCGGAACTACCGCTTGAGCCACACCCGAGCTGCGTGCATCGGCGCGGCGCGACGTCCAAGACTGAGCGCGGTTCGTGGCCGCGTCCAGATCCCAGGCGTAAATGCGCGGACGCGCGGTGTAGCCTTGGTTGCTGGTCCCTCGCCCGATCGAGAGCCACAAGAGCTCTTGCTTGCCGTCAGCATCGATCTCGGCGAGCACGGGTGAGCTGCCAGTCGGCGGAAGCCAGGCGTCGTAAGCGGGCCTCGCCAGATTGGTGAGCGCTGCACCGTCGTGACGGTAGACCTGGATTGGGAAGCCGAAGGTGGAGGCCTGTTCGTAAGACCCGAGCTCGCTCTCGCGCGCGACGATCACTTCACTGCGCGCGTCACCGTCGATGTCGGCGACGATCGGCGCGCTAAACGTCAAGCGGCGCGAGTCCTGTCCCGTCGGAGCGGTCTTGGGCCACCCCGGCAAGTTGACGCCGTTGCGATTCCAAACGTTCAGCACGCCGGTTCCACCATTCTGAACCGTGGAAGCGAGCACTTCGAGCGAACCGTCACCGTCCACGTCCGCCAGCACGGGGCTGCCGACCCGTACCGCGTTGGGCGACCAACTGCTCAGCTGCTGCCCGCTGGACTTGAAGACGAACACGCGAGAGCTTGCCGGGTCGAGGTAGCTGGCCCCAACGGCGACGATTTCCAGCTTGCCATCGTCATCCATGTCTCCGACCACGGGTTTGGCACCGGGCTGATCGGAGCCTTCGTTGACCAACGTTTGAGGCCACCCGTTCAACCGTCCCCCGGTGGAGTTCAGTACGAACAACTTGTTGGGGGTACTGCCCGCGCTGACGATGAGCTCGTTGCTGCCGTCGAAAGTGAGATCGGCGACGGTTACCGGACCATAAACCTCAGGCAGTGACACGGGCCAGCCCGGCAGGTTGGCACCCGATCCGGACATCACGTGGACACCCACCGCGTCGTTGGCGACGACGTCTAGCACCCCGTTTCGGTCGACGTCGGCGAGCGAAATTTGAACCGCGTTGGAGAACTCGCGGGGCCAACCCGGCAGCCGAGTACCATCCGCGTTCCAAGCGAACACTCGCGGGTAGGTCGTGGCGACGACGACGTCCTTGCGTCCATCGCCATTGATGTCTCCAACGACCGCGCTACTGAATCGCCCGTACGGATTGTTCTCATCCGAGACGAGCTGCGGCCAGCCTGCAAGCGGCTTTCCGTCGGAGCCAAGCACCCAAACTTGTTCGCCCCAGCCGCCCACGATTTCGGCCTTGCCGTCATTCTGGAGATCCGCGGCGACCAGGCCCTCTTGCCACGAAGAGTCGCGCTCTGGTTCCGTGGGCAGCTCGAAGGGGAAACCCGTGTGAGTCAATGGGTCCACCACCAACTTCGCGCTCTCCGACGTGACTACGCCGGCCGTCGTCGTGACCTCGAGCGTCAGCTTGTAGTGCCCCGCTGGAACACCTTGCGTCTTCCACACGCCCAGGACCCCGTTGAGTACTGGCGACAGACCATTGTTGCTGAGTGTGATGACGGGGTTGAAGGCGGCCGTCGAGTCGAGCCGCTGGGCTCGCAGCGTGTAAGAACGGAAGTCACCGGGACTGGCCGAGCCCAAGATCTGGATGTCGCCGCTCGGCAACGCCGCCGACTCAGTGGGAGTGGTGAGCGCGATCCGATCGAGCGTGAAGCCGTGGCGGTCTTCGTAGAAGGTGCCATCGGTCTTGTAGGCCCGCAGACGCATTGTGTACTCGCCATCGGCAACCGCGTTCGGCTTCCAAAAGTAGAGGCCATCCGCAGCCGGCGTCGTGCTGCTGTACAGCGAAGTCCAAGAGCTGGGTGTCGAGCCCTTACCGTATTCCAGAGTGTAGCGGGCAAACTGGCTACCTTGCGCTCGCCCAGCGATCGGGACGGCGTTGGAGGTGAACAAGAGCGGCATCTGGATCAACGCTTCGAGCGGTGTCGGCTGCGCTGCGATGCTACCCACGTCCAATCTGCCGTGACCGAAGTCGGTGTCGTATCCGCTCGGGCCCGTGTCCGTTGCCGTGCGGCGCAACGCTTGCCGAACTTGTTCGTGCGAATACTCGGGATGGAGAGACAAGATCAGCGCGGCGGCGCCCGAGACGGTCGGCGCAGCAAATGAGGTCCCACTCAGGCGTGAATAGAGATCGGTGACGCGGTAGCCGTCATAACATGCTGCCCCGTTGGAGCACTCCCTCGAGCGCAGCGAGAGGATGCCCGCGGCGGGGTTGCCCACGTTGGACGGATCGTTGATGTCGCCGGTTCCCGGAGCGACGAGGTCGATTTGTCCGTTATTGGAGAAGTCTGCCCGCGTATCGGTCGGCGTCGATGCACCAACGACGATCACCTCCGGCATGTTCTGGGGCGAGAAGTTGCGGATGTTACTGGCGGAGTTGCCAGACGACATCACGACCACGATACCCGCTTGGTGAGCCTCGCGAATGGCGGTCTCTACCACCGGTGCGGAGCCGCAGCTCCCGTCGCCGCACAGCGACCAGCTGTTGTTGATCACGTCTGCGCCGTTTTCGGTCGCATACACCAGAGCTCGAGTCAACGTATAGACGTCGGTGATCTGCACCTGATCGGTGGGGCTGAACACTTGCAGCGGCATGATCTTGGCGTCGGGCGCGATGCCGACGATGCCCTCCGCATTGTTGTCTTGGGCCGCGATGATGCCGGCGACGTGCGTTCCGTGGCCGGGGCCGTCGGTCACCTCTGGCACGTCGTCCCAGAAGCTCCACCCGTGCGCATCGTCGACGAAACCATTGCCGTCATCATCGACGCCAGGGGTGCCGCTGGCTTCACGCGAGTTGGTCCACACGTTACCGTTCAGGTCGGGGTGACCAACGTCTACGCCCGTGTCGATCACCGCGACCACGACTCCCGCGCCGCGCGTCGTATCCCACGCGGTCGGGGCGCGGACCTTCTTGACGTTCCACAGGTCGGCTCGCGGCTGGCCATAACTCCCGGAGCTTGCCAGATACGGATCGTTGGGCGTGTAGTTTACGCGTGCCACGTAGTTCGGGTGCACGTATTCGACGTGCGGATCGTTGCGCAGCTCTGCCATCGCCGTCTCCAGATCGGCGCCGGGCGCGAGCTTGACCCGATAAACGTCCACGAGACCCTCGAATGGCGACATCGTCCCCTGCGTGGCGGCAGGGTTCAGGTTGGTAGAGCGCGTCGCTCGCCACCGGGAGGGAAGTAGGGGGCGAGCCTGTAACTTCGTGCGTGCTTCGGAAGGCGAGAGGCCATCGACGTTGTGAAGCAAGCGTTCCGCATCGAGCACACGGTGGCGTCCGAGCCATTGGTCGAGCGAGTCGGAGCGATCGGCGGTGAGTCGTGCGAGCGACTGCCGCTGGCGTAACGCTGAGGCGAAGTCCGCGTGCAAGCCCGTTGAGGCGTCCGATTTGAACTTCACGATAAGTTCGCCAGGGCGATACGTTTGCTCTTTGGCGGACGTCGCGGACGCCCCGGACTGCGGTGGGACAGCTACGTCGGGGGCCGTCGCGGAGGGCGGAGTCAGCCCTGCATCGCTGCTCACGGTCTCACCGTCGGCGCTGTCTGTTGCCACGCTGCCGCAGCCGACACTGCTAGCCGTGACCAACGCTGTCAGCGCCACGAACGCCTTTGTTCTCAACGGCGCATTCATGGCTGCCCCGCTTTCCGGAATTGACCAACCGACGAGGGCCGAACGAATCGGCTGTGGCGACGCGTTGGCGTCAGTTGCAAGGCTGCGCTGCTCGGCAGCCCGCTGCGAAAGGAATGTGTTGTTTGATACATAACGGGCACTCTGGAAACGTTGCCCGAGTGCGTCGCGTCGCACGCCACCTGCAGAAATCGAAACGCTGGCGGCGGATCTGTCCACGGCGAGCCATGCCCCCTTTTTCTCATCGACGGACGGGAGCGAAGTCCGTGTTGCTCATCTCTGCTGCCGGGTTTCGCTAGGGCGAGGCGATGTCTCGTCACTCCGTCGATCGCCGCCGGCAAATGGGGTAACGTCGCCGCCATGAGTTCATCCGAAGGCAGTCCGCCGCCTCGTCGCAACCCACCGGGTGACGCTCCGGACTCGTCCGAAGAGATGCTGAAGCAGGTAGCCGACGAGGCTGCCATCGAACAGGCCGTCCTGCGACCAGTGCGCGAAGGTCGCGCGCTCCGGCGGGTGCTGCTGCCTGCGCTCGGTGTCTCGTTGATCTATGGCGTTGTTGGACGCCTCGCGTTCGGGCTCCGCGACGTCACCGTCGTGGACGTGCACAGGCAAGGTGAGACCGTCGCCCAGGTGTTCACCGTGATGTCGGTGGCGTTTTTGTGCGGGGTACCGTTCGCCATGGGGTTTGCTGCTGTGTATCTGGCGAAGATCCAAA
This sequence comes from uncultured bacterium, assembly GCA_966249405.1. Classification (GTDB taxonomy): domain Bacteria; phylum Myxococcota_A; class Polyangia; order Polyangiales; family Polyangiaceae; genus SZUA-265. Next base: position 5,434 of record CBINDO010000300.1, on the reverse strand, counting down.
GTTGGGTACGTGCGCTGTTTTTCCCTCAGCTGTCGGCCTTGGCGGCGTTGGGCTTGGCCCTGTTGTTTGCCATCGAAGGGCTCATCTGCGTCGTGTTCTGGTTGCCGGCGTACGTGCTGCTCACCGCGCTCGGCGGGCTGACAGCGTGGTTCGTCGTGCGAAGCAAACAGAAACGTGCGGCATTCCTCGGAGCCGTGATGTTGTTGCCTTATGGCACGGCCGTCGCCGAACACGCGGTTCCCTCCGAGCTCCAGCGTCGCGTCGTGCGTACCCAAATCGAGATCGATGCCACTCCCGAGGCGGTGTGGGAAGAGATCGTCGACGTGCCGCTCATCACGGAGAGTGAACATGGCTTTGCGTGGTCACACGTGATCGGATTTCCCAGGCCCGTGTCGGCGCGTTCGTCCTCGCGTGAAGTGGGCGCCGTGCGGGAGGCCATGTTCGAGCGCGGGGTCGTCTTTTACGAGCGGGTCACGCGTTGTGAACCGGGCCGCGCGCTCGAGTTCGATATTGCCGTCGATAGTCGCAGCATCCCGAAAGACGCGCTCGACGAACACGTCACGTTGGGGGGCCCGTATTTCGATGTGTTGACCGGTGGCTATCGCATCGAGCCGCGCGGCGACGGCGGCGTCACCTTGCACCTCTCGAGTCGACACCGACTCTCGACACACTTCAACGGCTACGCCGCGTGGTGGACGGACTTCATCATGCGCGATACTCAGGACTACATTCTCGAGATCGTGGCTCGTCGCGCCGAGCAACGCGAACGCGCGAAGCGGTAGGCTGGGTACGCAACATCGAGCATCGCTGACGATATCTCAGCTGGCAGCCAGCTTCGGCACCTGGACGCGCTCGGCCGTGACGCGTCGGAGAGCAAGACGAACCGCGGCACGTCCCGGTGGGAAGCCGTGCTCCACCACGTGCGCGAAAAACAACCACGACCCGGGCCGAACTGTTGCACCGGTTTCGTGCGGATGACGAAGGCACGGTGCGCGGAGTGCTGAGCGACTCGGTCGAGAGCGGGTTGCTGTTCACAGCACACCGAAGTGGCGGACCTGGTTGACGTAAGGTAACTGCGTGGCGGCACACAGGCGCACGACGGCGATTGCGCCCGTCGACGACCTGTTTGGTGTACAGGTTAACCTCCAAACTTCGGCTGCTGGCATGTCAGGACCAACTGGGAACCCTGCCGACCCTTTGAGCTCCGTTGCACGCTAGAGCTACGCTGAGTGCAGTAAGCGAACGGCTGTGGGCACCTACTTGGTACAGCAGCCTTCGGAACGAGACGAGTTGTTGACCGTGTACCACGGTGTTCACCGACGTCGACGCGCCAAAAGTTGCGAAATTCTTTTCGGCTTGGCGAGGTGAAGGTGTGAGCTAGGTTGAGCGTCATCATGGATGTTCGCCTACTGACTGACACTATCGTGCGCCAAACTACGGTGCTGTTGGCTCAAATTGCCACCGCTGCCGGCGTTCGTGCGCCGCTTGCACACATCGCCAACCAAGTCTTTGGCGATCTCGCCAAGGAACTCGAAGCCCAAGGCGTGCGTCGCACGGTGGTCGCCGACATGTTCGGGCTGGCGCTGCGCTCCTACGAGCTCAAGATGCGTCGACTTGAGGAGACGACCGAAGTGCAGCGCTCGGCGTGGCGCGCTGTGTATTCCAAATTGGAGCAACACAGCCAGACTCGCCTGCAGCTGACGAAGTCGCTACCCAACGTCGCCGCGCGTGACTTGTCAGCGATCTTGAACGACCTCGTCGACAGCGGTCTAGTGTACCGAAGCGGCGCGGGCACGCGCGCCGTGTATGGCGTAACCTCCGACGTCGACTGGTCGCGCCGTGAAGCCGAAGACGAGTTGCAGACGCTGACGAACTTGATTTGGCTGACGCTAGCCACTCGCGGCAATCAACAACGCGCGGCGCTCGAGGCCAAGTTCCGCTCCGATCGCTCCACCTTCGATGCTGCAATCGAGGAGTTAGTCGCCTCCAAGCGCATCCAAGCGCTCACCCAAGACGACAAGGTCGTCTACGCCGCTCAGAGCTTTCACATCCCGGTCGGTGCCGAACATGGCTGGGAGGCTGCGGTGTGCGATCACTTTGGGGCGGTCGCGACGGCAATCGCCGCGAAGCTCCATTCACCGCAGGCGCGCACCGACGACTCAATCGGCGGCTCGACGTTACGGTTCACTGTCTACCGAGGTCACCCGCTGGAAGCCGAAGTCCGAGGCTTACTGTCTCATGTGCGCGACCAGGTGGAGGCTCTGTGGCAACAGGTGCACCAACACAACCAGAACGTTGCCCCACCGGATAACGCAGAGAAGTTCACCTTCTACTACGGCCAAAACCACACCCTTGCAGAAACCACCTCGAACGAAAGCTGAGTTTCATAATGTTGTCTTACAAAACATCCCTAGCCTCGTTAACCTTGCTGCTCTCGATCGGTTGCGGCGCTTCCACCACCGATCCAACCGACACCAACACGAGTTGGCTGGCCACATGTGGTTCGGACTCCGACTGCTCGAGCGACTTCAGTTGCTTGTGCGGAGTGTGTACCCTGTCGTGCAGTTCGAACAGCCAATGCAACAGCGCGTCGCGCAGCGCCGTTTGCGACCCCGTCGAGGGGACGTGCGGCGACGCCCAGCGCACTTGTCAACGAGCACGCACCGAGGACCGAGGGGCAGATGGCTCGATTGTCGTTCCGAGGAACGATGCAGGGCGGGGCGGAACGGACGAAACGATTGCGACAGACAGCACTAGTTCTGACGGCGCCCAGTTGGACGCCGCTGCGCCCGAGACTTCGGCTACGAGCTCCGACGCGGGGCCCGAGCCAGGCGATCCCGTCATCTGTTCCATTAGCGAATCATCGGCAATCGACGTGCAGATGGTCTGCTTACCGGGCTCTTCCTGCTGCGGCTGCGGTTGCTATTCGCAACCAGAATGTCCGACCGACGCAGTCGCAGCCTGTGATCTCACCGCCTTTGGACCCGTCTGCGGGGATGGCTACTGCTCGCAGCCTGACGACGTCTGCTGCGACGCCGAAGCTGGCTTATGCGCCAAGGACGCAGCATCGTGCCCTGGTGGGGTTGCTGAAAGCACTGTCCAGACATGCGTCCCCATGATCGAAGGCCGCAATCCACACGTGCACGGGCGACGTTGGTCGGGTTCTGTTCAGCTGCTTCAAGCATTTCGCGGCGAGACAAAATCCACGACGTTGGACGTAACGCTGGAGTTCACCAGTTATGGTCTGCCTTTGGACGCGCTACCAGCCCTCGGTTATCTCGGCGATTGGCACGCAGGAAGCGATGCGCTGCGCGAAAACCAGGGCCTTGGCACAGCCTGGGCGTACAACCAAACCGAAGCCGATGGTCCAGGCAACGAGCTTGCCTTCGAGGCCAGCTGCTTCAACGCACCCGCGCGACGAGTCGATTGGACCTATGAGGTAGACTACTGGGTGGTCGACCTCATAGACTACCAGCTCTACGACTACGACATCAGCGCTAACCGAGAGCGCGCCACTCTGAGCGCCCACGAGAGCTACGAGTGGTCGCGCGACGACGACCAGCTTGTCCTGATTGCCGAAGCGAACGGTGAAGCCGAGGATGGTTCACCGCTCACCTTCTCCGTTACCGGCACGCTCACTCCCGACGAGTGATGTCGCTCCAGAGACTCACAGGAAGCTGCGCAGGCGCTCACTCGGCGCGGCGAAATCGACGGTGGTTATATGCTCGACCGCCGTCGTGATTGCCGCGCCTGTCGAACTTGGTGAGCAACTGAAGGGCAAAGCCTCCGACGACAACTTAGCACGGTAGCGGAATGGCGACACACAGGCGCACGGGCAGGTCACGGGGGGTTCAGGAGGTCCGGTTGCCGTTGGGCTGGCTCCGCTGGGAGCGTGGCACGGCAAGCCACCTTGGTTTCGCGGCGAACTGGTGCGTCACGAGCGCCATCTCAGCTGGCAGCCAGCTTCGGCACCTGGACGCGCTCGGCCGTGACGCGTCGATAACGCGCGGCGCCAACGAGGAATCCGCCGTAGAGCGTTAGCCCCACGGAGACAATGAAGAGCCCAACGGCTCCCACGGAAGACGTCGCGATTTCGTTCAGGGCGCCTTTGACGCCATCTTCGAGGACGGTGCGTTGCGCAAGACCACCGCGCACCAGCGTGTAACCCAAGACGAGGAAAACCAGGCCGCGCGCCGTGAACCCGACCTTGCCACTCACCTCGATCACCCGTCTCTCCCCCGCGCTTGCCTCGGCCAGGTTCAACGGATTCATGAACTTGCCCGTGAACGCGGCGCGCAGCTGGACGGCGCCAAACACCAACACCCCGATAGCCGCCGACATCAACAGCGCCGGCCCAAAGTCACTCGTGAGCACTCGGTCCAACCAAAGTTGATGCTCAGAACCGTTGGACACGCGTTCACCGCGTGACATCCCGCTGGACGACGTCGCCAAACGGGCACACGTCCACGCAAGCCCGAGATGCAGCACCGAGCTGAATACGTACCCAGCACGCTTCAGGATCCCCTTCCAATCCGTCCCAGCGCCCTCGGTGTCGTAAACGGCTTGCAGGACATTCCAGACCGCATACGCCAAAAGCCCCACACAAATGATCGCGACGAGCACAGCCCCGAAGGGCTGGGACGCGGCGGTGCGGGCTGCGTCTTCACTGCCTGCGGCTTTGCCGCCTTGCCATGCCGCTTGCATGGATAACGCGCCGAGCAACACGTAAAGGATACCTTTGGTGAGGTAACCGGCGCGCGCCATCCGTTCGATGTTTGGGTTCTTTTCGTTCGCCATAAACTCCTGCGCCCGGCTCCGCGCGGGGCCCCATCTCGATTGAAAGTACGTGAGCGCCCAGGCTTGCGATGCACCAACCGTGCCGCGAATCGTCGAGCCTGTCGCGCCCGCGTGTCTCAGCGCGGCTAGCGCAGTTGGCACCTTCGTTGCATCGCGCGAACCGTGTCTCAGATCTCTCCTCGCTCCACCTCGAGTCTCGTACCACCTGGGAGAAGTGCGGAGCCGTCCGAATCGCGAGCCCCCAGCTCGACGCGGTCGGCGTCGCCAGCGCTGCACGACGAGCTACCGGACTACGCCGACGCGCTGCTCGCCTACCACCGCTCGCACGTGGACACGCTGAAAGCGATGCTGGCACGACTGCCCATCGCAGCGGGGCAACGCACCCTCGATGTGGCAACGGGCGACGGCACTTACGCCCTACTGATGGCCGAACGCGGCGCGGCGGTCACCGTTCTCGATCGAGATCCGAGCTACCTGTCGCTCGCGTCCTCCCGCGCGGCACGGCGCGACATACACCTCGAGGCCGTCTCGGGCGACGCGTGCCGACTCCCCTTCGACGACGACCACTTCGACGGCGTGTTCTGCGCACAGAGCTTCTACACCATCAGCAACGTCTCACAGGTGCTCGGTGAGATGC
>CBINDO010000299.1:0-10281 GCA_966249405.1 uncultured bacterium | reverse complement strand
GTGGAATGAAATGACTCACGGCAAGCGCAAGCAGCGGTTCGGCCCGCCTTCATCGCTCGACCGCGCGGGCTGCCCACTGTGCATGATGCGTACCAATTGCAAACGGCGGTGCGACAGGCACTCCGCTATCAGGGTTCGGGGCATTCACGCCCAAGCGGGGCAAGCCGCGTCGGGCCCTCGTGCAAGATTCGAGTGCGATAACCTCGAGGCGCTTCCAACTCCAATGGCCCGACACTTGCAAACAACCTCGGATTGCAAAGTGCGTTCGTGAAGGCGCAACAACCAGGAAAGGAAGTCACGAAGATGAACAACAAACTTTGGATGTCTCTCGGAACCGCGCTCGCGGCAAGCCGCGCCGTGCAGATGCTCACCGATATCTCCGCAGACGACGTATTGGGCGTGGTTGGCCTCGAAAGGCGACGCAACACCGCGCTCGAAAATGCCGCACTCATCGGCCTAGGGTTAGTCGTCGGCGCTGGTGCGGCCCTCATGCTCGCTCCGACCGACGGAGTCGAGGCGCGCAGGCGCGTAGCGGACGGTTTCGGCAAGGCGCGGGACGCGGGCATGCGTCTGATGGAAGACGCCAAAGCGCAAGCACCCGAACTCGTAGAATCGGCGAAGAACAGGCTTCGGGAACGCGACGATAGGGTTAATCTGCGTCACTCGTAAGGCCCGTGAAGACAAAACGTGAGCGCCCCTCGGACCCAAGTCCGGGGGGCGCTCACGTTTTCATCGGCCGACAGGGGAACTCAGGCTGACCGTAATTGAGCCAAGCCCAGTGCCAAACGAACTTCGTGCACTCTTCCGTCATCTTTCAACGGAATCGACAGGTCGCGCAGAGGCGATCCGTTCAACGTGAGGCGAGCGGACTCGGAGCGGTCGCTGACCGCGACGATGATGTGGAGTTTCGAGCGTCCGTAGCGGTACGTTACTTCGAAGTCGTTCCAACCTGGGGGGACACACGGCTTGAGGCTCACTCGATCGCCGTGGCGTTGAAGCCCGAGGATGTCCTCCAATACGACGCGATAGAACCAGCCGGCGGCGCCGGTGTACCACGTCCAACCGCCCCGACCGTAGTGATGTGGCGAAGAATAGACGTCCGCGGCAACTACGTAGGGTTCGACTTTGTACGTAGCCACGGCGGCTGGCGTGTCCCCGTGGTGCACCGGGTTGAGCGCGTTCAGAAGGCGGGCAGTACGTTCTCGGTCGCCAGCCTGAGCTAAGGCGCGCAAAGTGAACAACACCCCGTGCGTGTATTGGCCGCCGTTCTCGCGGACGCCGGCAGGGTATGCCGCAATGTAGCCCGGGTTCGGCTGGCTGTCAGCGAAAGGGGGTGTCAACAGCATCATCATGCCGACATTCTGATCCAAAAGCAGACGTTCGGATTCCCGCAACGCGCGTATCGCTCGGGCGGGATCGCCGCCCCCTGCTATCGTGGCCCAAGATTGAGCAATGGCGTCGATACGACACTCCTTTGCGTCGTGCGTCCCCACTGGCGTACCATCGTCGAAGTAGGCTCGACGGTACCACGCGCCGTCCCAACCGTGAGTTTCGATGGCTTGAGTAACCTGTTGAGCGCGGCTTACCCAATGTTCTGCGCGAGCGGCTTCGCCGCGCTTCTTTGCCACCGGCGCAAAGTCTCGAAGCGCCTTCGCGAGAAACCACCCTAACCAAATGCTCTCACCCGCGCCTTCGTGGCCCAACCGATTCATGCCGTCGTTCCAGTCGCCGGCGCCGATCCGCGGCAGACCATGTGGACCGACATCGAGGGCTACCTCCAGTGCTCGAGCGCAATGCTCGTACATAGTGGCGGACTCGGGTGACGGCTGCGGACTACTGTAAAGGTCGTCTTCCCCGGGGTTGAGGCGACGCTCCGCGAGGAACCCCACTTCTTCGTCCAGAATCGTGTAGTCAGCTGTGACACGCAGATATTCACTCACGGCGTAAGGGAGCCACAACATGTCGTCCGAGCAGTGGGTGCGCACGCCGTCTCCCGCCTCCGGATGCCACCAATGTTGTACGTCTCCCTCGGGGAACTGACGCGATGCCGCGCGGAGCAGATGCTCACGCGTTATGCGTGGCAGAGAGTGCACGAGGCACAGCACGTCTTGGACTTGATCCCGGAATCCGTAGGCCCCGCTCGATTGATAGAAACCACTGCGCGCCCAAATACGGCAGCTCAGCGCTTGATAAGGCAACCACCGGTTGAACAAGACGTTCAACGCTTTGTCCGGCGTTTCTACGTGGACTGCAGACAACAGTTCGTCCCAGAATGCCCGTACTTGCTTCAGGCTTTGTACGCTGGTCCCTGGGCTTTCGTAGCGAGTCAGCAAGTCGTTGAGTTGAGAGGCGTCCGTTGCCTGGCCCAGCACGAAGCTGAGCTCCAGCGTGGTATTGGGCTCGAGCACATGAGACGTGTGCAGCGCAGCACACGGATCCAGACCGGCACCAGTTCGTCCGGACAAGCTCGCGAGCTGCAGTGCTGCGGGGTGCTGGCGTGAGCCGGGCCGGCCAAAAAACTCCTCGCGATCGGCGCTGAAGCTGCGCACCGTCGCCGTCGTGGTGAAGAAGGCCAAGCTGGCGTTGAGAGCGGCGAAGGGGTTGGTGGCGACAATGGCGCGGCCCGCCGTCGTGGTTACGACGGTCGTGCGAGACCCGTCGCGATGGTTGCCCAGCACCCACTCTACGAAGCCGTAGACCGATAGATGGCGTGTTTGCGCGCCTTGATTCACGATCCGCAAGCGGTGGATGCGAACCGGATCGACGGTGTCCACGAAGGTGGTGAGGTCATGGACGAGATCACCGCGAACGTGCTCGAAGCGCGAGTACCCTTGACCATGAATGACCGCGTAGTGAGCGGAGCCCCCGAGCGGTTGAGGGGTCGCTGACCAAGCCGCTCCCGTGTCGTCGTCGCGAACGTAAACTAGTTCACCCGAAGGATCGGTCACCGCGTCGTTGCTCCACGGTGTCAATCGATGGCGCTGGCTGTTGCCGCACCAGGTGAATGATGACCCTGCTTCGGAGACGACGCTGCCAAAAGCCGAGTTGGCCATCACGTTGCACCACGGCGCCGGCGGTCTGAAACCGGGGCCTACCTCCATCCAGTATTCGCGCCCATCCGGCGTGAACCCTCCATACCCGTTGTCGAAGATCAGTTCGGGGCGAAACACTCGACGACGGTCCGAGGTCGGCGTTGACTCTGCGCGCGCGGCCACCGTTGCCGCGAGGGCTGGCACACGTGCCGCCTGCTTGAGCTGCCGCCCGAGTGATCCCCGCGACGCCCACAACACCACGCGCCCCGCCGACAATATGAGGTTCCGCTCCGCGTCGGGGATCTGATCGGCGCGACGCAAGAAGATGCCGCCGTGTCGATCCGTTCGGCCTTCGGCGTGAAGTGAGCGAATCAAGCTCAACGCCTGGTCGTGTTGCGGAGTCAGATAGCCTCCGGGCTCCTCGTTGAGGAGCAGGAGGTCGACACTGACCCCGTTGATTCGAAACTGTTCATGGGCGAGCAGTACCTCACGGCACAGCTCAGCGAAGTCGGGATGATCGAGCCTAACTATGATGAGGGGCAGGTCGCCTGAAATTCCTCGACCCCAAAGGGCGCTCTTCCCGGCGCGACTTTGGTGAGACGAATCGCTCGTCCAACGCAGGCCCTGCTGGGGAAATAAGGTTGCAGACAACAAACGCTGGAAGCGGTGTGCTTGAACTGCAGTGATTCCCAGATGACGCAACTCCACACGCGCGTCCGCCCAGGCGAGTTCCAATACGCGGGGAATCGCTTGCGGCGCCGCGTAGGTCTCCACTAGTCGCAGGATCTCCTCGCGTGAGTCGGCTGCTAGTGTCGTCAGGGTCACGGTCGATTTGGCACCGGGGCGCAGCCGAGCTCGCCTCCTCAACGCGAAGATTGGATCCAACACTGGGCCAGTTTTCCGAGCGAGTCGATTGGAACCCACGCTCAGCGCGGCCGGGTGTTCCACCGTGCCACCACGACCAATGAAATCGGAGCGCGACGTATCGTAGTCGATGGCGCCAAATACTGTATCATCAGGGGTTAACACTTGCGCCACCCAAACGTCCGGCTCACCGGGGCTTCGCTTCCTTCGGTGAGCGACGACCGCTCCTCGTTCCGGGATCGCCTCCGTCTGCACGAACATTCCGCTGAACGCGCGATGCGCCAGATCGGCGGCCCGTGGGGCTAGTACGAGTTCGGTGTACGTCGTCAGCTCGAGCTCGCAAGCCTGGCGGCTTCGGTTCGTGAAAGTGAACCGCCTCACCTCTGCTGCATGCTCTGGTGAGACGACGATCTCGGTCGTCGTCTCGATGTTTGAATCCTTGCGGTGGAGCTCCACCCTGTCGATCGAGAGGCCCGCTTCGTACGCGTCCGGTACGGACCGAGTCGGTTGATAACCGGCAGACCATACTTTCCCGTCGGGCAGACTGCGTACGTAGGCATAGATGCCACCGCTCTCCAGCGCGGCGTCCTCGCGGAAACGATTGATGTCGAGACCGTTCCAGCTCAACACACCCGAGCCGTGGATCGTCGTCAAGCTCGACATGACGCGGCGACCCAAGAGGTGCGCGCGGACCGCAGCGCGCTCTTTCAGCGCGAAGTGTTCCCGAGCGTCGAGGTCGACTGCATGATGCACCGGCGCGACCGTAGCGGCCTCGGGCACTCGCAGCAGAGGCGACGCGACGGGGATTCGTTCCTCGAGGAGAAGCTCCGTCGCCTTGACTCGGGAGTCCGTGTGGAATCGGCGCGCCATCGGATTGTCGTGCAACACGTTGTCGATGGCCACGAGCGACATCCCGAGGTGGTGGGCCATGAACGCCTTCACGACGACTCCACGTTTGCCTGGAGGCACGCGCGACGGTGTGTAGTCAATCGACTCGTAGTAACCAAACTGACCGCTCAAGCCCTCCTTTGCCAGCGTTCGCAAGTTCTTCACTGCCGCAGAGGGTTCGACCAAACAAGCGAGCACCGTGGCGTATGGTGCGACCACCAGGTCTTCTGCCAGGCCCGCCTTCAGCCCCAGGCCAGGGACGCCGAAGGCGCGGTACTGGTATGTCATCTCGAGGTCCATCACGTTGTACGCGGACTCGGAGAGCCCCCATGGAAGGGACTGCTCTGCGCCATAGGCGCGCTGACGGTTGACGGCGGCGCTCATTGTCTCGCCGATCAGCGTCTGCTGCGGACACCGCGTGACGAGCAGCGGCATGAGGTATTCGAACATCGAGCCGCTCCAGGAGAGCAGACTACGTCCTGACGTAACCCGGGCCCGGGGACGGCCGAGCCGGAACCAATGTTGCCGTGGCACGTCTCCCTTGGCGATCGCGACCAGGCTCGCGAGGCGCGCTTCCGACGCCAAAAGGTCGTAATACGACGAATCGAGCTTGGCGCTGGTGACGTTGTATCCAGTCACGAACAGCTCTCGATTTGGATCGAACAGGAAGCTGAAGTTCATGCCGCTCGCCAGCGCATTGCAGCGCGCGCCGACGGCGTCCAGACGACTCAGCGCGCGGTGGGTTGCTTCTTGTCCGGCAGTGAGTGCCGCGAGTAGGCGCGCCGACAATGGCGCGGTGCCTGGCCCATCGTCGGCGGCAGCGACCGTCTGCGAAGTGATCCAGAGTCTAACCTGCTCCGTCGTCTCGGACAATACGTCTCGAAGCTCCTCCAAGTCGTTTGCGTGCGACAATTGCATGCGCCACTGGTTCCAAGCCGCGTTCAAGTTGGCTTCCTTGGGCGCTCCAGTGGTGAACAGTGGCAGGTACGGAGCTAGGTCCAGCAACTGGTCATGCCACGCGCGTGCTGCTTTCTCGGCCTCGCTCAACCAGTAGTGGGTGGCGGGGGGCAATAGGACGGGGTCTCGACGCAGGTCTTGGATCGAATTGATCACCTCGACCAGTTCGGGCCAGTGGGTGAACCAGCTGGTATTGATGGAACGGCGACGCTTGCTTATCTGTTGCTCCACCGCACGCATCCGTTCACTGAACGCGGCGTTGAGCTTGCCTCGATGCTCTTCCTTCTTGTTGGCCAGGTGCAACGCATCGGCGATCGAACGCCAAGCGTCCGGGGTCATGAGTGGTGCCGTACGGAGCTCGATGCACGCCGACGAGAGCGTCCACAAGTAGCCTGCGAGATTGCCGCTGTCGACGGTCGAGACGTATTCGGGAGCCAGCGGCTTCAGCGTCTTAGTGTCGTACCAGTTGAGCAGATGGCCGTCGCGGCGGGGCAGAGCGTCGATCGTGTCCAGGGTGAGGCCCAACCGCCGGAGCATTTCGCTGAGCGGGATGATGCCGAGGTCGTTGGCCGCCAGCGTAGATAGTAGATACAATCCAATGTTGGTGGGCGACGTTCGATGCGCGACCACCCCGCGCGGCTCTTCCTGAAAGTTGTCTGGGGGAAGGTGGTTGTCTTCCTCCACGACGAGTTGATCGAAGAAGCGCCACGTCTTTCTCGCCACCAGTCGCAAGAGCCGCTTGTCGGCCTTTCTCAGCTGCTTGCTGGCGCGTTTGGCGACGATGGGCCTGCTCAACCAGTGCGCGACGAACGGCGCCGCCGTCCACAGACCCAGAACGGGCAACGCGAACGGCAGCGACTCTACCTGCAACAGGCAAACGCCAAGGAGCAGTGTCAGCGCTACGGCCGCTCCACCCAGCATGCGACGCGACGGCCATTGTCGCCTCGCTGCCGCCGCTTGGCGCATCGCCGTCCATTCGAGGAGGAGTTTGCGAGACCAGCAAAGGCGGTACAACGCGAGGCAAATCGCGTCCAACGCCAACCACGCCTGGTCGAGCAACAACGTCAAGTTCACTCCCAGGCTCGCGGCGTCGCGCGCTAGGCTGTCTCCCAGGCCTAACAATCGTGACGTTGAACGACTGGGTTTTCTCGCGAGCGTCAAGACGACGCGTGAAATGACGGGTGAACACAGCGTCGCGATGAGTGCCAAGGTCGCGACCCAACGCAGGGCGCCTCCCGCATACCAGCCGAACGTGCAAAGCGCTACCAGGCTGACTGGTACCAAACTACGTCGCAGGTTGTCGAACAACTTCCAGCGGTCGAGCCCACGCAGATCGTTGGGTCGCATGCGACCGTCGCGCCACGGTACGCGCGGCAAAAGCCAGCGAATGAGCTGCCAGTCTCCGCGCATCCAGCGATGTTGCCGGCCGGCGTGGACTTCGTAGGCTGCGGGTTGTTCGTCCAGTAGTTCGACGTCGCTAGCGAGCGCGGAACGTGCGAAGAAACTCTCGAACAAGTCGTGAGACAGCAGCGACTCTTGCGGAATGCGCCCCGCCAACGCGGAGTTGAACGCGTCTACGTCGTAGATGCCCTTGCCGGTGTAGGAACCCTCGTGGAACAAGTCTTGATACACGTCCGAAATGGCAGTCGTGTAGGGGTCGATACCCGACGGTCCGGCGGACACCGTGGCATACCTCGAACGCCGCGAGCTGGACGGCAACGCACCTACGCGAGGCTGGATGATGCCATACCCGTCCACGACACGGTGACGCTCGGCGTCGAACGCGGCCTTGTTTAGCGGGTGAGCTATCGTAGCGATCAACTCGCGAGCGGTGTCACGCGGGAGCTCGGTGTCTGCGTCCAACGTGATCACGTAGCGGACGCTCGCGAACAGCTCTTCGGGGCCGATCACGCACGAGAACGAGGTGTCTTTGGCACCTCGCAACAGCCGGTTGAGTTCCTCGAGCTTGCCGCGTTTGCGTTCCCATCCAATGAAGCGTCCCTGGTTGGGGCTGAAGCAACGTTTCCGATGGAATAGCCAATAGCGTTGGGGCGTGTGCGGATAGCGCTCGTTCAACTCAGCGATGCCCTGCTTGGCGAGGCTCAGGAGCTCCGCATCCGCTTCGCTCTCGATCGCATTCGAGTCGGTGTAGTCCGTCAGCAAGGCGAAGAAGACGTTTCCATCGGCGTTGGCCAACGAACGAACCTCCAAGTCCTCCAAGAGACCAGCCAACGTCGATGGGCCGTCCAGCAGGCACGGTACTACGACCACCGTCCTCAATTCGTCCGGAACTCCGTCATCGAGATCGAGGCGCGGCAGCAGCCTCGGCGGCAACGTCGCCGTGATCCACGCATGGGTCAAAGACAACGCCACCTCGCTGGCGGGCAGCAACATCAACACGCCCAGGGCGAGCAAAAGGCTCACGTTCCACTCACCGTGGAGCTTGCCCAGGGTCGCCGCCATTAGAGCGACGGTGAGCAGGCCCAGCGAGCCGAAGTAGAAGCTCGACGGATGTCGTTCGATGGCCGAGTGAAGCCTCCCGCGCAAGCCGGGGCGATACGAAATGCGCCGTTCGAGCAGGGGTCGACCGTTACCGATCAGATAGTAGCCGACGTGGGCAGGTTTTTCATCGGTCGGGTTACGTTTGCTTGCGGCCTGCGCCATGTCCAGAGCCGCAGCCGCTACCTCGAGTTCGGAAACACGAGAGCCGCGGGCCAGCGCCTCGACTGCATGACGGTACCGATCACGAGTCGCGGCATTCGTCCGAGCGTACGCACCGATTGGGTCTTTACGAAGCAGCGCCTCGACGCCGCTCGTTCTCTCGAAGAACTCGTTCCAATCGAAGGCCGCCACGGAGCGCATGCTGGTGATGGCGTTGCCGACGGAGACCTGATCGGCGGCTTGCCTCAAGTGCTGGCGGCGGATGAGATCCTCCAGCGTTGTGCCCAGTTGTGCGCTGCGACTGGCAATCCAGTCGGAGGCCAGCCCCATGGCGGGGTCGTCGTATTCGCGTAATCTGCGTTCGAGGTGGACCAGGAACGGCGCCGGATCGGCCGGTAGAGAATGTTCGAGTTCGGCCAGCTCCGCCCGCAATGCGCGGGTACTCGATCTTGCTCCAAGCAAACGTTTCGTCCACGTTTGCGCTCGTTCACGGGTGCCGGCGTTCGCTTCGGCCGCAGCTATCGAACCGACCGTCAGCAAGAGCCCTAGCCGAAGCATGATTGGAATGGCCCACAACTCCCCAATGGTCAACGGGCTCACCTTCTGGTAGGCGAGAACGAAGTCACAGAGAGTGTTCATGTCGAGCCGTGCATCCGTGTGGCGCAGGTAGTCGACGCACAACGCGTACACTCGCGGGTAACCGCGCATCCTGCCCGTGGCTAGTCTACTCAGTTCGAGCAGATACCCACGGGGCAAGTCTTCTTTGATTTCGCGGATCTGGTCTTCGACGACATGGGAGTTGTCGAGCAACCATTCCTCCGCGGGAGAGGGGTCGTGATTCTCCCGCACCCGTTCCGTCAGGACGCGGTACGCGTCGTGGATCTCGTCCCTCACGGCGAGGAAACGTGGCCACAAGCGCCCCGATCCAACGGCCCGAGATGGGGCGCCGTGAGTTCGCGCCAATTCGGTGGCGTGGGCGATCAGCCGATCGGCAACATATATCTCACCGCGCAAACATCCGGGATCGTCCCATTGCGCGGAGGCGCTCAACGCTGGACACGGGTGCTCTTCAGGGCGTGGTGGTTCCGAGTTGACGTCGCTACCAGAATTCATGACGCAGTGCTGACGCTGCGGACTGCGGCGTCTTTGGAGAGCGCGAGTGTTTCAGGGTTGAAGTGGCCGGAGAGGCGGACCTCGCGATTGAGCGAGGTAGGCGGCGGCAAGGGTATGCGATGCAGCCACGCTCCACTCGTCAAGGGCCAATCCGACGGCTGCTTGATGCACGCAGCAAATGGCGCTCCCGACTGCACGTGGCAAGACAACGCGTTGCCGCATATCGGGCAAGGACGTTGCACGGAAACGCTGACCCATTCGATGTCTGTCGATTGTGCTTTGTACGCGCGAGTCATTTGAACGGCTCTACTTGCATCGAACGTGCCAGGCCCGACCATGCAAACTTGCCGGTTAACGACCCTCGATTGCCGTTGGCGCCATGCAATTTCGACTCGCGTGTAGCGGGACGCCCCGACGTCTCGCCGCGCCGTCGCGCTAAGGACGCGATGGTGGGTCGTTGGCCGATTCGCTGAGTTGTTCCGCTAAACGCTCGATATCGGTGCGTTTGGCGAGTTGCAGCGCTTCGGCATCCTGAGCGACTCCAGGCACATCCAACCGTTCGGCGATGCGGTCGACGACCTGGAGGATCTTGGTAGTGCTTTGTTCACACAACAAGTTGATGTGCAGATCGAGCCGCGCTCGACGTTCGGCGTCACGCGTCATCCGGTTCTGGCTAATCAGCACGAAGATTGCCAGAAAGACGCCTTCGGCAGAAACGATCAACGTCAGGATCCCGAACGGGAACGGATCGAAGGGTACCGCGCCT
>CBINDO010000298.1:0-10285 GCA_966249405.1 uncultured bacterium | reverse complement strand
CGTCGACATGGCCACGGGTATGTTGCTCGGCGTCAAGACCGTAGACTCTCACCCTCAGGACGTCCTCGACCTCGTGTCGGCGGCCACGGCGGACCTCTTTCAGGGGCCCAACGTCACGGCGATCGAAAAGTTGTTTCGCAAGGCACGTGGGCACGCCGAAGACGGATCACATTACTTCGAAGAGATCGTCGTATTCAGCAAGAACCTCATCCACGTGTTCTTGCGTTGCAAGAAGGCATCCAATCAGGCAGTCGTGTTGGTCTGTCGGGGGTCGGCCAACATTGGCATGGTCTTGGTAAAGAGCCGGGCTTCCCTGGCAGACATCGAGAAATCAGTGTGATGGCCAGGGGCGGCGTCGGTATTGCATCACGTAGGAGTAGCAGTGCCGACGTTGCCCACCCTTTCGTGTTCGTGAGCGGTATGACGGGCGAAGGCCTCGCGGTGCAATCGACTATGCCGACCACCGGTGGAGAGCGTGAGCTGGCGCTGGCTGCGGTGCACGCGGAGTTGGTGCTGCTGTCGAAGCAAGTGGCGGCATTCGAGCTCCGCTCGCTCGAGTGTCAGCAGCCCGAGGAATTGGAGCGTGCGTTGACCGCCTGCGTTCGGATCGCCGAGGCCAGCATTCGGGTTTTCGAAGAGGTTGCGAGGCTGGCGCCGGAGCTTGGCGAGTCCGAGCAGGACGTGGATGGAGCCACCGAGGGCGAGCCTGCCACCTGCATCGAGCCACTTCGCCAGGTTGCCTCGCTCGCACGTATGGAGGTGCAGCGGGTGCTCCAACGCGTCTCGGCGCGCGCGACGATGGCACCCGACTACTTGGTGCACCATGGTTCGAGCTTGCATCGCAAGGTTGCGCGTGGAGTTTACGTGGTCGAGCAAACCGTCGCGCGCGCTCGCAACAGTGCGTCACAGGTGGAGCTCGGCTCCGGACCGGCCGCGTCGTTACGGGTTCGAAAGATCTACGCTTGGTTTCGCCGCAGCATCGATACGGGGACCCAATTGCGGAGGGACAACGTTCAGAAGGTACTGAGGACCATCGGGACGCGCATCGCGACGCTGATCGGCAAAGACGAATACGGCGAGCTGAGGCCCGACGACCGAGTGCTGTTCATGAAGATGCAAAAGCGGATCCTGACGTGGCTCGCGACCCAGCCTCCAACCTTCGAAGAGGGGCGGAGACTCTTCGAGGATTGCCGCGCCATGGCGGACATCCTGCGGCAAGTCAACTTGCGCTCGGATCTGATCGCTCACGACGCCGCGTTGGCGCGCGCCGTGGCCGTCGAGGTGGCCAAGCTTGGTGATGTGGATGAGGTGAACGGCTCGTTGTACGAGCGTTTGCTGCCTTTGGAAGGGCTCGACGACGAACTCGATGCGTACTTCGCACGGCGGGAACGACCGCCCGCCAACACCGTCAAGCGAGTTTTGAGTCGAGCCGACGCGGCAGCGAGGAGTCGAGGGGTGTGAATATGGAGTCGTTGAAACTGGAATCGTTCTCCGTTGCGTTCGCCAATCGTACGGTGCTCAACGAGCTATTTCTAACCCTGCCGGCGACCGGGATGACGGTGCTCGTGGGGCCCTCGGGCGGCGGGAAGTCGACGTTGCTGCGTACGTTGGCCGGTGCCAACGATGGTCACGCGTCGATGCGCGTCACCGGACGTATCACCGTCGCTGGCGTCGAACATCCAGATTTGGCGTCGATTCCGGCGGACCAAAGGCCAGGTTTGGTGAGACAAAATGTGAGGTTCCTGATTGACACCGTGCGGGAGAACCTCGTCACGGCTCTGCCCAACCGCGCCTCTCTCAGACGGCCCGAACAAGACGACATCATCACCGGGCATTTGGAGAGGTTGGGACTAGACGAGCTACGGTCGCACTTGACTACCAGCGTCTCCGACTTGCCCATCGTGGCGCAGCGGCTCCTGGCATTGGCGCGGATCACCCTGGCTGACCCAGCGATCCTTTTGGTGGACGAAGCCACTGCGTCTCTGGCCGACGCCGACGCCAACTTGGTGCTGGCGCATCTTCGCAGGCAAGCCGAGGAACGCGCCGTGCTGTTCGTTACCCACCACAAGGGCCACGCGCGCCTCGTCGGAGGTGCAACGTGCCTGCTCAATGGTGGACGCATCGTGACTGCAGCGCCAACCCACGAGTTTTTCGAAGCACCGACCCACGTCGCGGCGCGGCAGTTCGTCGAGACCGGAGGATGCGTGCCCGAGCCGACGGAGGAGGCGAAGCAAGAAGTGGCGCTCGACGCGAGTATCGGTCAGGACGTTGGGGTCGAGCCGAGCGCATCGGCCGAATCCGTCGCGGCGCCAGCGGGACGCGGTCCACGCCACTTCTATTGGGGCGTCAATGGAGTCCTCGGAGGGTTGCCCCGGCCTGGCATCTTCCAGGACGTGGGCGACGACCTCGACGCTTTGCAGCGCGTGAAGGTAACGACGTTGGTCACGCTCGAGGAGTGGGAGTCGGTGCCGCGCCAGGAGGTCGAAAAACGAGGGATGGAACTCGTTCACTTTCCGATCAACGACATGAAGGCCCCCGACGTCGACGAGGCTCAGCGGTTTTGCGCCGAGACCGAAGCGCGGCTAAGCGAACGCGGCGTCGTGGCGCTGCACTGTCGCGCGGGCAACGGGCGCACGGGCACGATGTTGGCAGCGATGCTGATCCACCGCAACGTGTCGGCGTGCGAGGCGCTCGAGCGGATCCGTTCGGTGAACCCCAAGGCCGTCGAGTCCGACGTGCAAGTCCGCTTCTTGGAGGCCTTCGAACGGCACGTCCGCGCAGTTGCGGTTGCCCAGCCAGGAGCTCCAGCCAACGCCGCAAGCGTGGTGTCCAACGTCGGCGGTGCCAACGGCTCGGGACCCCAACGGTGAACCGGTCAGGCGCGAGCAGCGACTCGAACGCGCGCTGGCGCGAGTTGCCCGAGTGTCCTGCGCTTCACGGACGCGTCGTGTCGCTGGTAGTGCGCCTCGGAGACGAGCGCCACCGCGAGCTCGAGTCCGCGATCATCGACGCGGAACGAGGTCTCGAGGGTGACCGTTGGTGGTCTGGGTCACGGCGTCTGGAACGTCAGATCTCGTTGGTGTCCCGTCGCACGCTGGAGACTCTCACTTCCGAACGTTCGCGCTGGTCCGACAGTGGTGACAACCTCGTCGTCGACTTCGACTTGTCGGAGTCCAATGTTCCGGTGGGCTCGCAGCTCGAGGTAGGTGGCGCAATTCTGGGGGTGAGTGCCACCAGTCACTTGGGATGCGCGCGGTTCGCGCGCCGCTTCGGCGAAGAGGCGCGGGATTGGGTAAACGCGCCAGCCAACCGACACTTGCGTCTGAGAGGCGTGTATTGCCGGGTGGTGAAGGGCGGCGTCGTAACGCTCGGCGACGTGGTGAGGCGTTTGTGGAAAAATTCATCGTCGGAAGGGAGTGAGCATGACGACCCACGGCAACGTTGATGCGGTCTCGAGGGGCGACGCGCCGGTGACCGACTTGCTTTTTGGTCTCGGCGCCGAGCTCGACGACGAAGGGAGACCTCTCGGTGAGCGTAGAGCACCGAGCGCAGCGAAAGCCGGCGTCGAAATCGTGCTTCGGGCGTGTCCTTACCGCGACGCACGTCGTGGACTGCCCATGAACGTGTCCGCATTGACTCAGGTTACCGATCATCTCGAGCAGGTCGCGCGCGAGATCGAGTCTTTTCGGGACGTGCAGGACGCAGCGCGGGCCGCATCTTGGCACGGCGTGATGCAGGTCGTCGTGGACTCGTTGTTTGCGCCCGGGCGATTTCAAATCGAGAGCCGCCTCGAGGGGCGAAGCAACACCGCAACGCCGGCCGCACATGCCGTCGCGCACAAGCTGGCGGCCGGTTACTTCGGGGTAGTGCAGGGGATCCTGCAAGACGAGCTTCGGGGTGTGCATCATCCGTTCACGGTCGAACACCTGCTCGAACACGTTTGCGGGACGCGCGCTTTGCACGGTGCAAGCGAAGTGTGCGCCGGTCCGCCGGCGATGATCGAGCGCACGACGCGATTGTTGATGAAAGTGAACGGCTCGGCGAGCCCGTCGGCTGGACTATCGCAACGGTTGGAGGTCTCCGACCTGATGGCAACCCAGCTCGAGTTGGGCTCGAAGTATCGAGCGCTCGACGCGGCGCTCGAGTGTCGCCTGTTTTCGGTATTGGGCCCAGAGCCTCGGGCCCGGAACGATTTCGTTCGCCGGCGCTACGCGGCGCGCCGCGCAGAACTCGCGGACGAGGGAGCACCGCAAGAGTCGGACGCGACGTTCTTTGCTCGAACAGCCAGTTCGCACGAGCTTCCGGAGCTCGATTTACTGCTCAGCGACGGCGGCGGAGCATTATTGGCGTCAGAGAATCAATTGCCGGAACTGAGACGCGTGGTTGCGATGTTGTTGGAGGGCTACGTGGAGAGCGTCCACTTGCAGGCCGCCCTCGAGCTAAGGCTGCGCAGAGTGCTGCGGTTGGCCGACGCGCCACTCCGCTCCAGAAACAACCTCGTCTTGCCGCTTTCGAACACGGCGCGGTGGCTCGAGGTGCTGACTGGGGCGTCGCTCCGGTACGGGGCCAACCACGGACTTACGTTGCATCGCATTCACAAGCCGCCAGTCGACTTGACCCCCGAGGTGCGAACCGACGCCGCGTGAAGACGCCGTGCGTCGTCACGGTCGCACGCACAATCACCCTCAGCACGGTTCACCCGAGCGCTGGCGGGGCGCCAACCCCAACGCCATACCGACTGCCGTAGAATCGACGTTTGGTGAGCTCGGTCGCCACGACGTATAGCGCCGTTATGCCCAGAAGCGCCGCAAGCAACGTCGGCGGCAGCGGTCGGAACCCCAGCACCCCTGCGTACGGGAGGTACGGAATCGACACCGTGAGCGGCAACAACACCAGCGTCGAAATCAGCAGTACCCGTCCCGGACGGCTTTGCAGGAACGGGCCCCGCGTGCGCACCACGAGCGCCACGAGCAGCTCCGTGAGCAGCGACTCGACGAACCAACCCGTACGGAACAACTCCGCGTCCGCTTCGAACAAGAATAGCAGCGTCGCGAAGGTCAAGAGATCGAACGCCGAGCTCAACAGCCCAAACACGCGCATGAAGCGAGCAATGAACCGAAGGTCCCAACGGTGCGGCCGTGTCACCCAGTCCGCGTCCACGTTGTCGTCGGCAACGCCTACGGCAGGGATGTCCGAGATGAAGTTGTTGAGCAGAATTTGACTGGCGAGGAGTGGCAGAAACGGCAAGAAGAGCGAAGCGACGGCCATGCTCAACATGTTGCCCAGGTTCGCGCTGGTCGTCGTGACCACGTACTTGAGGGTGTTGGCGAAGGTCTTGCGTCCTTCTTCGATGCCGCGACGGATCACGTTCAAGTCGTGTTCCAACAAGACGAAGTCTGCCGCGGCGCGCGCCACGTCGACGGCTTGGTCGACCGAGATGCTCGTGTCTGCGGCGTGCATTGCCGGCGCGTCGTTGACGCCATCACCCAAGAATCCAACGACGTGCCCCGTCTTCTTCAAAGCAAGCAGGACCCGTTCCTTTTGATTGGGATCTACCTCGACGAAAAGGTCCGTGTGCTCGCCCACGCGCCACAAAGCCTCGTCAGGGAGTCTCTCCAACTCCGCGCCGGTCAACACCGCGTTGCTCGATAGCCCCACCAGGTTCGCGACGTGGATCGCGACATACTTGCTATCACCAGTGATCAGTTTGACGCCAACGCCGAGGCCCGCCAGGTCTTCGATGGCTCGCCGCACACCCGGCTTGGGGCGATCGAGGAAAGTGAGAAAACCGACGAAAGTGAGCTCGTTCTCGACTTCTCGCCCGTAGCTCGTCGTATCTGGCAAATCACGCTCGGCCACGCCCAGAACCCTAACGCCGCGTGAGCTCCACTCGGTGTAGAGCGCCGTGAGCTCGGCCCGTTTCTCCTCCGTGAGGCTGCTGCCGTCGGGGAGTCGCGTGCACACCTCCGTCACGTGATCGAAGGCGCCCTTGACGATGAGCTGCGTTCTACCGTTTGCATGGCGTACGACGACACCGACACGTTTGCGGGTGAAATCGAAGGGGATCTCGGCGAGCTTGCGCAGCCGGCCCACGTCGGGCGTTCGCGCCCGCAACAACGCATCGTCGAGGGGGCTCGGTAGGCCGGTCTCGAGCGCCGCGTTGATGGCGCCGAGTTCCAGCGGAGTCGCGTCCGGTGCGCCGCGCACGTCGAAGGCGCCGTCGAGGTTTACGACACCTTCGGTGAGGGTACCGGTCTTGTCCGTGCACAAGATGTCCATGCTGCCCAGGTTCTCGATGGCGTTCAGCCGCCGCACGAGCACGCCGTGACTGGCCATCATACGCGCGCCGCGAGACAGGTTGACGGACAAGATGGCGGGCAGTAACTCGGGGCTCAGACCGACGGCGAGCGCGATAGCGAACAGCAGCGTTTCGATCGGGGGTCTGCCTTGCAGCATGTGCGCTGCGAACACCACCAGCACCATGACGAGCATCGTGCTCATCAAGAGGTATCCAAAGCGACGTACCCCGCGATCGAACTCCGTCTCTGGATTGGCCAGGGTGAGACGGTGGGCGATGGCGCCGAACTCCGTGGCGGTGCCGGTCGCCACCACGACACACCGCGCCGTGCCGCTGCGCACGTTGGTGCCCATGAAGACACAGTTGGTGCGTTGCGAGACGGACGTCGATACTTCCGAGAGTCCAGGCGACTTCTCGACGGGGAAGCTCTCGCCGGTCAACGCCGCCTCGCTGACGTGGCAGTCGGTGGCGTCGAGCACGACGCAGTCTGCCGGCACGATGCTGCCGGCTGCCAGTAGGATCACGTCGCCGGGGACGAGCTCCTCGACGGGCAATCGCTGCTCGACGCCGTCGCGCAATACCCTGGCCTGAGTTCTGATCTGCGCCGCGAGCAACGACACCGCGCGCGACGCGTCGTATTCACGCCGGTATCCGATGCCGACGGTCACGCACACGATCGTGCTGACGATCGCCGCGTCGGTCCACTCGCCGGAGCCGGCCGAGATCACTGCCGCAAACAGGAGTAGCAGCAGCAACGGATTGCGCAATTGGTTCCACAACACGACGAGGCGCGAAGTGTCGCTGTGCTCGACCAGCTCGTTGCGGCCATGTTCTTGGAGCTTTCGCTGGGCCGCGTCGCTCGTGAGCCCTCGTTCGCCCGTCGCGAGTTGCCGAAGCAATTCCGGAGCCGCCTCCGCCCAGTAGTGCGCAGGGACGTTGGAGCGTTGTGCGTGAGAGGGCGGCATGAAACTCCGGCGCCATAACTAAAGCCAAACCCGCGCGCGTGGCAAGGCTCACTGGGCGCGTTTGGGGCGCGGGACTATGCGAGTTGAGCTGACCAGATCAGCTCTCCTCGTCGCGTTCGGTCTCCGGTCTGCGCTCCAAGTGAGCACCATCTAGTTTGGCGTCCAACAAGCGCTTCTGCAGTTCGTCGCGCGCCCGCTCCGCCTTGGTGCGGCCGTGCAGACGTCGATTGGTCTCTGCGCGCCGCTGGCGCTCGAGTTTCGCCTTCTTCTTTCGGTACTTGTTCAAATTGACGACGTCACCCACGATGACCTCTACTTGCGGCGATTGGGGGAAGGTTTCGATGGCGCGTGCCAAAGCAACGGCCCGGTCGCGAGCTCTACCGGCGTCGCCGCCCTGACTGGAAACAGGCCCTCACCGCCGCGAGACAACGCGAGCGGCGTAGCGTCGACGGCGTAGCGTCCGAGGTAGCTGCCCTTGGCCAAATCGAAAACGTGAGGGCCAACGCTCGCCAGAGTTCCGCGACGCAAGACGCCGGAGAAGGGCGGGCGTTCCACTGGACCGGTCAGAGGTGTGGTGGAGGCGTCAGGATTGAGTTTTACCACCGTCAACTGCAGCTCGCGCTCGAGTAGCGCGGTGGTTCCGGACACCGCGACCACTTGCGTCCCATCCAACAGAGGCCACCGCTCGCGTGTCCTCACGTTGAGCAACAACGTCTGGTTTCCGGGATACAGAGGAACGGTGGGCTCCCGCGTCGGGAGGGCCGTGTCCAACTCGTAGGCAGCTAGGTCGAAGCCGAGCTCCACCCGCGCGTCAGCGGTGCGCAGGTACATCTGGCGGCGTTGGCCCCACGCGCTGCTGCAGCCGAACAAGATCGCGCCGCTCGCCGGATCGAGGTGCAAGACGCGGGCGTTGCACTCCTTGGAACTCACGGCGAGCGTCGGTTTGCCCGGTTGTTCTTCGAGTAGCCGCAGATCTTCCGTGCGGCGAACCACAAAGCTGCCTCCGGACAACACGTACCCTTCGGGAATACTCAGTTTGCCCGTCTCCACGTCGAACAGGCTGATGTCGGGCTCGTCTCCAGGAAACTGCCAAACGTTGTACGTCGGAATTGGACTCGGGCAGGGCGCGGGCCCCTTGCGTTGCGGCGAGAGCCAATCCATACGGCCATTCTTGTTGGTGTCGCGCACCGGAGTCTCGACCTCGACGTAACGTCCACCTGGTGCAAACCGGATCCGGTACGTCGGACTGCCCGCGAGCGCGATCATGGCCTCGGTCTGCCGAGACAAATCACGGATCACCAACATCGACGTCGTGGTGCCCCGCAGGTAAGCGAGACGCCGACCGTCGTCGCTGAACGAGACCGAACGTAGCGGTTGGAATGACGCGCGAGTGGCTCGCACGTCGGCGCCCGGCAACGTAACGCGCTCGTCCGTCGCGGTGTCGAGTAGATTGAGCTGACCACCGCTCACGAACGCTAGATAACGGCCGCTGGGATCGGCGCCGGCAAACTCTTCGACCGGCGTGCGCGTGCCGTTGGAGTAGAGGACCTGTTGCAGCGAGTCACCCTCGAACTCGCCGTGTTGGGTGAGACGAACCTGGAGCTTGCCGTCGCCGTTGGTGTCCGCGCTGGCTTCGCAAAGGACGGCCCAGTGCCCGCCCGGTGCGGCGGCGACGAACGACGTCGGTGCGCTCTTGCCGAACAGCGGGGCGAGATCTTCGGGGCCCACCGCGGGCACGGCGTCGACGACGTCCGATGTAGTCGCGACGGGCCCCGCCGCAGGGTCTGCCCCACCGTTCGTGGAAAGGGCGCTGGAAGAGGCGCTCACGGCTGGTGACGTAGACGGCGTTGCGGAACGCTCCGACTCGGGCATCTTCGCCGGGCGGTCCGCGCACGCGGTCGCCAGAGCGAGGCCAACCAGACCGACATGGAGCGAGAGGCGCAGCGATGCTCGAGTGACCGGGCGCATGTGTTGCTGTTGGGAGTGCACGGAGAGACCGCGTTTCAGCGCGGCTGGCGCAGCGAACTCGACGCCAGCACGACGCCAAAACGGGGATTGATCAACGCCACGGAGCGGAGCTCGGCTTTGGGTTTACTGGGAAGCTTCACGCGGTGTTCGGGCACGTACGTACCCGAGCCCGTTTCTTCGAGGGGACCGAAATCGTATTTGGCATCCACGCGATCGAGGTCGATGCTGGAGCGAACTTCAGGCAATCCGACGAAGTACACGTGAACCGGCCCCACGTCGTTCAACGCGACGTTGCGCAGGACGAGCTCGTAGGCTTCGCCGTTGTGTTCCAGCGCGACCGTTCCAGACGCCTGCTTCGCCACTTGCTCGAAGCTGCCCGTGAGCAGCACACCTCGAGGCTCGGCTGCAGCAGCTTCGGAAGTCGTCGCCGCTGGGCTTGGCTTGGAGCGTCGCGACTCGAGGGGTTCGCGCAAACACGCTATCGCGCCTACCGAGGTGAGAAGCGAGAGCGGCAACAGGTAGCGGAATGTGGCGAAAAGGTGGTTCCGAGACGGCACGGTATTTTTCGAGTTAATCGAAGGGCCCCCACCTGGAAAGGGGTTTGACGCAGGTGGGCGGCGCCGGCGCGCACCACGCGCGGGCGCCAAACCATTGACGCCGAGGCGCGACCATGCGGCCTCGGAGCGCACGCGACGCGGTCAGTCGCCTCGACACCGGCCGATTGCTGGGACCTCGGCTGAACGGTGGGTATAGAGGAGCGCGAGGGTGGCCGTAGGCCGTCGTCAGGAGAACTTCATGGCGGCAGACAGTGTGGCAGCGCGACGAGCAGTGCGGGAGCATTTGGAGGCTCACTTCGACGAGTATCTCAGCAACGTCGCCACGTATCTGCGGCAAGCTTACCCTGACCTGCAGTTGTCGAACGAAGTGAGTGAAGAGATCGCCGCGACGGTCATCGTCCGTGTCAGTCACTCGAACCCGGAACCTTCCGACATCGAAAACGCCTTGTGCAAGAGCGCCGACGACGTGGTACGCGCGCGACGTCCACGGTTGTCTC
>CBINDO010000297.1:0-10311 GCA_966249405.1 uncultured bacterium | reverse complement strand
CGCCCTTACCCGTGGGGGGGCTCGAATCGCTGCGAGGCCGACTCAGCCGAACCTTGAGCTTGGTAGGTGCGCGCGGACAGCTGAGAGGGTCTTACGGGCTTTGGTTGGGCCCAGCTCTCGAGCGACGCGCTGCGGCTCCCTCCCACAACCTTAGCGCGGTGGGCGGGAGCCGTCAGTGTCCGTGAGGAGCTGAGGCCCTACCCCCAGAGCGCCGACTCTGGGGGATGTCACTCATCAAACCAGGGCTTGATCGACGACCTTTTGCGCTTGCTGCAGGACCTCGTTGAGGTGCGTCTCACCGAGGAAGCTCTCGGCGTAGATCTTGTAGAGGTCTTCCGTGCCCGAGGGGCGCGCCGCGAACCACGCGTTTTTCGTCATGACCTTGATGCCGCCGAGCGCGGCGTTGTTGCCCGGCGCGTTGCTCACGACTTTTTCGATCGTCTCACCGGCCAACGTGGTCGACGTGATGTCCGTGGGCTTGAGTGACTTGAGCTTCGATTTTTGGCTGGCGTTGGCGACCGCGTCGATGCGCTTGTATACTGGTTTTCCGAAGCGGGCTTCGAGCTGCTGGTAGAGGACACCCGGGTCGTTGCCGGTCTTGGCGAGCATCTCCATGCCGAGCAAGCACAAGATCAGCCCGTCCTTGTCCGTGCACCACGCGCTCCCGTCATGACACAGAAAGCTGGCGCCGGCGCTCTCTTCGCCGCCAAAACACAGGCTGCCGTCGAACAAGCCGCCCGAGAACCACTTGAAGCCGACCGGCACCTCGTAGAGCGTGCGGCCCAGGGACGCCACGACGCGGTCGATGATCGCGCTCGACACTAGCGTCTTGCCGATCGACACCGAGTTTTTCCACTGTGGGCGGTGTTTCACCAAGAACTCGATCGCGACGGCCAGGTAGTGATTCGGGTTGAGCAGCCCGACCGACGGCGCGACGATGCCGTGACGGTCGGCGTCCGCGTCGTTGCCGAACGCCAGGGCGTATTTGTCCTTGAGCGCGACGAGTGAGGCCATCGCGTAGGGACTCGAGCAATCCATACGGATCTTGCCGTCGTGGTCGACGGTCATGAAATCGAACCGCGGGTCGATGCGGCGATTGACGATCGTGAGGTCGAGCTTCCAGTAGTCGGCGATCTGCTCCCAGTAGGGTAACGCCGTACCGCCGAGCGGGTCGACCGCGGCGTGGATTTTGGCGTTTTGGATCGCCGCCATGTCGATCACGCGGTCGAGCGCGGTCACGTATGGAGTGATCAAGTCACTCTCGTGGGTCGTGCTGGCAGCCCGGGCGCGGGCGAAGTCGATCCGTTTGACCCCGGCGTTGCCCGAAGCAAGCAGCTCGTTCGCACGTTTCTCCACCCAACCCGTGATGTCCGTATCGGCCGGGCCACCTTGCGGCGGGTTGTACTTGATGCCACCGTCCGCCGGCGGGTTGTGCGACGGCGTGATGATCAGGCCATCGGCGCGCCGCGCCTTGGCGTCGGCGTTGTGCGCGAGAATGGCGCGGGAGATGGCAGGCGTGGGACTGAGCCCCGCGCCGCCCTGGATCACCGTCTCGACGCCGTTTGCGGCCAGCACTTCCAGAGCGGTGCGCTCCGCAAGTGGTGACAACGCATGGCTGTCCTTGCCGAGAAAAAGCGGGCCGGTGATGTTCTGCGCCGCTCGGTACTCACAGGTCGCCTGCGTAATCGCCAAGATGTGAGCCTCGTTGAAGGAACGTTGGAGGGCTGAGCCGCGGTGGCCGCTCGTGCCGAACGCGACCTTCTCGGCCGAGTTCGAGACGTCCACCGGCTCGAAGTAGGCCCTTTCCAAGGCCGCCACATCAATGAGGAGGGAAGAGGGAGGGAGTTTGCCTGCCAGCTCGTGTGCCATAATCGTCTTTGCCCTGGTTGCGGGGGGCGAATCTTTCAGTTTTGTCTCGCCAGTTCAAGACGTCAGAACTCGAGTTTGCGGATCATGTCCGTGATGCGCTTCGACAGTTCGGCCCGCTTTTCGATCAACTCGACCAGCTTGCCCGACACGACTCCGAGCTCGTTCTCCAGTTTCGAGAGCTTTTGCGCCAGCGTTTGTTGGAGTTGCGCGTTGCCTTTGGTCTTGCGCAGCGTGTCCAGGTTCTCGCGCACGCGCTCCTGATCCGATTCCAGCGACGCTTTGAGCTCGTTCTGGTGCGCGATGTCGCGATCGACTTGGTCGGCCTCGATTTTGACCGTCAGTACCTGCTGCAACGCGGCTGCGATCTGAGGCGGCAACTGCGTGTTGTGCAAGGTGAGCACGAGGCGTTCTGCATCCATATCCGTGTCCACGCTGGTCGTCCGCTCCGCCTTTTGTTCCCAGGTCAACTTCAGTGTTGCGCTGCCGTTCGGCGGAACCTCTGCGGGAACCCACAGCGCCTCCGGTGTCTCCACGATGCCGGCTGGTCGCGACGCGAGCTGCCACCCTGGACGGCGACTCAACTTGACGAAGGCGGTGATCGCCTCGGCGTGGAGGTTTCGGAACGTGTGTTCGACCATCTCGCGGTTCTGTACCTCCAAGGTAAACACTCCGCCCGAGATCCGCACCAGGCGCGACTCTGCATCGGTGACATTCGAGTCACTGTTGAGCGACACCTTCGAATCCAGAGAAAACCCCACGAAGTGGGTGGCCTTGGGTTCGACGCGCTCCAAGAAGCCTTCACCAACGAAGGTACCCTCGGAGTAGATGGTCACTGGACCCTGCTCGAGCGTGAAAGGCGTGTCGTTGGTGAGACGTACGGCGCGATACGGATGCGTCGGCAGCGGGCCCTCCGGGTAGTCGGGGCGGAACATCGCGACTTCGGCCGCGCTCACCCGTTGATTGATGATGTTTACCAACGTGGAGGTGCGGTCGGGGACGTTTACGGGTGACTGCAAGTCGTAACGGAACAACGAGCCCACTTGCTCGGTTTGGGTTTGCGCGACGAACTGAGACTGAAGCTGCGCGTCCATCTTCGGCATCGGGGCTGCCGCGGGCATGGCCACTCCGCCACGGCGCGACTTCATGGCCGCTCGCGTCGGGCTGGGCGCTGGGACGGCTTCGCCATCCGCCATGTATTCGTAACTCGCCGCGGAGGCTTCTTCCGCCATCGCCTCGTCCGCTTCGGCTGCCATGTCCGCGCTGCCTCCGGCCTCGATCGGTGGAGGCGGCGCCGCGGTCACACGTTGCGGCGAAAGGTCCGTTCGTTGGACGAACTGGGAGGAGTGTAGGTCATAAATAAATGAAACCGGCGTGCCAGCAACCAAGCTCAACTTGACGTTGGTCCAGTCCTCGCCCGAGACGTTGTCGACGACCGCCCAGCCTTGCAGCAGCGGCTTGTCGTCGCTCAAAACGACGCGGTAGGCCGGCTTCCAGCGCGGCATCTCGACGACGTAGCTTGCCTTCAGCGGGTGTTCGTCTTCGCCGGTGAAGCGAACTGTGATTGACACGGGCTTCCAGTCGCCTTCCTTCAGGGAGACGTCCAGACTGCGGTCGAGCCCAACGGCCAAGGCTTGGTCCAGGATCGTGAGCGAATGAACTTCGTCGAGCGGCAGCACGCGGAGCTCCCCGTCGGCCTCGGACAGGGTCAATCTCCAGCGGGGCGCTACCGGCTCGTCTTCGCTCGGCACACGGTCGGGGATGTTCTCGAGACCGATCACGCGCCCCTCCACGGTTCCGAAACCGCCACTCACCTCGACGCGCGCGCCGCGGAAAACCGTGAGCAACTCCAGCAGGCCCGAAGCGTGGCGAACCTGTTCGGGTAGCTCGGAGAGGGCTTGATCGGCGCTCTTCTCGAGCGGTAGTGAGACACTCAGGGCGCGTCCGCTGCTGCGGTCGACGATGGTGAGCGACTTGAGCAAGTCGTTGATTTGCGACGGGCGAACCTGCAGCGTGAGACGATTACCCTCGAGCGTCCCTTCGCGTTCGAAGTAGCCGACGCCATTTTGATAGAGGACGACGCGTGTGATCGGCAACGCCGAGCGTGGCGTCTCCGGTAACTCCGCGCTGCGACTCGGTTGGCACGCGGCGACCGCCGCCAGCAACAGGGGGAGGGTCGAACCCAAGCGAAGGAATCGTTTCATGGCAGGCCTATACTCCAAGGTGGGTACGGGCGTCCGCGCCCAGTCGCGCTCTGCCGCGTGTCTGGATGTCGCAACCGCCGATCGGCTTTGTGGCCCGCAGTGAGCCCGCCAGATGCGCTGCCGGCCCGGCCAGCGAGTCAGGAACTCGCTGACGACCTATTCCCTACTTTGTTGATCGGCTGGGTGGGAAATCGATGTTGTGTTGCGGCCGTGCTCCAGCTACAGGCGGTGTTCCCTCCGAGTTTCGTGGCCCTAATCGGCGGCGTGACGGGGGCGAGCCAGACGAGGACAGTCCCCATGCGCATCACGATGGTAAAGAAGCGGCTCACCGACGGGCAGCCGTGCAAGAAGTGCATCCAGGCAGAGGAGATGCTGACGCGAAGAGGTCTGCTCAATCGGATCGACGACGTCGTGTGGGCAGACGAGAACGACGCGAACTCCCCGGGTGCGGTGCTGGCCCGTGAATACCGCGTCGAGGTTGCGCCGTTTTTCGTGGCGTACCCGGACGCGGGGGACCCGATCGTTCACAGCAACGTCACGACGTTCACGAAGTGGCTAGCGGGCGAACAACCCGTTCGCGTGGAGGCTCCCAGGCTCGAGCGCATCGACCCCGAAGCGCTGCGCATCCTCGCCATCGAACTCGATCACGCGTCTCCAGAAAGGATCTTGGCGCTCGGGGTCGAGCGTTTTGGGGCCCGCTTGGGCATCGCCTTCAGCGGCGCAGAGGACGTGGTATTGATAGACATGGCCCAGAAGTTGGGCATGCCGTTCCGCGTTTTCTGCCTCGATACTGGACGGCTGCACTCGGAAACCTACGCGTTCATCGAGCGGGTGAGACAACACTACGGACTCGAAGTCGAAATGTTCTCTCCCAGCCCTGAGCGGCTCGAGCCGTTCGTGCGTGAGAAGGGGCTGTTCAGCTTCCTTCAAGACGGCCACCAAGAGTGCTGCGGGATCCGCAAGATCGAGCCCCTTCGTCGTGCCCTGAGAAGCCTGGAAGCGTGGGCGACTGGGCAACGCAAAGACCAGAGCGTCACCCGCGTCGACCTCGCGGTCGTGCAGGCAGACTTGGCCCAGGGCGGCGACCGTGCCGCCGACCAGCCGCTCGTGAAGTTCAACCCCCTCGCCAACTGGAGCAGCACTCAGGTGTGGCAGTACATCAGGGACAATCAGGTGCCGTTCAACGCACTGCACCAACGCGGCTTCGTCTCGATTGGCTGCGAGCCCTGCACGCGCGCGACGTTGCCTGCCGAACACGAGCGGGCGGGGCGCTGGTGGTGGGAAGCCGCGACGCAACGCGAGTGCGGTCTGCACGTGGTTGGGAAGTAAAAGGCGCCGGTCACGTCTCGCGTAACCGGCTCCGCCCGATTGGCGCGCTCTTAGAGCGCGCCGGCACGCGCACCCGAACTTCGCCCGAACGTTCCCGACTTGCGGCGATTAAAACGATGCCTTGATCGTCTTGTTCGCGCCTGGCTCCACGCTGATCGAGGCGCGTTTGCGTCCGTTGGGGTGGATGAGTACCAGCGAGTGTTTGCCGGCACTCACGGTCAACCGCTTCGGGGTTTTCCCGACGGGCTTGCCGTCGAGCAGGATGACGGCCGACGGACTCGTGACGATGTTGATCGAGCCGCTGCCACCCGACTTCGCTTCCGATTTTTCCGTCTTCTCGGCTGCAGGCAGACCGACGCTCTGTCGCATCGCCGCCCCCAAGGCCGAGTCGCCCAGGCTGCCGCCATCGTCCGCGTGGGCCGGCTCCTTCGTCTCGGTGGGCGCACGCGACGCGACGCTGCTCGCTTCGGTATCGGGGGTCGACTGTTGTCCCGCCTGCCAGCGCCAGCGACTTCGGCTCCAGCGTGAGGCCGGTTCGGCAGACTGCGTCTCCGACGACTCTTCTGAGGCGAGCGGGCTCAAGTCCAGCGCCACATTGAGCACCGGATTGGCAGGATCCACCTGAATGCTCTGCTCGAAGGGCGCGTAACCCTCGCGTTCTGCGTGGAGCGCATAACGGCGCCCCGGCTCTAACGTCGCCTTGAACGGCAGCGAGATTTGAGCGCCGTCGAGGGTCACACGTGCACCGTTCGCGTTGTCTCCCGCACGCAACTCGAGGGTCCCAGACTTGAGTTTGGGCTGGAGGTCGTTGATGACGAGTGTCTGGTTGGGCTCGAGCTGAATGCGCCGCTCTTCTGTCGTGAAGCTGTCGCCGCCGCTAACCACGAGCGTGTGTTCACCTGGAGGGAGCCCCATTACCTTGCGCGGGAGACTTCCGATCCTACGCCCATCGACGTACAACTGGAGGTTCGGAACGGAAGTCTGGATCTCGATGCCAGTGTCCGCGCTGGCCCCGAGTTGCACCTTGTGGAGGGTGACGGAGCCCTCGGACACGATGACCGAATCTTCTCCGCTCGGTTGGTAACCCGGGGCGGTTACACGCACGCGCTGCGGGGCTGCATCGACCTTGACGGCGCACGGGCTCTGCGTACAGACCAGCTCGTCGTTTACATACACCTGAGCATCGCGCAACGAAGTCCAGCTCTGGTTGCTGACGTCTATGAGCAGCTGGCCCCGGTCGGGCAGGATGAAAGCGCCGGCGGAGATCGCTGCACCCAGGACGGAGGCCCCCGCTACCGGGACCCAGCCCGGGGGCAAGCCGAACGTCGGGAACCGCGCGCGGGCCGGTGCTGGCACAGTGAGCGCCGTCGGCCTGACCGAGTCCGTAGCCCCGTGAGACACGGGCGCCGGCCGTGCTTCGTAGGCTGTCGGCACTGGCGTTGGGTTGACGAGGGGGACGGGCGATACGGCATCCAGCTGAATCGCCTCCAAGTGCCTCGAATCGGTCCATTCGCGGTCTTCCCACGTCGTTTCGGCGTGCAAGCCCGTCGGGAGCGGAGGAGGTGCTGGCAATCGGCCAGCACCGACCATCGCGGTGGGCGGGGGAATTGGGGACACGGCGCGGCTGGTCGCAGGCACGATCATCGATGCTGGGCCTGGCACCGGAGTGGAATCACGGCGTGATGACGGCATCACCATTTCCGGTGGGGGAGGTGTTACCTCGTAGGGATGAATCGCCGGGCGCCGAGCCTGGGTCGGAG
The DNA here is from genome assembly GCA_966249405.1 of uncultured bacterium. Classification (GTDB taxonomy): domain Bacteria; phylum Myxococcota_A; class Polyangia; order Polyangiales; family Polyangiaceae; genus SZUA-265. The sequence continues at coordinate 3,152 of CBINDO010000297.1, read as the reverse complement.
CTTCGTCATCCTCCTCCCCAGAAAAAGACTTGGCCGCGCCGCGCTTGTTCGGCGGTGGCGGTGGAGGGAGAAACTCGTGTGGTGCCTTGGGTACGTAACCGCGGGAGCGAGGCGAATTCGAGGTGCGCACGCTGCTCAAGCCGACACTGCGGTCGGGAGAAGGCATGGCTTGATAGAGCAACGAAAGGTCGCTGGGCGTTTTGCGACGGTACGCCCCGTGCGCGCGCTTCGGGCTGGCCAAACCCTCTGTCTCGGCATCCTGGTGCGCGTGCCGTGCGGCTTCCGAGTGCTCGATGCCCGGAGGTGCCGGCGGAATTTCGGAGGGGCGCGGACGCAACGCAGAGATCTCCCCCTCCAGGTTGAGCAACGGTAGATTGTCGGGCAGTTGCGGTGGCTCTTCGGGCACGCGGTAGTCTGCAACTCGACCAAGATCTCGCGGCTGGTCCAGGTGGGCTGCCCACTGAGCGTCGGCCTGACGAGCGACATCGTGGCTGTTTTTGCTTGGGACCGATTCGACCCGTGCCGACCCCTGACGAGTGCGCTGGTGAGACTGCTTGGGTTTTGGAGCCGCTGTGGAAGGTACGGGACTGGACGCGCTCTGGTTGCGTCGGCTCGAGGGAGGGGGCGGCGCTTTTTTCAACGCAAGCGTCTGCCGGGCGGCGCTTTGGCTCTTGGCAACGCTTTGGCTCACGCCCTGATTCTTGGCGACGCGGGTCGGAGCGGGCGTCGCCTTTTGGCCGCGCGCGGCGGTCGACGAACCGACCCCCTGCAAACGAGAGGGCAACACGAGCGGTGTGGGAGCCGGCAATTCGCGTCGGCTGCTGGGAGGAGGCGGCGCTTTGGGCCGTGTGTTTTGCGCTACGACACCTTGTTTCGAGGCTGCGCCGAACTTGTCGCCGCGCGGCGCGGTCGGGATGCGCGGTAGTTTCGCACCCTCGATCGTTTTCGAACTCGTGGCTGCGTTTCCGGAATTCACGACGCCGCCAGCGTTCGCCTGACTGGTGCCGTTCATCGCGCCGGTAGCTTGCGACGTCCCGTTCATCTTTGCTGCGCCCTTGTCCATGGCCTCTCCTTCGTCTCGCTGCTGGTGAGCAGCCCTGGGGTGCTAGCCCGCAACGATACATCCCACACGGTGCGAGCGGCAAGTGCATACTGAAGGTGCGCCGTGCCTACGGTGTTTATTTCTGCGACGTCGCGGTACTTTCCTGTACGTGTTTCACTTTCTTTGAATGCCGCTGGCGGCGGAAGCCACTACGCCTCGGTTTCGCTCCGGAACTTGACGCGTTGCGTGATTGAACAAACTCCGGAAGCGAAGGTAACCCGCCGCGCTGACGCAACTCATCGATGACGCGCAGCGCTATCTCCTTCTTGCACCCGAGCGACGAGATTGCCCCGCTCACGTCGCCTTCACTCCGCTGCACGACGCGTTCGGCGATGTCGCAGCGAATCCACATTTGACGTGTACTCACGTAGCCGAGGCACAATGCCACCGCTGCCTCTCGAGAACTTGCGCGCGGTGGCAGTGACACGTTTCCGAGGCCGTCGAGCGAAGGCAACGTTTCACTGCCGAAGAAAGTCCGCGTGAGCGCGAGACGCTGCTCGAGCGCTCGTGGCTTGAGAAGACGCCGGACGTAAACCGAAAGACGTCCAAACACCACGCCTGCTCTCGCCAGGCGCTCGACCTCCCGCGGTGTCATTTCGTCGAGGAGCGGTGCGATGGAACGCTTATCTACGGCGCCAAGGCCGCTACGCAGTTGATAGAGCACGCCGCGCGCGGCAGCGCTGTCGCCAGGCTCTTCTTCCAAGCCCACGGTCAGTGCCGCCAAGTGAAGTTTCAGCGCCCGCTGAGCCTCTTGGTGCAATGCCATCCGAGCGTTGCCAGAATCGCTCGTGACGATTTGGAGCCCCGGCCTATCCACGGCGAGACCTGCGACGAGTCGAGCCACGCTGGTGCCGCTACGAAGGAGTTCGCCGGTTGTTCCGAGTTCCCAGGTGTAGGGCTCAGTCGACGTCGTCGTCGAGGTGCTCTTGGGCACCAACTGCGCGCGTAGCTGGAGCAGTGCCGCGAACGGGTGGTGTGTGTCGTGTTCGTCTTCGCCGTGCACCGGAACGTCGTCCCGCTTCGGCGTGGCGTTGCGGGCGCGCGGGCTCGCCGGCTTGGCCGAGCTCGACGCGCGTCTTCGTGAGACAAATCTGGCGATCAGCCGATCGTGGAGGGCATCGCTGAGCGCGTCTTCCAGTGCACGCGTTTGCTCCTGCCAGTACCCCGCGTTCTTTACCCAATGATGACGCTGGCTGACGTAAGTCCAAGTCCGCACGAACGCGATCCGCGCGACGAGCGTATCGATGTCACCGGTCGTTCGATTCAAGTTCGAGAGCCGTTCGCGCATCCAATCGTCGTCCAGGTGACCGCCGTTCTTGGCGACTTGCTCGAAAATGGCGAACAGCAGATCGGCATGCAGATCGGGGCTGAGTTGTCGGTAATCGGGGATCTGGCAAACGTCCCACAACAGTCGCACCGCTTCTTCGCTGCGGATGAACGGCTTGGCTTCCGGTCGTGAGACGATTTCACCCAGCGCCGCGGAGTCCGGGGCATGGCTCACCAAACGCAGCCGGCCGTGGGGTGGCGGAGCCTGCAAAGACACCAGTAGGGCCTCGAGGGAAGTGTAGTCGAGGTCGCTGTTTCGCCACACCACCTGCTTGAGCTGGGGAAAGAGGTGGTTCTCAATCTCGTGTGCGACGGTGGGGTCGAGCCAGGTCGGCTCGACCGTTCCAAACGTGCCGTCGTGAATCGAGCGCCCGGCGCGGCCCGAAATCTGAGCCAGCTCCGCCGCCGACAACGTACGTTGGTTGCGGCCATCGAACTTGTGCAAGGACGCGAGCGCTACGTGGGAAATCGACATGTTCAGACCCATCCCAATCGCGTCGGTCGCCACCACGTGGTCCACCTCTCCGGCCTGGTACATCCCCACCTGAGCGTTGCGGGTCTTCGGCGAGAGCGCCCCCAACACGACCGCCACGCCGCCCTTTCTGACGCGCAAGCGCTCGGCGAGCTCGTACACTTGCGGCACTGAGAACGCTACGACCGCGGAGCGACCTGGGATCTGACCCAAGGAACGCGCTCCGGTGAAACTGAGCTTCGACAGCCGGGT
>CBINDO010000296.1:0-10314 GCA_966249405.1 uncultured bacterium | reverse complement strand
AGCACGTTCAGGAATGGCATGTTACCCGACGAAACGATGGTCTCGAAGATCTCGCGCATGCGACGATAGCCGTCTTCGAGAGGGATCACGTATTGATACTGGGTGAAGCCGCGTTTGCCATAGCCGCGATTCCAGTGACCGATCGCGTCGAGCGGATAGAAAAAACCTTGGTAGTGCCCGAACTCGCCCTTGTAGGCCAGCGACGCTTTGGCCGCGAAGTTCACGATGCGACGCGTGAGCCAGTTCAAAGTGAAGGTGGGCAACATGAACGGCACGACCAGCCGCTGGGGCCCGCCGAGCGCCAACGGATTCTTGGCCAGCTTGCTTGGCAGCTCGGACGGCTTCGCGTGTTCGCCAAACGAAATTACCCCTTGGCCCAACTTGGAGCCCGTCGCGATTGGGTCCGCATACGCGACGGAGTAGGGGTAGACCGAGTTGTACTCGTCGAGCACGTCGAGCATGTGCTTCAAGTCTTTGACGACCACCGCCTTCTGTCGGAAGTAGCTGCTCTCGATCTTGCGCAGACGAATCGTCGCATCCAGCACGACTCCGAGCAGGCCCACGCTCCCGAACAGCCCCCAGAACAGGTCCGAGTTTTCCTCTCGGCTAGCCGTGACGACCTCGCCGTTGGCGAGCAGGACTCGCATCGAATCGACGCAGGTGACGAACGAGCCTTGCGCGTGGTGCGCCTTGCCGTGAATGTCGTTGGCGATACAGCCGCCAATCGTGACGTACTTGGTGCCCGGCGTGATCGCCGGAAACCACCCCAGTGGCGTGAAATCCTTGATGATTTGCTCTAAGCTAACGCCGGCTTCGCACGTCAACGTGCCGGTGTCCGCGTCCCAGCCGAGGTAGCGATCCATCTTCACGACGCTTATCACCTGGCCATTGCGATTGACGGCGGGGTCCCCATAGCTGCGCCCTAGGCCCCGGGGCACGCTCGGGCCGCGTTGCGCGAACCTGGCGACTTCGCTCGGCCACTCCGGCTGAACGAGGTGGCAAGGCGCGGCGGGGTACAAACCCCATCCGGCGAGGCTTTGTGTTGGCCCGGAGAACGATGCGGCAGACGACACGGCAGCCCCGGTACCAGGGGTGGCGATCGGTGTCAACGAACTGGGGTCGGGCGGAATCCGTGGAGTTACCGCGGGTTCGAAGCGACACACGACCGACCGATCGAGCGCGTGGCAGGGCGTAACGAGCCCGCGCGACGAATCGTCGCAGCCTTGGGCTTCGACCGGGCCTTCGCCAAACGTTACGCGGCGACCTTGCTCAGGTTTTGGGCTCGCGCGCGTGCGCGAGGCTCTCGACTCCGACGGCGAGCATGACGGCGCCAGCGCCGACCCAAACACCCAACTCCGCCGTTTCACCAATGAACAGCTGGGCGAGGAGCAGCGTCGAGACCGTTTGCAGCGAACCGATGACGCCCGAGGTCGCGACGGTCAGCCTTTTCATCGACCAAACGCCCAAGGTGTGCGGAATCGCCGTGAACCCGGCGCCCAATACGACGAGCAGCACCAGCTCTCGCCAGGCCCAATGGGAGGACTCGAGCAGCAGGACCGATGGCAGCAGCAGAACCACCACTACCATCGCCTGCTCTCGCATGATCTGGAGAGCGCTCGAGCGGCGGAGCAGCTTTCGGGCGATGATGCTGCGCGCCGTGAAAAACGCCGCCGACAGCAAGCCCAGGACGATCCCGAGCGTGGTGTTGGCCGCGGTCGTCGGTCCGCCGTCGTTCCACAGCCGCATCGCCGCCACTCCGGCCGTGGCCACACACGCCGTGAGCAGTTGGAGGAGCCGTGGACGGTGACCGAAGAACCACGGCTCGACGAACGCGGCCATCACTGGGAAAGTGAACAACGCGACCACGACCGGTCCCACGTTGCAGACTCGATAGCCGAGAAACAGAGTTATCCAGTGCGCGGCGAGCAGGGCTCCGCTACCCCACGTGGTGAGACGACCATTGGTCCAGTCTCGACTCTCGACGTGCGATCTTGCGACGCGCGAGCCGGAGAACCTGGCGAACAGCCACAACGCCGCCACCGTCACGACACACCGTGCCCAGACCATCGTCACCGGCGGCCAGGTGCTCCACTTGACGAGCACCCCGATCATGCCTTGCCACAAAGCGATGACGATCGTCACGACGAGATACAGCGCACCGCTGTGCTCGTCGGACGTCAGAAGGCCGATGCTCGGTTCCGGTGTTGCTTTGGGCGGCTCGGTCGAGTCTGCGAACTCACTCAACCTCGAGCGCCCTCGTCGCCGATGCGGCGCTGGAGCGTGCAACCATACAGGGCGATGCTGAGCGATGCCCGCAGCGCCTCCACGACGCTTCCCTCGACGCCGTGTGAGTCGAGTAGAGCGAAGCCCAACTGCTGATCGTGCAAGAACAGTGGGACCAAGGTAAGTCGGAACAGACGTTTGTTCGAACGGACGCCTTGGGGGACCAGGTCCTTCAGCGGAAATACCGGGTGCGTCGGCGTCGATGAAGGAGGGTGAGAACTCTCGGCGTTGGGTTTTGGGGTCTGCGAGGTCGATAGGTCGGCCGAGGCGCTCAATAGGTAGCCGTCACGGGGTAACGGAGAACCCACACTGACGCCCGGCGAGTACGCCGAAACGTACCACGCCGCGATCCCGAGTCGGGGCAAGTATGCGTGTAGCGCGAGGTCCAAGGCCTCGGCACTGGCTGCGCTCGCGATCGTGGAGCCCGCCTCTTGAAGGGCGCGCGTATAACGGCTGGCTGTGAGACGCTTGCGCGCCTCGGCTCGCTCCACGGCCTGCGCGACGATCAGTCGGGCCTCGTGCAAGACGTCTTCACACCGCTCTCGCAGAATTGGTACGGAGTTGGTGCTGGGGACGGCCACGCGCCGGAACGCCGTGACGATGTCGTGCCAGCGCGACAGTTCGCCACCCGCGTTGGCCACCTGTGCGATTCGCCGAGAGAGCTCTTCGGTGAAACGTGATTGCCCACCGGTGATCGTCTCTTGGAACGAGCGAATGAGCTCATCCTCCCAGGGGCCGAGGCTATGGAATTCACCGCGTGCGACTCGCGCCATCTCGGTGCGGAGCGACCACTGTCGAGCCGCGAACGCTGCTTCGAAGTCGACGTTGGCTTCGCCCGTGGGTTCCGGAAACTGGCTCTGTCCGCTGGCGCTCAGGCGCAGGGAACACCCGCAAGACTCGCGCAGGATGAGCTGAGTCTGTAGGATCTGCAACTGCGGCACGTCGCGGCCGTTGAGCTGGTCCATGATGGTACGCACGGCAGCGATGGCAAGATCCTTGATCGGCTGACGAACGGTAGTTATCGGCGGCGTCGAAAGGCGACTGTGCTCGAGATCGTCGAAACCGACGAGCTTCACGTCCGTCGGCACGTTGAGCCCGGCGTTGGTCAAAGCCGCGAGCGCGCCCAACGCCATCTCGTCGTTGGCGGCAATGATCGCGTCGGGCACGGTTCTCGTCTTGAGCCAATGGGCGACGGCAGCTTCTCCGGACGCCGAAAGGAAGTCACCCTGGAAGACCAAGGCGGCATCCTTCTTCAACTCCAACCGGGCCAAGCCCTCCTGATAGGCCGCGAACCTAGACTCGGCCTCCTTGTTCTTCGCAGGGCCACGGATGAACGCGACGCGCTTGCAACCGTGGTGTTCCACGAGGTGAGTCAGCGCTCGGTCGATACCCATCTGATTGTCGACGACGATGCTCGGTACGTCTTTGAGCTCGACGCCGATCGAGCACAACGGCAGCCCCCGAAGCTTCTCGAGCAGACTCTCCAACCCAGACGTCCCGAGCTCGTTGACCATCGTGCCGGCGAGCAAAATGGCGCCGTCGACGTTGGCCGGCTGAGCCAGATCGAACACCGCATGACGCTTGTGGCTGTTGCGGGTTAGCGACCCAGGTATACCACCGGCGAACGAGAGCAGATTGGCGCCCCGTTGGTGCACCGCATCCTCAGCCGTTTGACGGATCGTCTCTTGGTAATGCTCATCGAACCAGTCGGCGAGTAAGCCCAAGGTTTTTGCGGATTTCTGAGTGCGAGCTTCGGGGGTAGGCACGGCTGCAGCCTAGAACGGTCTCTCTGGGCAAGCAAGTTAGGAGCGGGCTCGGGCGCGCGTTGCTGCTCCCGACTGTCCCTTGCCGTGCAGCAACGCACCCAGAGCCGTCGAGAAGGTAGACAAACAACACCATTGCGAGCACATTCCGCGGCCTCTCGATGTTGGGCAGCTTGCTTGGCCGCTGGTTTGGAGCGCTGGCTCACAACGCCAAGGGCAATTGGTTGGCGACCTTCGCTGCATTCTGGGCCGCGGCCTTTCTCGTTCCGTACAAGCAGGCGAGTCTGGTGGCCGAGCCAGCGATGGTCGCCTTTGGCCTGCTCTTGGCCGCGGCGCTGGAGAGCAGTTTGCTCCTAGCGGCCAAACTGATACCGAGGGATCCGACGGCGGTTGCACGCTCGACCCCTAGCGCGGAGTGGGGAACCGCGGTGGCGCTCGCTGCCCTGGCGGTGGCCGGTAATACGTTCAGCGCTTCAGCGTTGACCGAACTCGGCCCCGCGACGGTGAGTGTCGTCATGCGCACCGAGGTGCTTGCCGTTGGGGTGCTTGGTTGGTGGCTACTCGGCGAGAGGCCGAGCCCTGGGTTTTGGTTTGGCGCGTTCTTGGCATTGGTCGGTTTGTGCATTCTCAACGGCATCGACGCCGGCGTCGCGGCACGACCAGCGGTCGCCTACGGTCTGCTCGCCGCGCTGTGTTTTTCGGCGATGCAGCTCTTGGCGAGGCGCGTCGCGTCGCGCGTGGATTTGGCACGAGTAAACATGAGGCGGCTATGGCTCTCGGCAGCCCTACTCGGATGCTGGCCCGGAGTGCTCGGCCAGGTCCGGAGCGTTACTCTCGGGTTCTGGTTTTGGGTCGGTATTGCGGCGCTCTGCGGCCCGGTGATGAGTCGTTTGCTGTTGATGCATTCCGTCCGCCATGTAGCGGCTGCACAAACCTCACTCGTCATGCTCACCGCTCCGGTGTTTGCATTGACGTTGGGTTTCCTGCTGCTGGGCGACTTGCCGCAGCTGCGCGAAGTTTTGGGTGGAGCGGTGATGCTGGCTGGCATCGGTGCGGCGCTTTGGTGTCGTTAACCTTGCGCGGGTAATTGTCGCGGGGGAGGTGGGAGCCGGTGCGTCGTTGTGCCGACTGTTTAGTTGGGCCGCTAACAAATCCTGGCCGGGCTGTCGGGTGCGTGGTACGACGATGCCAGGGGCGAGGGGCTCCGAAGGCGGTGGTCACATGGAGGGGAACGAGACAATCCTGCTAGTCGAGGACGACGCCCTGCTGCGTCGGGTGATGTCCCGAATTCTGAGCGCGGAAGGTTACCGTGTGATTTGCGCCGAAGACGGCGAGGTTGCGCTCGAGCTGTGGACCAAACACCGTGGCGAGGTGAACCTGGTCATCTCCGACTCTGTGATGCCGAAGATCAACGGGCTCGGCTTGTTCACTACCGTCATGAGCGGTCGTGCGTTGGGCGAGCCGCCACCGCTGCCATTCCTGTTCTGCAGCGGCTATCCGGAGCGACAAGTGGGTTACCATCAGATCCACGGTCCAGGGCGTAGCTTCCTCCTGAAACCCTTCGAAACCAGCATGTTGCGCAGTGAGGTGCGGCGCTTGTTGAACGAGGCGAAGGGCGTCGCGTCCCAGCCGCCGCTGGCGATGCTCTCGACCGAGGTCGGAGCGTCGGCGCCTGGTGCGTCACGAACGACGTTGGAAGACGAATACCGTCACTCGTGAGCCGATCCCCGATCACTTTCATCGACACCGGACGTCGCTCGGTTGCACACACCGGCGCTCAAAGTCCGTAGTGGTACGCGAGCGTGAGGTGTAGTCCGCCGACGTTTCCGAGCACCGAGCCCGTGGCGTGTTTGGCGTACGTGTAGCCAACTTCCGCGGCCAGCTCGTGGCGTCCCAGCCACCACATGCCGCCCAACGCCCCGCCGAGCCACGGGGTGACGAAGTTCTCGTTGGTGAGGATGTTCGAGCCAGTCGCCTCGGCTCGAGAAATCGCGGCGCCCAAGCTGATGGACGCCATCGGGTGAACGATACCCCAGTCGAGGATGTACCGCCCGTTGACGAACACCGGCCAAGTGCGAAGCTCGAGATCGAGTGTCTGGTTGTCTGTGGTGAACATCTCCACGCTGCTCTGACTGTACGCCGCTTCGAGCTCGAGGCGCAGCCCGTGGTGCGTACGACCAAACGCGTAAGCGCCCCGCAAACCTGCCCACGGCCCAGATACACGATTGGCATTCGTCAACCATCCGAGCGTGACGCCGACGAACCAAGGGTGTGACGGCTCTAGGGGCACGACGGTCCCATCCAGCGTGTACGGGAGTGCTAGCGGGGGAGGGGTGAGCTCGAGCGAGCACGAACTCGTGAAACCGTCCACGGCGGCGCGCACCTCGGTGCTGATGGTTTTGGTTGGTGGTCTTTCGGGGCGTACGTCGATTCGAAACACGCCGGGTTGCACCAGTGACGGCGATTCGGTGATCAGCGCATCGGCTTGGAGTCTGAAGGTAGGTGCCGACGCGGGCTGACCTCGCGAGTCCACCTCGATCACGTAGACGGCGTCGTCGCCGTTTGCGCACAACGTCAAGACGCGTGGATAAAGTGGTGGGTCGAGCGGCAGATCCTCGCGGGTCACGTTTCCGTGACTGTCGGTGGCCACGGTCGTCGCGTTGATGACTCCAGGCGGCACCTCCACCGGTACCAGCGCGACGCCTGCGCTGTTGGTGCGTTGGGGACCAAACGAAGCGCCGGCAATCTCGACCATCACGTTGACGTTGGGCTCCGAGTTGACCTCGATCGTGGGGCTGCCTATGAGCTGCACGAAGTGCACGACTGGTGCCTTGTCGCGTGCACTGTAGGCGGCGATGATCGCGACCTGGGGGGAGTGTTTCGGCCCCGGCAAGTAGCGCAGCGATTCAGGGCCAAGGGATTCGAGCGTCCCGACGTTTGTGCGCCATCGCAAAACTTCCGCGCTCTGCTCCGCTCGCGCTGGCCCAGAACGAGTAGTCGTCAAGTCGATGCTCGTCTCACGAGTCAAACGCATCTCGACCGGGCCCGCGAGCACGACGTTGGCTGCTTCGGCAGGAGTCGGTGCCGGCGTGACGCCCGCCACGTCGGCGTGCGCGACGCCGCTCGCCACGAGCAGGCCCAACGCGGCAGCACCCGACGTCACGACCCAGGCATTGGGTGTTCTAATTGAGCTTACCATTGGACCCTGCCTTTGGCGGCTGGGGGACTCGTGTCGACCTCCACGCCATTGACGACTTGCTTCTTTTCTCGGCCGAGCGCATCACGGCTAACCACGGTGATGGCGTTGGTGCCTTCGTTGAGTGGAACGTTCACAGAAAAATGTCCCGATGCGGCTGATGCTTCCACACCATTGACCGTGACCACTGCTCCCGGGCTGGTGAGACCCTCCACGCGCGTCGAACGAAAGCGCAGCTTCTTGTTCTGACCCTGAGTGATCTTGATCAGCAGTTCGCCCGGGATCGACGTCGGTGGTGTCGGCGCTTCACCTGGCGCAACTACCGACTGTTGCCCTTGCTCGATGACCACCGAGCTGCCGGCAGACTGGACGGTCACGGTGCCGCGTTTACCTGCGATCGTTGCATGACCCTCGCTGCTCCGTAGGACCGCAAATGCGCCGTCTCGCGCGTGAGCTTCGACATCCGAGCCGAGCACCTGCATCACCAGTTCGGACTGCTCGCTCGGTTCGACGTTGGCGGTCACCAAGCCTTGCTCGAGTCGTACTTTCGAGAGGCGATTGGTGAGCTCCTTGAGCCTAAACTGCGAGAAGGGGCTGATCTCGACGTCAATCGTCTCGCCGATGCGCAGGCTCGCGCGGCCGCGCATCGTGCGCAGTACTGCGTCGTCCGAGATCTCTTCGTCTTTGGTGACGTTACGCCAACGGCCCGAGCGACCATCGTACACTTCGACGACGCCGTCGAGCTCCGCGACATGGGCGGTGAGCGCGATGGGTGGTGGCATGGGTTCGACGGTGTCGGCGTTCTTCGCGGGCAGCTCCGCGGACGGGGTCATCGCTGGCGCGGGCTCGAGCCACGACCGCTGTACCACGAGGCCAAAAGCCATCGCGAGCCCGACGCAGCCGAGCGCCAGAGCCCAGCGCCGCATCATTGGCTGCCTCGCTTTTCCAAGGCAACGCGCGCAGGTGTGCTGCGCGGCAGCGTAACGGTAAAGCGCGCACCCCCAGTGTTTTGGTTCTGGACCGTGAGACGTCCCCGCATCGACTCGACGAGTTTGCGCGACGTCGAGAGTCCCAAGCCGGTACCGCGTGAGGGGGGCTTGGACGAGACGAATGGCTCGAAGATGCGCTCCAGCATGTCGTCTGGGACCCCGCTGCCCTGGTCGCTCACGTGCAACGACAACTCACTGTCGTCGTGGGTCGCCCACAACAGGACCTCACCGCCTTCTGGCGACGCTTCGAGCGCGTTTAGAGTCAGATTCAGCAAAACCTGTTGGAGTTCATGCCCGTACGTGAGCAACGTCGGGACATCGTCGGTCAGCTTGGCCGCGAGCGAGCAGCGACGCGTCTTGGCCTCGGAGCCCAGCAGCGTAACGACGGCTTCGAACAACTCGGCAGGCTGAACTGGTGACGGCGAGCTCGGAGCCCGGCTCGCGGTGTTGAGGAAAGTGGTGAGCAACTTGCTGCAACGATTGGCTTCGTTGCGCAACAACTCCAAGTGGGTTTCGTCTTGAGTGCGCACCAGACTCAACCCAACGACACCGGTGAGGAGGTTGCGTGCCTCGTGCAAGACGCCCGCGCTCACCTCTCCGATCGTTGCCAGTTGGTGCAAGTGGCTCGACCGTCGATCAGCATCGACGAGGTCTTCGCGCAACAGCGCCAGTCGCTCGGGCGTGGGCGGCTCGCCCTGAGGCGTTGTGAAGCTGATCTGCGCGGTCAATCCGTGCTTCTTCAGCACCGACCGGACCTCCGGAGCGAGCAGCAGGGTCACATCGAGGGACGTGCTGCTCATACCAGATGCGCTCCAACGCGTGCGCGCGGTAAGCGTACGATGACACGGCAGCCCGCCGTGAAGTTGGGGTCTATCCAAACCTTGCCGCTGTGCGCTTCCACCATACGATAGACCTGCGCTAAACCGAGGCCCTGGCCGACGCCGCCGGGTTTGGTAGTGAAAAATGGTTCAAACACTCGGGCATGGTCGCCGAGCGGGATGCCGGAGCCGTTGTCTTCCACACAAATTTCGACCCAGTCTTCGCCCGGGGAGGTGATGCGCAATGCTAGTTTACCTGCGCCGTGGGGTTTCGCTTCTCGGATGGCACGAAAGGCGTTCTCGACGAGTTCGACGAATACCATGTGCAGGCGCTCGAGATGGCCCCACGCATGGGACGCTTTGTCGCCATACTCTTTCGTGACGGTGGCGCCGATTGCGTCGAGGTCCTTCTTTCGAACCACGAGAGCGCCTTCGAGCAGGTTGCCGCAATTGACGTCGCGATAGGTGCCCTCTTCGGGCTCTCCATTCAAGACTTTCATGCGTTCCAGCAACGCCTGCATGCGCTTGGACTCGCCGACAATCGAATGCAGGATTTCCAGGTTCTGTTGGAGTTCGCCGCGCTTCTGGAGGCGGGCGACCAACACTTGCGCAAGACCCAAGACACCCGTCAACGGGTTGTTCAGCTCGTGTGCGACGCCAGCCGTAGTCACCGACAGGCCAGCCATCTTGCGTGAGCTCAGCAACGCGTCCTGCGCGGCCTCGAGCTCCCGGCTTCTCTCTTCGATGCGGGCCTGCAACTGGCGATTCCAGGAACGGATCTCGTCGTCGCGCTCGGCGATGGCGGCAGACATCGTGTTGAACGAGGTCGCGACTGCCGCGAACTCGGCGTCGAACTCTTTGGGCGTGACACGCTCGCCAAACACCCCGGACGTGATCTTGGCCGCAGCTCGCGCGAGTTGTTCGAGCGGGACCAGGATACTGCGTCCCAAGATGAAGCCGCTCACGATCGCGGCGATAACACCGACCGCCAACCACAGCGCCACCTGACCTCGGAGCAGTCGCGTGGGTGCGGCCAACACGGCCATTGGCTGCTCGACGATCACGCGAAAGGAGTTCGCGTGCGCCACAGCGCCGCGAAGTTCACCCGCGGCGCTGTCCCGGGTGTAGGATTTCGCATCCCCCCGTACGGCCTGCAGCAGCGTGTTCTCTGCGTCGAAGTGCGATGCGGGAGCTCCACCGTCGCACAGCAAATGATCGCGCGTGTCGAGCAGAAACAGTGAACCTCGATCGGGTGTCGCTCTCGC
>CBINDO010000295.1:0-10464 GCA_966249405.1 uncultured bacterium | reverse complement strand
TCGGGCCACGGCTCGCCCAGCGCCGCGTGCGCGAAGGCCAGCCGCTCCCGCAACATCAAAGCGCGGCTGCCGACGACGAGCGCGCGACCATCCGAGGCCAACGCCGTCACACCCAAGCCCGGCTCGGAACGCGGATTGCGAACCGCGTCGGGCAAGATCGACGCAGCACGCGCAGCGCGCAGCACCGAACTAGCGATCGGGTGGGACGACGACTGTTCAGCTCCGGCCACCAGCGCGAGGCTCTCGTCGTTCGAGAGCGTACCCAGAGGTTCGAGGGTAGAGAGCTGCGGTTCGCCGAGCAGCAGCGTGCCGCGCGCGCAAAACACGGCTCTGGTGACGCGCCCCGCCGTCTCGAGTACGGCCGCGCTCGCGACGACGATGCCGTGGTTGAGCGTCTCGAGCGCCGACCGCAACACCTCGAGTCGCACCAGTTTCGGCAATGCTGGTCCCGTGAGCACGGCCGCGGTTGCCAAGGCATAGCTGAGAATGGTTAACGAATCCCGACCTTGGCTCCAGCTGACTGCGGCGACCAGCAACACGACGGCCGGCGCGATGCGCGTCAGCAACCGGTCCGCAAGCAGCACGGACGGCGCGTGTCGATCGGCACGGCGGCTGGGATCGAGCGTCAACCTGAGCCAGTGCCGATCGTACCCCGTCCAGCGCACCACTGCTCGCACTTGCCCGCTCACCAGACGCGCACCCGCGTACACCAGGTCGCCGGCTCCGACTTCACGCACCGAGTCGCTGCTCAGCCAGGGGTGCACTTCACCCGAGCCAGCGACGATCGACGCATCGACGGGCAGCAGCTCGCCTGCGTGGATCACGATGTCTTCACCGGGGCGAAGGCTGTCCGGGCTGGTCGGCAACGTCTGTTCGCCGGTGACACGCAACACGTCACGATCGAGTGCCGGCAGCAGGTTCTGACGCGCCGCCTCGAGCGGCGATTCGAAGGTGGCGATCCACAACAGGGAGAGGCCCCAAAGGAGCTGCTGGGTCCCGGCGAGGCTGACCAAACCTTGGTCTCGATCGTCGATGAGTAGGCCGTACGCCGCGGCACCGGCAGTCACAAGCCCAGTCACCGCGGGCACGAATTGAAGTGGGCTCGTCCGCGCCTCGGGGAGGCTTGAACCTCGCGCCGATAGCCACAGATACGCGGCTTGGAGCAGGCCAGCCACGACCGCAAGACCCAACCTCAGCCAGCTCGTCACCGGGCCCTCCAAGGCGAGCAACAAGAGGATGCACAGCGTCGCCGCGGCAACGCTCACCTGGAGCAGCAGGACATTGCCGTTGCTCACCGCTGAGCCGCTCGACGCGCCGAGGTAGGCGCGCGTGGCTGCAGGAGCCGAACGGCGGGGCGGCGGTGTCGAGGCCGTCTCACTGCGCGCGGGCATCGTCGACTCGACGCGTGACTCCGCGGCTGGGCCGGCGGGCGCCTCGGCCGCGTTCGTATTCACCGCGAGCAACTCCAAGTTGGTCTCACTCGTGCGGCGGACCTCACCGGGCTCCGATTTGCGACGTGCCTCTGCCGGGTCCGACTTGCGACGTGCCTCTTGGGTCGGGGACGGGTGCGGGGTCGAACGCTCTCGCGGCTCGTATTCGGTGGCACAAACCGCGCTGCAAAAATAATGAAACCGGTCGTCCAAGATCTTGACGCGCGCTGCCCGCAGCGGGTCCAACGCGCACTCGCACTGACTACACACTCCGGTCAACTCGCCCGTCGTGCTGCGGTCGCGGCCAGCGGTGGCCTTCGGCTGGGCGCGTTCAGGGTTGGACATCGAGGGCCCAACACAGGATCGCCTTGGAAGTGTGCAAGCGTGCTTCGGCTTGGTCCCACACTCGGCTCTGTGCGCCCTCGATCACGTCGCCGCTCACTTCTTCACCGCGGTGAGCGGGGAGACAGTGCAGGAAGATGGCGTTGCTCGCGGTGTGAGACATGAGGCCGGCATCGACCTGGTAACCTGCGAACGCGCGCAGGCGCGCATCCGCTTCTGCCTCTTGCCCCATGCTGGCGAAGACGTCCGTGTTGACGACGTGGGCCCCTTGGCACGCGAGCTTCGGATCGCGAACGACCGAAACTCGGCCGCCGCGTTGCCGCGCCTGATCGATCATCCGGGCGTCGGGATCGTAGCCCTCGGGGCAGGCGAGGGCGAGTTCGAGTTGCAGCAGCCCTGCAGCCTCGATCCACGAGTTGGCCATGTTGTTGCCATCGCCGATCCACGCGTACTTGAGCCCCTCGAGTTTACCGAACTGCGCGCGCACCGTTTGCAGGTCGGCCAGCAGCTGCATCGGGTGCCCTTGGTCCGTGAGTGCGTTGAGCACCGGGACGCTCGAATACCGGGCGAGGGTTACCAAGGTGTCTTCGGCGAAGGTACGCAACGTCACGGCGTGAACCATCCGCGACAACACGCGCGCCGTGTCTTCGACCGGTTCACCGCGCCCAATCTGGGATCCGTTGCTCGACAACACGATCGGGTGTGCGCCGAGCTCGCTCACTGCCACCTCGAGGGAAATGCGAGTGCGCGTCGATGCCTTTTCGAACACCAGTGCGATCGACTTGCCGGCGAGCAACGAGCGCTGACCGAGGTCGCCCCGGGTGCGTTTGAAATGGTCGGCCAAATCGAGCACCGCGAGCAGCGCGTCGCGGCCCAGGTTGCTCAAGTTGATGAAGTGCTTGGGGCTAACGCCGGTCGTGGCCGGCACGGATGCGGAAACGGATGCGCTCGGCATGGGAAACGCTTTCTGACAGTTCGAAATTAGAGGGCGCCCAACACGCCGTCGATGATGCTCACTGCTTCGTCGATTTGCGTCGTCGTGACGATCAACGGCGGCGAGAAGCGCAGCGAAGTTCCGCCGGCTATGGAGAGCAATATCCCTGCCTCGCGCAGTGCACCCAGGACGGCACGCGCGTCGAGGGACGGTCGCAGCTCGAGTGCTCGCAGCAAGCCCAACCCGCGGGTGCCGACCAGGTTGGCCGGGTATTTGCGGCACAGGGCTTGGAGCTGCTCGTCGAGGTAGTTGCCGGCTTTTTCCACAGCGGCAACCAGGTTGTCGCGTTCGATCACGTCGAGCACGGTGAGGCCCACCGCGCTCGCCAACGGATTGCCGCCGAAAGTCGTACCGTGGCTGCCCGCCGGCAATGCTCCAGCGAGCGCACTCGTGCACAACATGGCGCCAATCGGGAAGCCGCCGCCCAAGCCTTTGGCCATGGCCACCGCGTCGGGGCGCACTCCAAAGTGCGCAATGCCCAGGAACTTGCCGGTGCGGCCGACGCCAGTCTGGATTTCGTCGACCAAGAACAACGCGCCAGAGCTGTCGCACACCCCGCGGAGCGCTTCGAGGAACCCCTTGGGCGCCGGCACCACGCCGCCTTCACCCTGGACGGGTTCGACCAGAATGCCGGCCACTTTGTCGGAAAGTACCCGTTTCACGGCGTCGAGGTCGCCGAACGGGACGTGAATCACCGGCCCGAGCGGGCCAAACCCTTCGCGATACCCGGCTTGCCCAGTCGCGGCGAGGGCACCCATCGTGCGGCCATGGAACGACCGTTCGAAGGCGATGATCGTGTGACGCTCGGTTTGCCCGAGGCCGTAGAAATGGCGCCTGGCGAGCTTGAGCACGGCCTCGATCGCCTCGGTTCCGGAGTTGCAGAACAGCGCTCGGTCCATCCCCGTGAGTTGACACAACTTTGCCGCGAGCAAGATGTTGGGCTCGTTGAAGAAGTAGTTCGACACGTGCACCAGGCGCGTTGCCTGCTCACCGAGCGTCTTGGCAATTGCTGGGTGGCTGTGGCCGAGCGCGTTCACGGCGACGCCCGCCAGAAAATCCAGGTACCGTTTCCCGCTCACGTCCCAGACGTAGGCGCCTTCGCCACGCTGCATGACCACCGGCGGCTGACGGTAGTTGCCGTAGAGAAACTGATGACCGAGTGCTACGAGTTCTTCCTGAGAGCGGCTCATAATCAAAAGACCCAAATCAAACGAGCCGCCGTGTTTATCACACACGACGGCTACGTAAACGGAGGTTTATGGCTCTCGTTCAAAATCCCGACGCCGCCTCGCCGGCAGTCCCGGCGCGTGGCGGTCGTGGGTTGGTCTGGGCGGTTCTCGTTACTGAACCTGATCCTTGAGGATCTTGAGCACGCTGGCGCGCACGGTGCGAGTCGCCGGCTTCGCGGGAATCACCATCGGCTCGCGCGTGTGCGGGTTGATACCCTGACGCTCTTCGGTAGCCTTCTTGACGACCACGCGCAGCTTCACCAGGCCAGGGACCACGAACTCACCGCCGGCTTCGGGGTTACCAAGCTCCTTCGTGACGAGGTCGTTCAAGGTGTCGAGGATCTTCGTGACGGTCTTCTTGTCTTCCTCGGTCAGCGTTGCAATTTCCGATACGATTTGAGCTTTGGTCATTCGCTTGCCAGCCATTTTTCCTCCTGCGCGTCTTTGCGTAGCCCCCGCCGGCAACCGGCCGAGCAGCGAAGGACGACTATCAAGGCCCATGGGGTCAGGCAAGCGGATTGGCGCCTGCACTGCGCTCAGAAGCCCGCTCACCCCTTGATTTCCCCGATTCGGCCGTCCAGATCGCAAGGTTTTGGCTGAACCTGGACGATAGTTCTGGACTTCGGGGCGCGCCTGTAGTTGCGGCGCCCGCACTTCTGCCACGCGGTTTCGGGGCTCAGCGGCGCGCTTTCTTGAGTGGGCGACGGGCCGCGGCCACGAGCTTTTGCGTCGCGGCGTCCATCTCCGCTTCCTCTTGATCCGTCTTGTGGTCGTAGCCCAGCAAGTGCAACAAGCCATGTGCCAGCAAGAACTCGACCTCCTGCATCAGGTCTTGGCCGCGGTGCGCAGCCTGCCGCTGAGCCGTGTCGAGCGAAATCACGACGTCCCCGAGCGCGCCACCATCGAGCGTGGACAATTGCTCGTCTTCTGGATCCATCAGCGGGAACGACAACACGTCGGTCGGCGCATTTTTCCCGCGGTGCGTCTGGTTGAGAACCTGGATCTGCGGATCGTCGCACAGCAGGATGCTCAGCTCCGCGTTGCCGATTCCGAGTTCATCCAGCATCCGTTGGGCACTGCGTTTCAGGGGTGCAGCCGGTAACGCTGGAGATGCAGGGGCTTGGCGGGTGATGAGAACGGGCATGACGAGTGAACGTTACGGATGGGGCGGATAATGGGAGTGGGGGTGTGGCCGCCGCGACCGAGTCAGCGTTCGTCTTAGCAAGGTGCTGCCATTTCGGGGTAGCGTTATGATCGGAGAATCTATGTCGACCCCTGCATCCACCGTCGCGGAACGTCCCTCTCGGCCCCCGGGTTTCGACATGACCTATCAGCCGGAAGAGCAGACTTTCGGCCCGCCGTGGCTGAGTCGCGTGCCTTCGCTCGTGTACTTGGGTCTGGCGTTGTGCGTGGGAGCCCTCCTCATCGCCGGTGAAAACAGTGGTTCGAATACGACGTTGTTCGACTTCGTGGTCGCCCAGGACCGACAACGCACCATGGGCATGCGCACGTTCGCGATCGTGCTGATGGTCGGCAGTGTTGCATCGGTGCTCCGCGCCGGGATGCGCGGGGTGCGGATTTTCCCTGGTGGCGTCGAGGCGCGTGACGTTCGCAACTGGGTCATACCTTACGTGCGTCGTTACACGTGGCCGCAGCTCGAGAAGATCATCCTCGACGCCAAGACGAGCGTCGCCGTCGATTTGTGGGATGGCCGGCGCGAGTATTTGCCGGAAGTTAATGACCGCCCTGGGCTCGAAGCCACGCTCGAACGCGTCGCGTTGGCCCGGGCCATCCCGATCAGTGGTGGTAGCGCGTTCGAAAATTGGGAAGACACGCAAGGCGCCAAGATGCTCGACGCGAACGAGCTCGACGCCACCGAAGCCGACCGCGCCCCGTCGTCGGCGAGCTGAGCGCGCAGCGACGCCAATCCGCGCAGCGCTCCCGCACATTACAGCACCGCGCCCTGGTTTCGGACTCGGCGCGCGATTTACTGCTGTACGCCCCGAACCACGGTGCTAGCGTGAGCGCCCTTTGATTCGCCAGGTTCTCGTTTGTTGGGTTGGGCCCAGCCCCCGCTCAGCACGTGACGGCTCCCGCCCACCGCGTGGCGCCGTGAGGCGATAGCCAAGTTAGACCGAGCACGGACATGACGGAACGTTTGAACATCGCAGGGGTTTGGACCGCACTAGTTACTCCCTTCACGAACACCGGGGAATTCGACGCGACTACCTACTCGAGGCTCCTCGATTTTCAGCTGGCGGCGGGTGTGAGCGGCCTCGTGCCGTGCGGCACCACCGGCGAGTCGCCGACCCTGAGCTGGGAAGAACACGGGGCGGCCGTGGCTCTTTCCGTCCGTCGCGCTGCCGGGCGCGCCAAGGTGATGGCGGGGTCCGGTAGCAACAGTACGGAGGAAGCGATCAACGGCACTCGCGACGCGTGGTCGCGTGGCGCAGACGCCGCGCTGCTCGTCGATTGTTACTACAACGGTCCGAGCTCGCTCGAGCTGCGCACGGAGTATTACGAGCGGATCCTGTCCGCCGTGCCCGAGCTGCCGATCGTTCCCTACGTCATCCCCGGGCGCACCGGGTGCGCGCTGAGCGCGGAAGACCTCGCGATCCTGCACGGCCTGGATCCGATCCGTGTCCCGGGAGTCAAGTCCGCGACCGGCGACTTGCAGCGCATGCGTCGTGACCGTGCCATGGCAGGCTCAGGTTTACAGATCGTCTCAGGAGACGACGAGCTCACCCTGGCCATGATGCGCGATCCCGAGATTGGCGCGTGCGGCGTGATCAGTGTCATCTCGAACGTGTTGCCAGGCGCGTTGGTCGAGTTGTGCAGCAAGACCACCGCGGCCGCGGGAGACGCCGCTCAGGTGGCGCTCAAGCCGCTCTTCGAGTGCGTCACCTGCATCGTCGACAATCCACGCGTGCTCCCCAACGGACAACGCGTCACGGTCAGCGACAAGTTCCGAAACCCCGCCGCCATCAAGACCATGATGGCGGGCCTCGGGATGATCAAGCCCGTCAACCGCGCGCCGCTCGGGAAGATGACCCTGAACGCCGTCGAGAAGTGTCGCTCCGCCTTGAAGGCGGTTCACGAGCGCCGGCCCGATTGGTTCGCCCCGATCGCGGGCGCCTTCGAGGTAAACGTAGAAGCGCGTTTGGCCGACGACGGCGTGTGGACGAGTTTGGCCCGCGAACAGTGAGCCCGTGGTCGTTTCGGCGAGGCTCGCGACGACGCTCGCCATTCGAACCTCGCGACCCCGCCGCTAACTTCTAACCAGGCCCAACTGGCACGCTTCGCAAGACTAGCTGCCTTCGCGGTCGAAAATTCCTCGATTGGCGTCACCGCAATCTTTGCGTGGATGCTCACCGATCGTTGAGGGTCTCACGACTCACTACTCGCATCGCTTCCGTGTTCCGCGCGGAAGGCGAAAGCGGAAATAGCAGTGAGAAAGAAGAGGCCTCCCTCATGAAGATATCTGTAAAGACCAACCTCGGGCTGAGCGTTTTCTGGTTGCTCGTCGCCTGTAGTCAGGGTTCGACCACCAACGGCTCCAATGGCACTGGGGGGGAAGCGACCTCCAGCGAAGAACCGACTGCGACCAGTCCGTCGATGCCGGGTCCATCGCCATCGTCATCCAGCACCGGCACCACGACGCGGCCCAACCCGACGACGGATCCGGGCGGCGGCTCCACGCCACCTGGCGAAACGAGCGAAGGCGGTGGTGAGACGATCGACGGCGAAGATTCCACTACGGGTGGGGGCAGGCCCCGCCCACCGTGGGCCAACGACTCGGACGAGCCCAACGATACGGCTGGCAACCAGCCGGAGGAGACGACTACCTCGGCCGAGGAGACGAGCGCCGCCGGAGCGGAGACGTCCGAACCTGCTGTGACCACGGAAGCGCCGGTCGGCGAAGATCCGTTGGGCGCCGCCGAGACCTGCTCCAGCGGCACTTACTGGACGCGCGGCGAAAACGACCGCATGCGCCCGGGCGAAGCATGCATCGCGTGTCACACTGCCGAGAACGAGGGGCCCCGTTACGCCATCGCAGGCACTCTGTACCCGACCGGTCACGAGCCGGACGACTGCAACGGCATTTCTGGTCAGGCCTCGGGCGCCAAGGTGGTGATCACGGACGCCAACGGTGAGGAACACGAACTCACACCGAACACGGCAGGCAACTTCTTCTACAACGGCAACTTGGCCAAGCCTTATACCGCCAAGGTCGTGACAGACGCGGGCGAACGCCTGATGGTGACTCCGCAACAAGACGGCGACTGCAACAAGTGCCACACTGCTGAGGGGTCGGGCGCGCCAGGTCGCGTCGTGGTCCCGTTCTGAAACCGATTCTCGTCGGTCGGTAGCAATGGCAGTCGGCGCAGCCGACTGCCATTGCGGCGTGCCTGTCGATCGGACCTCACACCGGTAGCGGCATCCTGGTATCACAGGCGCCCATGACCGCTGGAAGCTTCGCGTCGCCCCACTCGCTAACCCTGACTCGCCCCGACGATTGGCACCTCCACCTACGTGATGGCGCCGGTTTGGACGCCGTGATTGGGCACACCGCGCGAGTGTTCGGTCGCGCCGTGGTCATGCCGAATCTCAAGCCCCCCGTGGCCACGGTTGCTGCCGCGTTGAGTTACCGTGAGCGCATCCTGAGCGCGGCGCAGCGTTCTGGGGTCGAGCGCTTCGAACCGCTGATGACCTTGTACCTGACTGGCGACACCACCCCCGCCGAGATACGCAAAGCCGCCGAATCGCCATTCGTCCACGCCGTCAAACTCTACCCGGCCGGCGCAACCACCAACTCAGATTCGGGAGTTACCAGCTTGGAGTCGAGTTACCACGTCCTCGAGACCATGGAAGAAGTCGGGTTACCACTGCTCATCCATGCGGAAACCACGGATCACCAAGTCGACGTGTTCGACCGCGAAGCGGTCTTCGTCGAGCAAACGGTCACCCCGCTCGCGGAGCGTTTTGCTGGCCTCAAAATCGTGGTCGAGCACATCACCACGGAGCAGGCCGCCACTTTCGTGAGCAGTGCCCGCTCCGGCGTGGGCGCCACGATCACCGCTCACCACTTGCTCTACAATCGCAACGCCCTCTTCAAGGGCGGGATCCGCCCAGACTACTACTGCTTGCCGGTCCTCAAGCGTGAGCATCATCGGTTGGCCTTGGTGGCGGCGGCCACGTCCGGAAGCCCGCGCTTCTTTCTGGGCACGGACAGCGCTCCCCATGCCCGCGGCGCCAAACATGCCGCGTGCGGTTGCGCCGGTATCTACACCGCGCACGCGGCACTCGAGCTCTACGCCCAAGCGTTCGAAGCGGCTGGGGCTCTCGACAAGCTCGAGGGCTTTGCGAGCCACCACGGCCCCGACTTCTACGGATTGCCCCGCAATACCGACCGCGTGACGCTCGAGCGCACGGGCTGGAGAGTGCCGGATGCGTATCCGTTCGGCGGTGACGTGGTGACGCCCCTTTGCGCCGGAGAAGAACTCGCCTGGCGAGTGACGTCTTGAGCTAGCGGCAAAGGGTAAGCACGGTGGCCGAGTGTCGTCGATGAGGAGGGCATCCAACGTGAACCACCGATCCCGTCGTGCGGCCGCGAAGCGCGTTGGACCGTCCCTGTTCTTGCCGCTGTATGTCGCTTGGGGTTGTGCTTGCGCCGCTACGGAGGCGTCCGACCCGGGCGTACCGCGTGCGAGTGCCGAGCGGCTTCCGCCCGTCGTTTCCACCGTCACGGCTGGGGCAGCGGCCGCCGCTGTCCGGCTGATTGCGTTCAATGACTTTCACGGCAACTTGATGCCGCTCAGTCACGACGGTCGTCCGGTGGGCGGAGCGGAAGTTTTCGCGGCGTACGTGCGGAGTGCTCGCGTTGGTTTTGCAGGCAAGAGCCTGCTCGTCCACGCCGGAGACCAGGTTGGCGCTTCACCGGCGATATCGGCGTTGCTTCAAGACGAGCCAGCGATCGAACTACTCAATCTCCTCGCCAACGACTCCTGCTCGCTTCCAGCACACGACGACCCCGCCTGCGACGTCGTGGGCACGCTCGGCAACCACGAGTTCGACGAGGGGGTGCCCGAACTGCTGCGGCTCTTGCGCGGCGGCAACTCGAGCCGCGGCCCGTTCATTCAGAACCCGTACCGCGGCGCGCGATTCCCGTACGTCTCGGCCAACGTCGTCGCGCGCGAAACCTCGTCGCCGATTCTACCGCCCTACGTCATACGTGACGTCGGCGGGATCCCGGTAGGCGTCATCGGGGCAGTGCTCGGCGGCGCGCGCCAGCTGCTCAACCCCGCCAGCCCCGGGCTCGCCTCGATAGACTTCATCGACGAGGTGCAGACCGTCAACCGCGTCGCAAGCGAGCTCGTGGCTCGCGGCGTGAGGGTGATCGTGCTCACCATTCATCAAGGTTTGGAGCAGACGCCCTACCGCGGTGAGACGCAGCGGGGTGTCCTGGCCG
>CBINDO010000294.1:0-10524 GCA_966249405.1 uncultured bacterium | reverse complement strand
TGATCCGCGAGTGCGCCGAAGGCTTGGAACGGATGGCGTCGATCGTCGGCGAACTCCAGTCCTTCACGCGCAGCGGTCACACCGGTGCTGAACCGGTTTCCCTCGACGACGTCGTCGATTCGAGCGCGCGGTTCTTGAGGTCGCGCCTGGCGAGCGTAGGCAGCGCCGAAGTGACGTTGTCGGGCACGCCGATCGTCATGGCGAACCGGCGTCGTATGGTGCAGGTCGTCGTCAACTTGATATCCAACGCGCTGGACGCTGCCGACCCAGACAAGCCAGCAATCCGCATCTGTACCCAGCACTCCTCGGGCTACGCCGAGGTCATCGTTGAGGACAACGGACCTGGTATCCCCGTCCACCTGAGAGACAAGATCTTCGAGCCTTTTTTTACGACCAAGGGGCCCGGGCGAGGCACTGGTCTCGGTCTTTCGCTGAGCGCCGAATACGTCTCTCAAGCTGGCGGTACCCTGGAAGTGGACGGTTCACCGTTGGGCGGCGCGTTATTTCGCGTCCGCATCCCGCTGGCCGCCAAACGAAGTCCGCCGCCCATCGCGCCACCCGCCTCGGCTCGATCCAAACAAGGTCAGGCGGTCACGATCCTGGCGGTCGACGACGAGCCCAACATACGTCGCGCTTACGCACGTGTACTCGGGACACGTTACCGGGTTTACACCGCGGGCAACGGGACGGAAGCCCTAGAGGTCCTGAAGCGACAGTCCGTCGACGCGATCATCTGCGATTTGGCCATGCCAGACATGGGCGGCAGGGATCTGTTGCGTGTCCTCAAAGAAACCCGACCGGACTTGGCCAGACGCGTGATATTCTGCACCGGTGGCGACTTGGGTGGGACATCCCAAGGCAACACCGAGGAGGGCAACTTGGTGCTCAGCAAGCCAGTGAGCAAGTTCACCCTCGAAGACGCCATCGACTCGTTGCTGACGGAACTGTCCAGCACCGAGGCCGGTTAGCCGCCGCGAGAGCCCCACGAAAGGGAGACGATGACGCACGTCCCTTTGCCCGACTCCGAAGTGGACCGGCTGCGAGAGCTCCGCGCTTACGCCATCCTCGACACGGCGCCAGACCCGAATTTCGATGCGCTGACCGAATTGGCGTCGCTCATTTGTGGCACTCCCATCGCGTTGGTCTCGCTGGTGGACGAGGCGCGTCAGTGGAACAAATCGAGCCACGGCTTGGACTGGCGACAGAACAGCAGAGACATCTCCTTCTGTTCTCACTGCGTTCAGGCGGACGAGCCGTTCGTCGTAACTGACGCGCGTAACGACGTCCGTTTCGCGAACAATCCACTCGTGGTTTCCGAGCCCAAGATTCGCTTTTACGCAGGCATCCCCATCCGCAGCCCGAGCGGAAAACGTCTGGGCTCCTTGTGCGTCATCGACCGCGAGCCGCGGACGCTGAATCAAGTGCAACGCCAAGCGCTGGACAACATTCGACGCAGCGTGGAGAACCAGCTCGAGTCTCACCGAAAGGGCTTGGAGCTGGCGAGGCTCCACGGGCAGCTGGAGCGCACGAACGACCATCTCACGACCTTCATGCGGGCCGCGTCTCACGACTTGCGCGGTCCGCTACGCACGATCATGCTGATGGCCGACGCGATCGCGCCGACCGTCACCAACGACCCCAAAGCCGCCAAGTTCGTCGCTGGTATCCACGACGCCGCAAATCGCGCGCGACGGCTCGTCGACGACCTGCTCACTCATGCTCGAGTCGACGCGGGGGAGCAGAAGAGTTCCGTCGATCTCGAGCGCTGCGTCGGTGAGGTGTGCGCCGACTTGGAAGACGTGATCACAGCGACTGGTGCGCGGGTGTCGTTTGCGGGGCTGCCGGCGGTCCACGGCAGCGCGACGGCGTGGCTCGTCATCATGAAGAACCTGATCGAGAACGCGCTGAAGTACACTCCCCCGGGGCGTACACCTGTAATCGAAATCCGCGGCATGCAGTTGCCCGGAGCGGTTCGGTTGGAGGTCATCGACAACGCGTGTGGCGTCGATCCGGAGTGGTCGCAGCGGATCTTCGAGCCGTTGGTTCGATTCCATTCCAGCGAAGTGCCGGGCAGCGGGATCGGTCTGGCGACTGTTCATAAGCTGGTCACACAAATGGGTGGCAGCGTGGAAGTGCGGCGCGGCTCCGTCGAAGGCTCGGTGTTCGGCGTGACCGTCCCCGTCTCTCATTGACCCGTCCTGCACACGGGTTTGGGTTAGCGCTGTCGCACCGCTCCCACGTGGGAGTTCGTTCGCCCCAAAAGGACGCCCAGCCACCTCGGCGCGTCCAAGGTGGCTGGAACTTCGGGCGGCCCCTTGACGTTTGTGGCCCACCGGTCATAAACCTCAGCCAGTTTTTGACCTATCAGTCATTATGGCCAGACCTCCCGACCCAGACGCAAAGAAGAGGCTTCTAGACGCGGCTCGAACCGAGTTCGTCGCGCACGGTTTGGACGGCGCCCGCGTCGAGAACATTGCCCGCGGCGCGGGCCTGTCGAAGGGCGCGTTTTACCTCCACTTTCCCGGCAAAGTTGACGCGTTCAACGAGCTCGTGGGGTCGGTGATGACTCAGCTCGCGCAGCTGATCTCGTGCACCATGACCGAACACGCGCCGTGTGGTCCCGAAGACAGCTACCAGTTTCTCGACCAGTGGCTGCAGGCCGACTTGCGATTGTTCGAGTTTCTGATCGACCACCGCGACGTCGTGGGGTTGATCTTGGAAGGTGGGGGTTCTGGATCAACGCAGCACCTCGTCGAGGAGTTTGCTCTTCAAACCGAGCGACAAACCGCCGCATACATCCGCATGGGGATTGCCGCGGGGTTGTATCGGCCCGACCTCAACGTCGACACGACGGCGTCCTTCATCGCTGGAGGCTACGATCGCGTTGCACGGAGGCTCTTGGCGTCGCCCGAAACCCAAGACCTCAGCGCCCTCATTCTTTCATGGCAGCAACAAGTGATCAGGGGCATCGGCATGCCCGTCCTGGTCGATACCGCCTCTCAGATGAAACCGCCTCGCTCCGAACGGAGCCGCGGGGAGAACGGAAGTGAATAAAATATGAGCAACATCACGGAACCCACCACGTCCCCCGCGCCGGCCAAACTGCCGAACGATCGAGTAAAAGCACCCTTGGTCGGCATCTTGACGGGTCTCGCGTTGATCGGTGGCCTAGGCTTTTGGACGCTCCAGCGGGTGAACGCGGCCAACGCGGCCCAAGCCGAGCTCGCGGAACGTCGGGCAGAGGACACCAAGAAAGCGGCAGAGGGGGCGAACGCGCCGCCTATCGTCGAGGTAACCCATGGCAAGCCGGGTTCGTGGCTGGCCAGCATCGAGTTGACGGGAACGCTGGAAGCGGCAGAGTCGGCGAGGCTTTCGTTTCGTGCTCCGGGTAAACTACGGACCATCAACGGCAAAGTCGGAGACGTAATCCCGGCGGGGCATGTGTTGGCCACCTTGGATTCCAGTGAGACGCGGGCGCAACTGGCCGTGAACGAAGCGCAGATCCGCGCGAGCGAGGCGCAGCTGGCCTTGGCTACGGATGCGGAGCGTCGAACGCTGGCTCTGGTTCAATCCGGAAGTGCAGCCGAGGCGACGGGCGTACAGACCGAAAAGCAGAAGGCGCTGGCGGCCGCTCAGCTCGAAGCAGCCAAAGCTCAAGAGACTCTGATTCGAGTAAACCTGTCCAATCAGACATTGGTCGCGCCGTTCCCCGGGACGTTGACGCAAGCCCCCAAAGGGGTCGGAGCCGTGGTCAACCCAGGTGAGCCGCTGTTCGAGTTGCTCAATACCGCGACGTTGAACCTGACGAGCACCGTATCCGAGGGCGACGCCAACCTGGTGGCTCCCGGTGCCGTGGTCAAGCTGAGGACGCCGGCTGGCGAGGCTGAAGGTGTGGTTCGAGCGGTGCTTGGCACCCTCGACGCTCAAACTCGCCGCGTCCCGGTCCAGGTCGAGTTCAAGAACCCGGGCTTCCTGCGAGCCGGTGCGTTCGTCCGCGCTTCCGTCAGTTCCCCCCAACAGGTCGACGTCGTACGGTTGCCGCATACGGTGTTGCGCCCCGGATCTCAAGACGAGATCCTCGTGGTGCAGCCCACCGGCGGGGTGCTCGAGCTGCGCAAGATCGTGTTCGTCACCGACGCGGACGGCTCGCTGCTCGTACGCAGCGGCGTGTCCACGAGTGACAGCGTCGTCGTCTCTCCGAGTGCCGAAGCGAAGACGGGCGACCGCGTGCAGGTTAGCGTAGCAAGCGTTGGAAAGGCAACGCCGTGAACATCTCCGCGATCGCGATTCGTCGTCCCGTCTTCACCGTGATGGTCACGGTGGCCATCCTCGTGTTGGGGTTGATGGGCTTCCGTCGCTTGGGGAGTGACCTGTATCCAGACGTCACTTTCCCGGCAGTGGTCGTCACCGTGCCGTACCCCGGCGCGAGCCCTGCGGAGGTCGAGAACCTCGTCATCAAGCCGATCGAAGACGCGGTGGTCAGCTTGAACGGCATCGATCGAGTGCGCGCGTTCGCTCGCGATAGCTCCGGTGTCGTGTTCGTGATGTTCAACCTCGGTGTCGACGTCGCCGAGTCGGCCAACGAGGTACGTGAGCGCATCTCGCAAGTGCGCTACAAGCTGCCTCCCGAAACGAAGGAGCCCATCATCCAGCGCTTCGACGTGTCCGCGTCACCCGTCATCACGTACACTCTGCGTGGCTCGGGCTCGCTCTCCAAGTTGCGCCAATACGCCGACGACGTGATCCGTCCAGCCCTCGAACAGGTGGACGGCGTGGCCGCGGTCGACGTGCGCGGTGGCGCGAAACGGGAGGTCAACGTCGAGCTCGATCGCGCAAAGATCGACGCGCTGGGGCTCAGCCCAGGCGCCATCGTCGGTCGCTTGAAGAGCGAGAACTTGAGCGTGCCAGCTGGTCACTTCGACGAAGGTGACCGCGAGATCAGCGTTCGCACGTTGGCCGAGTTCGCCTCGGTCGAACAGGTGCGCGAGACGATCGTCGCGACGGCCGCCGACGGCTCAGCCGTGCGCTTGCGCGACGTGGCGACGGTTACGGACGGATTCGAGGAGTTGCGCACCAAGGTACGCGTGAACGGTGAGGAAGCCGTCACGCTCGAAATCCGCAAGCAGTCGGGTCAGAACACCGTGGCCATCGCGAACGCCGCGAAAGCCAAGATGACGACCTTGGAACAAGCGTTCCCCGAGGGCATGACGGCGTCCTTGATCATCGATCAGGCCAGGTTCATCGAGGGGCAGGTCGAACAGGTAGAAGAAGACATCGTGTTCGGTGGCCTCATGGCCGTGCTCGTCATCCTCGTGTTCATGTTGGACCTGCGTTCGACATTGATCAGCGCCGTAGCGCTTCCGACCAGCGTGATCGGCACGTTCTACGTGATGTATGCCCTAGGTTATTCGCTCAACATGATGACGCTGCTGGCCTTGTCGCTGGCGATCGGTCTGCTCATCGACGACGCCGTGGTGGTGCGCGAGAACATTTTCAAGCACTTGGAAGCGGGCAAGCCGCCGCGGCAAGCCGCCTTGGACGGCACCAAAGAGGTGGCGCTGAGTGTGCTCGCGACCACGCTGACGATCGTCGCGGTGTTCATGCCGATCGCGTTCGTCGAGGGCATCGTGGGTCAATTCTTCCGCCAATTCGGCATCACGATATCGGCGGCCGTGGTGATCTCACTGTTCGTCGCGTTCACGCTCGACCCCATGTTGTCGTCGCGGTTCTCCAAGTCCGTGGACGAAAAGGGCGATTTGTTCCGCTACGTCAAGATGCCGATCGAGTGGGTGCACACCCAGATGGAACAAACCTACCGTGCCATGCTGCACTGGGCGGTACGGCGCAAGTTCATCGTCGGGTTGTTGGCCGTGGGGAGCATCTTCTTCATGGGCTACATCGCCAAGCTCACCGGGCAGGAGTTCGTCAACTCGGAGGACCGTGGGCAATTCGTGGTCGAGGCGGAGCTACCTGCGGGCACGTCGCTCTCCGAGACCGCGAAGTTGACCGAGGCGGTCGAAGCCGAGATGTTGAAGAACCCCGACTTCAAGGTCGTTTTTGCGACCATCGGAGACTCCGACCAGGTCAACAAGGTCAAGTGGCGGGTGGTAACCACCACGAAGACCGACCGTACGGCGACGATTCAAGACCTCAAGCAGATGGCTCGCAAGGCCACGGAGTCTCTGAAAGATGCGCGTATCTCGGTGACGGATCCGCCGTTCGTCGAGGGCGCGTCGACCGAGGCGCCGATCATGATCAACGTCCGAGGTCAGGATTACCCGGACATCGAGCGGGTTGCCAACGAGATCGAAGCAATCCTCCAGTCGACGCCTGGAGTTGGCGACATCCAGGTACGTTATTCGCCCGGCCGCCCCGAGCTCACGTTCGAGCTCGATCGCGCCAAGGCGGCTGACCGTGGGCTCAGCGCCGCCGAGGTCGCGATGGCGTTGCGAACCGCCGTCGAAGGCGACGAGGCGGGCAAACTGAAGCAGCCCGGTCAACGCGAAGATGTGCCAATCAAGGTCCGACTCGACGCGAGTTACCGCACGGATGCCGCGGCGTTGGCCAATCTCAGCCTGCCCACGCGTCGTGGAATGGTCAAACTCGGTGACGTGGTGAATATCCAGCGCAGCGAAGGGCCGCAGGTCATCGAGCGCGAAAACCGAAACCGCCAAATCACGATTTGGGCCGCGCCGATCGGTCGCCCGCTGGGCGACGTAGCGGCCGAATTCCAGCCTCAAATCGCGAAGCTGGCGTTGGCCGACGGCATGTCCATCATCTACGACGGTCAGCTGCGTTTGATGAACGAGAACAACGAGAACATGGGCTTGGCGTTGCTGCTCGGCGTCGTTTTCATCTACATCGTACTGGCCTCGCAGTTCGAAAGCTTCGTCCACCCCCTCACCATCATGATGACGTTGCCGCTGGCTCTGGTCGGCGCCATCCTGGCGTTGTTCCTCAACAACAACACACTCGCGATGGGAGCTCTCATCGGCATCATCCTGCTGATGGGTCTCGTGACCAAAAACGCGATCTTGTTGGTCGATCGCGCCATCGTGCGGGTACGTGAACACGGCGAGACTCCGCTGCAGGCCATCCTGGAGGCCGGACCTGAACGTCTGCGACCGATCTTGATGACGAGCGCCGCGATGGTGCTGGGCATGCTGCCGACTGCTACGGGCAATGCCGAGGGCAGTGAATTCCGCGCACCGATGGCCGTCGCGGTGATTGGTGGCGTGATCAGCTCAACCCTGTTGTCATTGATCGTCGTTCCAGTGTTTTATCTCGCCGTGGAGAACGTCAAAGCTTGGTTGGGTCGGATGCGCGTGCGGTTTGGTCGTCGCTCGACGAACATCGCCGCTGCTTCCAGTGCAGCGTTGATTGCGGTGGCAGTGCTGGGACTCTCGAGTCGCGCTTTGGCGCAAGCTCCGGCGCCGGTACCAACTCCGCCGCGAGCTGGTCAGCCCACCGCTAACCAGCCGGCGGCGGCCCAGCCCACGCAGCCAACAACCGTTCAGCCCGCGCCCGTTCAGCCGGGCGCAGGCACGCAACCGGCCTTAGCAGCGCAGCCAGCCCCAGCGGACACCGTGATGACCCAGCAGTTGCCGGGCAGAGGTGCGGTCAGCTTGGAGCTCGAAAAGAAGCTCGAGCGAATGAAAAGCGGGCAGGGGTTGACCTCGCTCGAGGTCGCTCGTCTAGCGGTCGCCAACAGCAAACAGGTTCTGGCCAAACACCAAGCGCTGTTGCTCTCGGACGCCACGGTTGCCAAAGCGCAAGCGGGGTACGTGCCCAAGCTGACGGTGGGGGCCCGTTACACGCGTCTCTCGCCCATCGACATGCCGCAGCTGAGCTTGTTTGGCGATCAGGCGCTGGTGTTTTCGCAGCAGCCGGCGGGGCCGGGCCAAGTGCAGCTCGATGATCTCGTCGCCGGACAGATCCCGAGCTTCGCGTTTCCCGTGTTTCTCAATCAATACGCCATCACGGCGTCGTTGGAGATCCCGCTGTCGGACTACGTGCTGCGGGTTTCCAATGCCGTAGAAGCCGCGAAGCAGAACAGCGCGGCAGCAGCTATCAACGAGCGTGCCGTGCAGCTGTCCGTGGCGCGAGATGCTCGGGTTGCGTATTACGAGTGGATCCGCGCGCAAGGCGCCGAGCTCGTGGCCGCTCAAGCCCTGGAGCAAGCCAAGGGTCACGAACGCGACGCCCAAAATGCTTTCGATGCCGGGATTGCCTCGAAAGCTGACGTGCTGCGCGCGACGAGCCAGGTCAAGAACGCGGAGTTGTTCCACCAGCGTGCCAAGAGCGCGGTGGCGTTGATCACCAAGCGGCTGCAAATCATGATGGGCGACAACGCGCCCAAGACGTTCGAGGTGGGGGAAAACATCCTCGTCGTGCCTGCGGCGGCGCCGCTGGACGAAGAGACTGCGGTCAACGAGGCGTTGTCCAAACGGCTCGAGCTGCAGGCTTTGGCAGCCTCGATGCAGGCGCTTACCGCACAAGGCAAGTTCACCAATGCTGCCAACTATCCGCGCCTCGACGCGCAGGGTCGCGCAAACTACGCCAATCCCAACGACCGCTTCTTTCCGGGCGATGGCAAGTTCCACCTGACTTGGGATGTGAGCGTGTTCTTGTCGTGGACGCCCACCGACATCCTGGGTACCGACGCCGCGAGCGCGGAGTTGCGCAGCCAGGCGCAGGTGCTCTCGGCGCAACGCCAGGAGATGACCGAAGCGGTGCGGCTCGAAGTCAGCAACGCGTTGGTGGGCGTCGAAAACGCGCGTTTCGCGGTAGGGGCGGTCCATGAACAACTGGCCGCTTCCGAAGAGGGCTACCGAACTCGCGGCGAGTTGTACCGCGCGGGTCGAGCCACGAGCGTGGAGCTCATCGACGCCGAAACGGAACTGACGCGCACGCGCCTCGACCTCGTCAACGCTCACGCCGATTTGCACATCGCGCAGACGCAGCTGGACCACGCGCTCGGTCGTGACCAAGCGCCCGGTAAACAACCCCAGTGAGCGAGACACCCTCGGGGGCGGCAGTGGAGGCGCCGCCCTCCGTATCGATGCGGTCGTTGCTCACATTGGCTTGGCCCATCGTGATCTCGATGTTGTCCGTGAGCACCATGACGCTGACGAACATGTTGTTCGTCAGCAGGTTGGGCCCGGCTGCGATTACCGCGGTCGGGCTCGGTGGCATCTTGCTGTTCAGCCTTTGGTGTTTCCCCATGGGCCTCCTGCGTGCGGTCAAGATCCTGATCTCGCGTGCCGAAGGCGCGAAGAAGCGAGAGCTGTTCGCGCCGTACACCGCCGCGGGCCTTCAAATTGCGGTTGGTTTGGGCCTGGTGGTGATGGCCCTCGGGTGGGGGATCGCGCCGTGGCTATCGCGTCTCACCGAAACCGAGACCTCGGGCGAGCTCGCCGGCACGTTCCTGAGTACCCGCTTGTTGGCCAGCGTGCCGTTCCTGTGCCTGATCGTGATCCAAGAGGTGCGTCAGGGCCAAGGTGATAGCCGCACCGCGATGTTCACGACGTTGTTCGGCAACCTCACGAACATCGCCCTGGACTACGTGTTCGTGATCCGGATGAACTGGGGCGTCGCCGGCGCCGCCTGGGCTTCGAATACGGCGTTGACCTTGGAGACGCTGGCGCTCGCCGGGATACATGCGTGGCGCAGCGGGATTTCCTTCATCCCAGGCCGCAAGGAACACCGGCGCGAGATTTGGCGGCTAGGTATCCCCACGGGCATCCAGTTCGGGCTCGAGGTGACGTCGTTCGGTCTCCTCGTGTTGATCTTGTCTTCGTTCAGCGAGCAACACGCGGCGGCGCACCAAATCGCCATTCAGGTCCTCCACTTCTGCTTCCTGCCAGCGATGGCGCTCGGGGAGGCGGGCTCCGTGTTGGTGGGACAAGCGTATGGGTCTGGACGTCCGGACCTGACGTTGCCGATCTCCAAGATGACCTTGAAGGTGGCGATGGGTTACGCGTTTTTGTGCGGAGTGATCTTGCTCGCGGGGCGCACTTGGATCGTCGGTGCCTTCACTTCAGAGGTTGCGCTCTTCACGTTGACGCTCCGGCTGTTCTGGATCGTCCCGGTATTTCAGGTTTTCGATGCGGCCAACGTGGTCGGACGCGCGCTGCTTCGCGGCGCAGGCGACGTCAGGTTCGTCGCGGTAGCCGGCATCCTGACGGCGTGGGTGTGTACACCACCGATGGCGTACCTTCTGGGGCATCGCCTCGGCTACGGCGTTTACGGCGCCTGGGTCGGGTTGAGCGCCGAGGTGCTGATCGTCACGCTGATCTTGTGGCGACGTCTCTGGACGTTGCGGCCATTGGTGGTTGCTACAGGTTAATCGTGCCGCAGCGACAGCGACGCGGTCCGCCGCGGTCCACGTCGGGATCTTCGACCTTACAGCATCCGTGCGGCATCCTGCCGTATCAACCCCAGAGTTCGGTTCGGTTGAACCGAACTCTGAAGTGTAGCAGTCCCACCGGCTGATAGTTTGCCGTACGAGTAGCGATTCGAACG
>CBINDO010000293.1:0-10567 GCA_966249405.1 uncultured bacterium | reverse complement strand
ACGTCCCCAACGCGTTCCTGGGCGACGTCCAGTTCAAGATCTCGGTGAAACGCGGCACGACGGGCGCCCCCATCGACATCAATATCGATCTCGCCGACATGGGCTCCCAGACGCGCTCGCTGGCTAACGTCGTCAACTTCGTCAACAGCGACACGGATCTCACGATCACGGCGCAAGTCGATACGACGTTCCCCAAAGGCGAAGCGCTCGCCCAATGGCTCGTCAACGTTGGAGGCTCGACGCAGCTCGGCTCGGTCGATCTCGTCGACGCTCAAGACACCGCGCAGTCCGAGAATCCCGACTTGGCGCAACGCTGGATCTACACCTCCGACGACCCGGAGACCGTCCAATACGTGAGCGCCAATACTCCGCTCGGCGTCGCCGCCGAACAGCAGTGTGGCCGCATCGTTTACAGCAACATCCACGTGACCACGGGCAACGCCGACATCAGCGCGGGTTCCGATCAGCCGGGGGAACCGTTCCCGAGCGGCTGCACGACGACGGGGCTGACTCCCCAGGAAAAGGTCCTGGCGTTCATGCTCTTCGATCTTTCGGCCTGCCTCATCCCCGACGACCAGCCGCCACGTCCGCCGCGCGTGCTGTGAGCCGCTGGGGTTCATTGGTTGCTTGGTTGCGAACTTCGAGAGGCGGTCCCGTGCGGAAAGCCGCACCGTTCGCGCCGGCAGAGCAACGAAGGACACGGCACGCTGGTGTGCGTTTCACTCAAGCCGACCCAGTCACGGTGACCCGGGACGCGACCTCGCGTCTTCGCCAAATAGCGTACACCGCTGGCACCACGACGAGCGTGAGCAAGAGGCAAGAAAGCAAGCCACCGATCACTGGCGCGGCGATACGCGCGGACACGTCGGCTCCGGGACCCGACTCCCACAACAATGGCAGCAATCCCAGGACCGTACTCGCGACGGACATCACGATCGGACGAACCCGCGACGACGCGCCTTCGACGACGGCTGCGTCGATGTCGCTTCCGGTCAGCGCCACTCCGCTTCGTTGCAGCCTCTCGACTGCTTCGTCGAGGAACTCGATCATCAAGACGCCGGTCTCAGTGGCGGTACCGATCACTGCAATCAACCCCACCCATACGGCGGTCGAGAGATTGTAATCTCTACTCCAGAGTAGCCACAAGCTTCCCGTCAACGCGAAGGGTAGGCTGAGGAGCACGAGCGAGGTCTGCGCCCAGCCACGCATGGCCTTGCGAAGCAGCACGACGACGAGGACGAGAGCCAGCGGAACGATCCATCGCATCCGCTTTTCCATCTCCTCCATGAACTCGTACTGACCCGTCCAAGCCAGGCTGTAACCGGGCGGGACCACGAGTTGCTCCGCTACGACGCGCTTGGCGTCATTCACCCAGCCGCCCAAGTCTCGGGTCGTCGTGTCGATGTCTGCGAACACGTAGCCCACGAGCACGCCGTTTTCGTCTTTGATCATGGGAGGACCGGTAACTACGCGCACGTCCGCGAGTGCACCGAGCGGCACGGCAGGTTGGGTCTGAAGATACCGTTCACTTTCGTCTGGCACACTCGCGCCTGCCATGGCGGGGACAGCGGAGCTACCTGCCATGGCGAGCACTGTCCGAGTGCTGGGACCGCCCCCGCTCATACCATCCATCGCCCCGCCGCCAGCCACTGCGGCTCCGGACATCGCACGAGGCCCGGGCATCGCTGCCGACGAACCGGCACCGGTGCCGCTGTTGGACGAGTCCAACTTCATTGCGGGTTCGGAGACGGCCACGGGGACGAGAATGCTCCGGATGGCCTCCGGGTCTGCCCGGTAGTCGGATGCTAGGCGGAGGTTTACGCCGAAACGCGCACGGCCCGCGATCACGGTGGAGATGGGCATACCACCCACCGCTGCCTCCACCACGTCGTTGACTTCGCGCACCGTGAGCCCATACCTTGCGATTGCGTCGCGATCCGGGACGATGTCTAGGTACTCGCGCCCAGTCTGGCGCTCAGCGAATGTGCTACGAGTGCCAGTAACCTGGCGCAAGATACCTTCGAGACTGAGCGACAAGCGTTCGATTTCCGAGAGATCTGGGCCGAGCACCTTGACGCCCACTGGGGTGCGTACACCCGTCGTCAGCATGTCGATACGCGTCCGGATCGGCGGTGAGATCGCCATTTGGTATCCCGGCATGCGGAGGGCGGAGCTCATGGCCAACGTCAGCTCATCCAGGGTCCGAATGCGCTCTTCGGGCCACACGAGCTGCAACGGCAGCTTCAACCACGTTGGTGCCGAACTGTACCAACGCTGTTCGGGTAGTTTCGGCCATTCGGTTCGCGGTTTGAGCGTCACCACGCTCTCGATCATGTCGAGCTGTGCGGGATCGGTCGCCGTTTCTGCGCGCCCGGCTTTGCCATGCACCGACGACACCTCACCAAAGCTCAGGATGGTGCGATGTTGCTGCGTCATCGCACGTCGCGACTCCTCGATGGAGACGCCGGGGAAGGTCGTTGGCATGACCAATAACGAGCCCTCGTCGAGCGGCGGCATGAACTCCGACCCCAACCGCATCGCCATCGGTATCGTAGCAACCAAGAGCGCACCAGCGGCCGCGACGACCAACCAACGCGCCCGGACGGCAGCGCGTGCGATCGGGCGGTACGCCCCGATCAATAACCGACTGACAGGATTGCTCGCCTCCGTCCGAAACTTGCCACGCATCAACAGCAACATCAGCGGTGGAACGACGGTGACGGACAAGAGTGCAGCTGCGAACGTCGCGAAGGTGTGGGTGAGAGCAAGCGGCCGAAACAGTCTGCCCGCCTGACCTGCTAGGGCGAAGAGTGGAAGGAAGCTGACTGTGACGATCAGCAGCGAGTAGAACGTGGGGCGAGCGACCTCTTTGATTGCGTCGAGGATCACTTGCTGCCGCTCTGCGAGGGGAGGCGACACGGCAAGTTTGCGCGCGGCGTTCTCCACAAAGGTAGTCGAAGCGTCTTCGAGCTCGCCCACGGCGATGGCGATGCCTGCCAGTGACATGATGTTGATCGTCATACCCGCGTGCCAGGTGGGGATGAACGTCATCAAGACGGCGAGCGGTATGACCACGATCGCTACCAATGCGCTGCGCACGTTGAACAGGAACAACAGGCAAATGAACGCGACGATGAGGCCCTCTTGAAGCAACGTGTCGGTCAAGGTCTCGATCGAACCCACAATGAGTTCAGAGCGATCGTAGGTCGTCGTCACCTTCACACCGGGCGGCAATGGCAGGTGCTCGATTGCGGCCTTGACGGCGTCATTCACGTCGAGGGCATTGGCACCAATGCGCATCACCACGATGCCTCCAACGGCCTCTCCGAGGGCGTTGTAGTCGGCCGCGCCGCGCCGTATTTCGGGTCCGAACTGAACACGCGCAACGTCCTTGACCAGGATTGGTGTGCCGCCCGCACCAACGGTGACCACGCTCTTTTCGAGATCTTCGAGTGAGCCGACGTAACCACGCCCGCGCAGCACGTACTCTCGGCCCGCGAGTTCCAGAACGCGCGCGCCTACCTCGGAGTTCGCGTCACGTACCGCACGGGTGACCTCTCCAATGGACAGGCCGAACGCGAGTAGCCGGTTCGGATCCAAGACAATTTGGTACTGACGTTCGAAGCCGCCGACCGAGGCGACCTCAGCGACTCCGGGCACCGCTTGCAGCGCGGGCCGCACGGTGAAATCTTGGAGCTCGCGCAGTTGCGCGGGGTCACGCTGGCCCGTATCGTCGCTGAGGACATACTGGTAAACCCAGCCCACGCCAGTGGCGTCGGGACCCAGAACCGGCGCGACTCCTTCGGGCAGGCTTTGCTGCGCGCGCCCGAGCTGTTCGAGGACGCGGGTCCGGGCCCAATAGATATCGGTGCCGTCGTCGAAGACCACGTACACGAAGCTCATGCCGAACATCGAGTAGCCTCGAACGGACTTCACCGCGGGCGTGCTCTGTAGGCTGCGAACGAGGGGGTACGTGATCTGATCCTCGACTAGATCCGGGCTTCGACCCATCCAGTCCGTAAACACGATGACCTGGGGATCGGAGAGATCGGGCGTCGCGTCGAGGGGTGTGCGGCGCATCGCCACCACGGCCCAGATGGCGAGCAGCAAGGTTGCGGTCGCGACCAACCAACTGCGCTTGGCGCTGTACTCGATGACTCGGTCGATCACGGTGCTTCAGTGCCCCTGGTGCTGACCGTGAGACGGGTCCTGCGCGGCCGCCCCATGGGTCGTGTGAGACGCAGGTTTGGCTGGGGTCTGGTGACCAGCGTGAGACGTCGTTTCCTGCTGCGGCTTCAGGCTGCCGGTCGATACGGGCGGCGAGTCGTTGTTACCGCCGTGCCCGTGTGCGTGCGCCAGACCGCCGCCCGAGGCGCGCAGACGACTCTCCGAGTCGAGCAAAAAGACGCCGGACGCAACGACCTCTTCGCCCTCGGCGAGCCCCTCACGCACCTCGACGCGATTGGCCAGACGAGTTCCCAACTTCAAGGGCCGCGGCTCGAACGTCCCTGCTCCCGTTCGCACGAAGACGTGTTGCTCGGCGCCGGTATCGACGACCGCGTCGCGGCCCACCGTCAGGACCTGCCGTGGCTCGACGTCGAAGTTCGCCGTGCCGTAGAGCCCCGGCCTCAACGATCCGTCCGGGTTGTCGACCTCGAACCGGACGCGCAACGTGCGGGTTCGGTCGGTCAACGTTGGATACAAAAAGGTCAACGGCGCTTCGAACGCCCGACGGCCAGACGCCGGAAAGTCGAGCCTCGCGATCGCGCCTATCTCGATGCTCGGGATGTCCGCCTCGGACACCTCCGCGACAACCCACACACGGGACAAGTCGGCAATGGTGAACAACTCCGTGGAAGGGTCGACAGCCGTGCCCACAGTGACGCCACGTCGCAACACTACGCCCGAGCGCGGGGCTGCAACGGTGACCAGACGGCGAGCCTCGCCGCTGCGCTCGATGGCCGCGATTTCGGCATCCGTCATGCCGAGTACGCCCAGCCGCGCGCGTGCGGCTTCGGCGACGAGGCTACGGGGCCCGGTCGCTGCTGCGCGCCGCGCCGTCAGGTACTCGTTCTGCGACGTCAAGAGCTCCTGCGAAAAGATGCCAGCGATGCCCTGACCTGCGCGCACCGTCTCGCCCGTGGTAGACACGCTCAGGCGTTCAATCCATCCCGAAACGCGGGTGTGCACGTGGGACAGTCGCGACTCGTCGGGGACGACCGTGGCTGTGGCGCGAATCGGCTGTGACAACGTCTCGCGCACTGCTGGCTCGGTTCGCAATCCGATCGAGGCAATTTGGGACTCCTCCAGGGTAACGACGTGTCGCGGGTGAGGGGTGGGTTCGGAGCCAGCGGAACTCGGAATCGTCACCGCGGCGGTCTGGGACGGGTGTGCGTTCAGTCCGTGATGAAGTGAGAACGGCCAACCGTGTCGCGAGTGCTGGAGCAGCAGAAAGGCGATGCCCAGAACCAAGGCCACAGTCGACCCCACGGCCCAGCCCGTTCGCCACCTTTCAGACTTGTTCATTTGTAACCTTCCACGTCGAAGCGCCCTTGCGCGCGCATCAACTCCACCCACCTCATCCCGAGCTCGGCCTCCGCGGCGACGAGCTCGCTCTCTAGGCTCCATAGCGTCTGAGCCGCATCCAAAACGCTCACGAGCGGAGTCGTGCCGGTGGCGTACGCACTGAGCGCTGGGGCCACCGCTTGGCGCGCGCGAGGCAACACATCGTCCACCAGCGCCGCGACCCGGCGCTGCGCCGCAACCATCTCCAGCCGCGCACTTGCTGCGTCGCCTTCAATCATCAGCTGCATCGCCGACAAGTCTGCGCGTGCCATCTCGCCCATCGCCGTCGCTTCCGAGATTCCCGCGTCGTACTTGTCCTGCCAAAGGGGAATACTCACACCCAACATCAACATCCATCCCCATCGGTCGCTCATGGTGTACGATGGGCCCGTGCGTACGAAGCCCATGGGCCGCGACATCGAACGCATGACCTCCGTCTCGGCGTCGGCACGTGCGATTTCGGCTCGGCCCACGTCGAGTTCGGCACGCAGCGCGAGCGCTGACTTCCGGACCTCGCCCCAGGTGCGTGGTTGCTGCCACTCGACGTCGCGCAGCTCCGGCACCGGAGCGTCGACTCGTCGCCCCAAGCTCGCGTTCAACATGGCTTCCGCCGCCGCGACCGTGGCTTCCAGGGCTCGCGTAGTGCCTTCGAGTCGGGCCACCTCGACCTCGGCTCTCAACAAATCAGACTGGGATCCCGTCCCCGAGCCGTAACGCACGCTGGCCGCCACGACGAATTCTTTCGCCAACGCCAACTGCTGAGCCAACACCGGTACGAGCATGCGCCTTTGCCGGAGCATGAAGAACGCGCGCGCTGCTTCCCACTTCACGTCTTGTGCGACTACTTCCACGCGTGCTAGCTGGCCTCGAGCCGTGGCGTCAGCTACGCGACGGCGCTGATCGAGCACGTTGGACAAATAGAATCGCTGCTCGACCATGAGACTGGCGTCGACCCCGTGCAACATGAACGGTAAATGGTCGATGCTCGGCATGACCATGGGGTCGTCCAACGCCGAGACGACCCTACCGCGTTGCTTGGCTGCACGCGCCGCTGCGCTCGCCGCCATGATTTCGCGACGATGTTTGCTGGCGTAGGTTATCACGTCCGTAACGCCGAGCGGCTCGGGCAGCCGCGCGGCCTGCTGTCCTTGGACCGCTGCCGCGGCCGTGCAGATCATGATGAGCAGCCCGATCGAAATTAGCCTTCGACCGATCCTGCCCAGACTAGCTGCGATGAAGATGGCGCAAGGGCTCATAGTGGTGGCGGGTTTCCAGACATGATCGAATATGAGCGTGGCTGTCAGCAAGCGACGTGCCACCGCGATCTCGCTTCGGCCGGCGAACCCTGCGCCAAACGCGCAAGGACTCGAATCCTAACGCGCAAATTCAGCGTCGTGAGGCGACATTGCGCGCACTCAATTTACGGTTCGGTGTGCGTGAGCCGGCTGCTCCTGATTGAGAGAGCCGTCCTCTGCGGAGCTTCCGCGCAACGGTTTCGGACGGAGGCTTGTTCGTCCTTCCGACATTCACCGGGCGTGCGAGTCCTCGAGCCAAACGATGCCGTTCGGTTTGCCCCCGACCGGAATTTCCTCGACGACCAGGCGTTCAGCCACGTCGATCACGAGCACGTTACCGCCCTCTTCGTCGGTCACGAACGCGCGATCGCCGTCCGGTGAGAACACGATGCCGTGAGGTTTGGTGCCCGCGCTGACCTCCTCCAGGACCTCGTGGCTATCATAATCGAGGATGGCGAGTTTGCCCGCGTCCTCCAGGGCAACCCACAATTCGGCCCCATCGGGCGTAACGCTAGCCTGGCCTGGCATGCCCTGGAGGTCGATCACGTGGTCATCCATCACGATCATCGAATCGCTCTCCGCCAGGTGGCGCAGCTGCATGCCTTCCTCGGCCGCGACGAAGTAGTTACCTGTGCCGGTGGCCCACGCCGCGACGGGCACGTCTCCAACCTCGAAGCGCTCGACAACGTTCTGTGTCTCGACGTCGAACACCGCTACTGTCGCAGCCCCGGACTCAGCGACCAGGAGGGCACCCGTGTGCGTCGGCGTCACTTCGAGGGGCATGTCGAAGCCTTCGGCGGTGAACGTCTCCGCGAAGGAACTCGCGTCGAAGCCGGCGATCATGCCGTGCTCCATCATACTCAACACGATCGCCGAACCGTCAGTGGTGAACGCGGCGTTGTGGGCGGTAGCCTCCAGCTCAAGGACGCCCGTCAACTCGCCAGACTGCACGTCCAGTTGGTAGACGATGGTGCGCGCGGCTTCGCCTCCGTGGGCCGAGTGCCCGCCGGACGAAGCGTGACCTTGCGATAGGTCGGTGCTCGTGGCGGTGATCAACGCCTTCGAGCCGTCAGGCGCGACCCCGATGTGGTGGGGGTGCATGCCGGACATTACCGGTAAGGAGCCAACCACCTCCAGGGTCGAGGGGTCGATCAAGGTGACTTCCCCGGTGCCACCATTAGCTACGAGGAGTACGGGGCTTGGAGGCGCTCCAAACGCCTGACCACCGGCGTCGCCGGTCGGCTCACCTTCGGTCGAGTGCGCGCTCGAGCTGCTGGCGGCTTCTGTCGACGACGCTAGGTCGAGGCTCGCCGCCGAGTCGCCGGCCACGGTAGACCCCGAGGATGCATCCCCTGATACATGGCCGCCATGGTCTTCGCTCGCCCCATCGTCCCCGGCTCCGACGTGCGCCGCGTCGCCGCCGCACGCCGCAAAAAGCATCGGAAGTGCGCTAGTCAAATGTCGAATCTTGTTCATGAAGCCGTCTCCTGGTGGTGTTACGAGCCGTAGGCTCGCTGGCTCGCTAGGCGGCTCACAGTCGAGGCGTGACCCGCCTCGTTCGAATTTGGTGCGTCGCCGCTGAAGTTTGGGCCATCTTCCACAGCACTCTGCCGCGTCCACAGCAATTTTCCGGCACTAGCCGTGTCTCGCAGGATAGCAGCGGTGGGGACCGACCAGGCCGGCCAGAGCGCGTCCGTGCCCGCACACGAGCAGAGCTCAAACCCGGCGCGGGCGGGAAAACCGGTGTCGAGACCGGCTAGACCCGCTCTAAGCCGGCGCGGTGCCAA
The DNA here is from genome assembly GCA_966249405.1 of uncultured bacterium. Taxonomy (GTDB): domain Bacteria; phylum Myxococcota_A; class Polyangia; order Polyangiales; family Polyangiaceae; genus SZUA-265. The sequence goes on along the minus strand of CBINDO010000293.1, from coordinate 1,920 downwards.
AGGGATGTCTCACGTGCCAGAGCCCCGGCTCCATCACGGACATTTGGTCCGCAGGGCGGTCCGTATCGATTTTGTGCGTCCATCGGGCCCTCGTCCCGTCTTTCCCTCAGAAAGGGTCGCTCACGGCGACGAACGAGGTACTGAAGATGGAAACCAGCCAAACTCCCCCACAACCCAATCAACGGCGCGAGTCAGTAGAAGCCATGCCCGCTCCCTGTTGCTCGGTGGCCGAGCAATCGACGTGTTGCGAGCCTTCCGCCAAACCGGAGTGTTGCGGAACTAGCGCTGACCGCCCGCCAACAGCCAGCCCCGGCGCCTGCGGCTGCCGTTGATATACTCGTCCCCGCACAGCACGGAACAACCCATGGATGAGAGCACCAAACCAGCAACCGTCGACTGGTCTGCGTTCTACACGCAGCTGCACGGCTATGTGAGCGCGCGGGTCCGCGGCGCTGCGGACGCTGACGACGTCGTGCAGCTCGTGATCGAACGCGCACTACAAAAGGCCCCCAACACGGAGATCGACAACGTGGCGGCGTGGTTGTTCGGCGTGGCGCGCAACGCCGTCACCGACTACTACCGTGAGCAGGCGCGGCGTTCGCTCGCCGTCGCCGAGGCTTTGGAACGGGAGCCGACGTCGTTCGACGCTGCAGATGCGGAGCGCGCCGCCGTCCTGGCTTGTATGGAGCCTCTGCTTGGGACGCTCAGTCCCGAAGATGCACAGCTCTTACGTTGGGCGGACATGGAGGGCCGCACCATGCAAGCCATCGCTACCGAACTCGACATTTCACTCACGGCGGCCAAGAGCCGCGTTCAGCGCGCCCGCAAAGACTTCATCAAGACGACGCGTGCTTGCTGCGTCGTAAACCAAGACCCACGTGGACGGGTGGTCAGCCTCACCCCCCGTCGAGACGCGCCGCTCGTCGAATGCGTGCGCGAGTGTGACTGCGTGGACGGCACTGCCGAGGCTACGAAAGGATCATCATGAACTACGGAAATACTTTGCCAATCGTCGTCATCGGCGCGGGCCCCGTTGGGCTATCCGCTGCCGCACACCTCCGCAGCCGCGGCTTGCCGTTCCAGGTGTTGGAAGCGAGCGCCGGCGTCGCCGCGTGTTTTCGCAGCACGGCGCACGTGCGGCTCTTCTCGCCGTGGAAGATGAACATCGACGCGGTAGCCGCCGCGTTGCTCGATGCGGGCGGATGGGAACAGCCCGAGCCCACCGAGATGCCAACGGCTGGCGAGATGGTTTCCCGGTATCTGGAACCTCTCGCCAGAGCGCTCGAACCCCACGTCCGGTACGGCGCGCGCGTCGAACGCGTCTCGCGACGCGGCTTCGACAAGGTGAAGAGCACGGGCCGCGAGCAAGCGCCCTTCGTGCTGCAGGTGCTCGTTGGTGGCTCGCTCGAAGAGGTCGAGGCTCGCGCCGTCATCGACGCGACGGGCAATTGGGGCACCCCCAACTTCCTGGGCGCAAACGGTCTGCCTGCGCTTGGAGAGCTGTCGCTCGCGTCTCACATAACCTACGGGATGCCAGACGTCCTGGGCGCCGAGCGAGCACGGTACTTGGGCAAACGTGTGCTGGTCGCCGGCTCTGGGCACTCGGCCATGGGGAGCCTGCTTTCACTCGTGGAGCTGTCGGCGCAGGACTCGGCTACGCGCATCGCGTGGGTGATCCGAGGCGACAACCTGCAACGCATCTTCGGTGGCGGCGCCAAGGACGGCCTCCCCGCCCGTGGCAGCTTGGGGACGCGTTTGCGCGCGTCGATTCAGGCGGGCGCGCTAGAGGTGTACACCGGGTTTCAAGTCACCGGCTTACAACCGCACGAAGGGCGTTTGCGCGTGATCGGCACCGGTCGCGACGGCTCGCCGCTGCACGTCTCGAACATCGACGAGGTCATCGTCGCCACCGGGTCGCGG
>CBINDO010000292.1:0-10589 GCA_966249405.1 uncultured bacterium | reverse complement strand
AAACACCCAAACCCAGTTACCCATATGGCAAGTAGTAAACCTATCACCGAAACCGCCGCGCGTTCAGCCGCGGCCACATTGCAGGCGTACCGCGCGCAGGAGCGCCAAGCGGCCGATCACGCCGCGCAGCTCGAACAGATCGCGCGGGAGGAACACAAGCGTCGGTTCGCAGACACCCGTGCACACTTCGAATCCGCGATCGCCGACGAGGTACGCGCCTTTGCCGCGGGGGACGCGGACGCGCCGACGCGCATCGCGCTACTCATCCCGGAAGCGATCGAAGCGTGCGACAAGATCGATGTGACGTTTCGCGCGGCGCGGGGGCGTGTCACCGCCCGGGCGAAAGCTTGCTTCAGGTCGCTACCAGATGACGCGACAGCGTGTGTGTCGCTCTACCGCGCGATCTGCCAGGGGTTTGACGTAGCCGCGACTGGTTTGGATTGTATCGAGCGGGGCGTCGGCGAGCTGTTCGATGGCAGGACCGTACAACATCCCGTTCTGCATCACATGCTTGTAGCTTGGGGCGCGCCCACCGCGCGCAACATCGATCACGCACTGAATTGCGTTGCCGGTTACCTGGCCCACTACACCGTTCGCGGTGATCGACAGCTTTCGTTTGCCGACCCCACCACCGACGGGCTCGACGCGTACAGGGCTTGGCTCGAGGGCGAGCTCGTCGCGATCCATCGACCCGATACGCCCAAAGCCGAGCCGCGCCCCGAGCGTCGGCGCGTGAAGATTGGCGCCGTGCCCGGCGACCGCAAGTCGGGCCGATGGGTGTATGCCGATTCACTCGAGGCGGCCGCGAGCGACTAAGACGTCCGCGCCAGGCACGACGCCTCTGCCGGCGCGAACACCCGAGCCGCGAACGACCTGTAATGGTGCAGGCGTTTCGCGGCTTCGGCCTTTTGTGGCCCGCCGTTTTGTGGTACGCGAGACGCGTTATGCCCGTCCCGCTGCGCGTTACGTACCGCGGAAAGAAGTACCGGCTCCAACCCGTTGACGAAGCGCGCTCGGAACGGGTGCGCGAGCTCGTCAAGCTCGCCACCGCGAAAGACCTGCCACACGACGCCGCGCAGGAGGCGTTCACCAAAGCCGCAACCTGCAGCGAGTTGACACTTGCCGAACTGTTCAAGCTGATCGCCGCTTACAACGCGCCTACACGCGGCGGGATAACGTTTGCCGAAGTCGCGCACCTCTGGACGTCCGGAGAGCTGGCGGCGCGTTACCCGGATCAGGTCAAGCGCAAGCGCTCGGTGAAGTCGGATGTCGAACGGTTTGGCAGGTTGAATCAGACGGTCGGCAAGGTGCCGATCGCGGACTTCACTTTGGACGACGCCGAGCGCGCCATGAGAGCCCTCCCCTCCGACCTCGCCTCGCGCACACGTCGTCAGTACGGCCAGCTCATTGTCCGGCTGCTCAAGCTCTGCGTCTATCCGCTGCGGCTGATCAAGGCATCGCCGATTCCTGCGGGGTTCCTGCCGAGCCAAGCGGGCAACGTCATGACGCAGTGGCTACGCCCCACCGAAGATGCCCAGCTGCTAGGTTGCACCGCGGTGCCGCTTGCGCGCCGCATGCTTTGGGGTTTCCTGGCGCGCGAGGCCTGCCGCATGTCCGAGGCGTTGGAGCTGACCTGGGACGACCTAGACCTAGCGGCGGGTATGCTAACCCTGCGCCGAACCAAAACCGGCGCGGGCCGCAGCTGGGCGTTGCAGCCGGGCGTTGCCGAAGCGTTGCAGCGTTGGCGCGATTGGCCGGACGCGCCGCGCGACGTCGTGTTTCGTGCTCCCGCGGTCGACCACCACGCCGATTACTTTCGAGACGACCTGCGCACGGCGGGCGTCGCGCGCAAAGAGCTGTTCGCCAGCGGCCCAGGGCAGCAACCGATCCGCGTGCACGATCTACGAGCGACCGCGATCACGCTTTGGCTCGCCGCCGGCAAGAACGAGAAGTACTGCACAGACCGCAGCGGGCATTCCTCGAGTCAGATGTTGGCGAAGTACGCCCGCGCCGCGCGCACGAGCGCCGAGCTGGGTCTAGGCGGACTTGTGCCTTTGGTCGACGCTATCCCGGAGTTCCGGACCAGCGACGGACCAGCTAGCGGCCCGAAGAAAACACCCCCTGAAAAACCGAAGTCTTTACAGGGGGTTATTGCACGCCCGGAGGTATTCGAAACCCCGACCAGCGGATTAGAAATCCGCCGCTCTATCCAGCTGAGCTACGGGCGCGTAGTGGCGAGCGACCTATCACGAAATGCTCGGGGCCACCCAGCCAAAAAGAAGGCTACTCTTCGTCCTCTTCTTCCTCGTCGTCGGCTGCTTTGCCCTGATCACCTTTGGGAGCTTCACCCGGCTTGGCGGGCTCGGCTTCTTCGTCCTCCTCCTCTTCCTCCTCGACCTCGGTTTCGGACCACTTCTTCAAGAGGGCCTTGTCTGCCTCCGTGAGGTTCGCTTCCGGGTGCACCGGCAGATAGAACCAAAGGGGCATGTCGCCAGATTCGATGCTGTCCCAGGTCTGCTCGCGGTTGAACGCGCGATCGTCCTCGTCGTCGGGCCACTCCGAGAAGTTGATGCCCTTGCGACCTTCGACGACATCGCGCGCAACCAGCCACGAGACCGGTGCGATTCGGCTGTACCAGGGCCATCGAACCTCGTGAGAGTGGCAGTCGTAACAGGCGCGCTTCAGCACCGCGACGACCTCGGGAGGCTCCGGCAGCGGCGGTTGTGAGGCCGGGTTCTCCATCGCCTCGACCGGCACGAACTGAATCCCCACGAAAATGGCCGCCAACGCGCCAAGTAGCCTCGGACCCCACTTCTTCAGTGCGCTGGGGGCAGGGGGTTTGTTCTCGTGGGCGTGGTTCATCCGGGACTCCTGATTTCGGTTGCACGACTCTATGGCAACCAGCCGCGGTCATAATCGAGCTTTTTGCCCCATTCAACGCATCGTGAGCGCCACGCGCACGGACTTTCCGGAAAGTTCGCCCGAGCCGTGATCCGAACCGGTCCAGCGGGCAAACGCCGAGCGGCTGTCGGCGCCTACAGGGTGAGATAACAGTCGCGGTGGTGAAAGTCGGGTGCAATGTCGGGCTGGCTCGAGGCGGCGGCGTATCGACGGTCGTTGCCCTGGCCAGTGATGAAATACGCGTTGCCAGACACCCACTGGTGAGACTCGGGCAACGGGACGCTGGCCTCTCCGCGCCACCTGTCAGCGTCGCGAGACGGCCGATAACGAACGCCCTCCAGCAGCGTGTCGACTTGCCGATAACCCGACAGATATAGAGCCAGCCAGTGCCCAGCCGGTCCGAACTCGTACTCGACGTACGGTCCGGCCGACGAAGCAAGGAACAGTTCGACGACGGGGTACTCCCACAGTCCCCAACACTGCCCAACCGGCTGACTCGGAAACGGCCCGTCCGGCCACGGCGCGTCCCACGTCACTTCTGCGCGATTGGTACCCAGCACCACCTGCATTTCGACGTGGTCGCGGCTCGCGAGCGCAGCGCCCTGCCACGTGCGCTCGATGACGAACCGACGGACTCGCGCCACCCGCCGCATGTACCGCAGCGCCGCGACGACCGCGCCAGAAATCGACGAACCAGCCTTCCGGTCGTCTCGCGTCGAGAGGACCATGCGAGCTCCTGGTTCCCAAGGCCCGATGGCTCACGTTATGCCTCCGCCCATGAAGGTCAGCGTTTCATCCATCTCTTGTTTGGCTTCGTTGTGGCTCGCTACGAGTTGCGGTGGCTCTAGCGGTTGCCCCCAGAATCCGTCGCCGCCCGAAGGTTCGGCGACGTCCACGACCCAGGCGCCGGTTGTTACCGCCACCGCCGCGAGCACCGCCGCGCCTCCTCCTGCCCCCGCGTCGCCGACGGCCCAGCCAGCTGCGGTGCCCCTCGAGCGCATCTACGTAGGCAGCGGGGATTGGGGTACGGCGACGGGCGCGGTAACCGTCTACAACTACGATGCAACGAACGGAACTCTGGCTCAGGCCAGCCGCGTCGACGCCGGTGGTTTGCTGAGCTTTCTGGCCGCCGACAGTAAACACCAGTTCCTGTATGCCGCCGACGAGGAACAGAAGAAGCTGCGCAGCTTCGCGATCAGCCCCGCCGACGGCAGCTTGGCGCCCGTGGCCACCGCCGACATGGTGGCGGGGCCCGTGTACGTGAACCTTCCCCACAACGACGCGTTCGTCTTGGCTGCCGAGTTCAACTCGGGCAAGACAGAGGTGTTTCCTTTGGACGGCAAGGGCGGCTTTGGTAAACGCTCGGCCATGGTCGACTCCGGCAAGGAGTCCCACGGCGTCTTTCTATCGAGCGATGACGCGTTCGCCTTCGTGCCGGGTCGTGGTTCGGACCAGGTCCGCATCTTCGCCTTCAACTCCTCGAAGGGAACTCTACGTTCCGCGGGAACGGCCAAGTTGCCGAAGGGTGCAGGCTGCCGTCACCTCGACTTCCACCCCAACGGCCAGTTCGTCTACCTCGTCAACGAGTTCGCCAACACGATCGTTGCGTTTACTTATGACAACAAGTCCGCAAAGTTGACGGAGCTGCAAACTACCTCCACCAACCCTGACGAAGGGGTCAAGAGCAGCGCGGCGGACATTCACGTCCACCCGAACGGCAAGTTCCTGTACGTCACGAACCGCCCCGCCGGCACCAACGGCTCCATCGTCGTTTACGCGATCGGCGCGGACGGCAAACTGACCTTCGTGGAAAAAGAGAGCACGGACGGTCAGGTACCTCGCAACTTCCACCTGGTCGCCGACGGCACCCGGATTTTGGTGGGCAACCAAGAGTCGAAGTCCGTCACGAGCTTCAGCGTCGACACGAACACGGGTGGCCTCACCAAGCAGGCCGTTAACCCGGTCGACATCAAGCCGTTCTTCGTTTCGAACCTCTGAGACAGGCGTGGTCTCGGACGCGGTGGCCCGGAAAGGTCGCCGCGTTCGTTTTCTGGGGCCGGGCCCACACCTGCGCTCGAGACACGGCGCGTCGGGACGGGGCACGCCCCCTACGCACATACACCACTTGCCGAGGGCAGCCCGGGCGCTACAACCAAGGACGAGTCAACTCGAGAGGTCCCAACCATGGCCACTGCAAGTCTCACCCTCGTTCGTGCCCTACGCCACACCGCGCGTCGCCTGGAGTCTCGAGCGACCGCTTACAAGTGGGGTCATTTTGGACAGTGCAACTGCGGCCACCTCGCGCAAACCCTGACCGGGTTGTCCGATGGTTTGCTGCAACGAGCCGCGTCGCAACATCGCGGGGATTGGTCCGATCAAGCGCTCGGCCATCAGCGGATCGTGGCCCGCACCAGAGCAGGAACCCCAGCAGTGAACCATGACGTCGATTACGGAGATCGGCCCGCGCTGGACGAAGGTGCGTGGGAGCCCGAGGCCCAGGAGTCGTGCACGGCGACCGACATCCCGATGCGGGTCGTCTTCGAGCAACTGACGAGCGCGGGGCTCGACGCGGATGACTTGGTGCACCTGGAGCGATTGAGCGACCCTCGGATCCGGCGTGAGCTCGGGACCAACACCACGGACTTTCACTACGCTTCGCGCGAAAACCTCGTCGCGTATCTCGATGCATGGGCGACCCTCCTGGAACGCGAGGTCGGCGTTGGCGACGAGCCAGAGGTAGCTTCTCTGTCTCACCCGACGGAGGACGGCGCCGCGCGACGTGCCGCGGCGTGAACCAGCGCCTCGTCGGACCGTCCTTAGTTTCATGACGATATCTTTCCACCCGGCAGCCCCCGACGACCTATCACGGTTAGTGGCGGTCGACGCGGCCGCCTGTGCCCTGTTTGCAGCCGTCGGAGTGAACATCGACCTGCCGAAGGACCACCCTTTCGTCGCCGCCGAAGCGCAGCGGTGGGGTTTGGCGCTCGGTGCCGGCCAGGTGCTCGGCGCCTACGCGTCGGAGGGTAGAGGGGAACAACTCGTCGGGTTTGCCGTCGTCGGCGAACTCGATGGGCAGCCGTATCTCGAGCAGATTTCGGTATCACCGGCGTTCATGCGACGCGGCATCGGTTCGCAACTGCTGACACGAGTGATGGCCACGACTGGGAAGTCACCGTGGTGGCTGACCACTTACGCCCACGTGGCGTGGAACGCGCCGTACTACTGCAGGTTCGGATTCGAAGTGGTTGGTGACGAGGATTGCGGGCCCGAGCTTCGAGAGACCTTGTCGATCCAGAGAGCCGTCCTGCCGCACCCCGCGCAGCGCGTGGCGATGGTCCGTCGGCAGTAACGCCCAACCGCTGTGCGCCTGCGGCCGCACGGCGAGAGGATCCAGCTACGAGACCACGCCATTTTGGGGCGTCATGAGCGGCGGCAACTCCTCTTCGCCGAGTGTCTCACGCAAATTGACCTCAATCGTCCGGCAGATGGCGCTGAGCGGCAGGTCGTTCAAGTCTTCACCGAACGGCTCTTCGATCTCGTCGCCGACCGCGTCCAGGCCCAAGAAGGTGTAGGCCACGAACAGAACGACGACGGGTGTCCAGTGGTGCAACGTACCGACCAGACCAAACGGTAAGGCCAGCACGTACAGCGCGACGATTTGATGGATGAGGACGGTGTACGTGTGTGGAATGGGACTATTCTTGATTCGCTCGCAACCGCCTTGAATGTCGCTCAAGTCGGCGAGCTGACGAGACAGCTCGACCGCAGCTTGCTCCCCAATCGCCCCACTGCGGTGAAGGACTCGAACGTCTCGCCCGAGCTGCAGCAGTAGAACGTTGGGAACGCTCCGAGCTCGCGACAACGTGGCGACGTCCTCCGGCGGGACCAACGCCCCCAAGCTGGTTACGTCCATTTGCTCGCGCAGTTGCATCCTCAGAGCGTGGGCGAACGCGATGATGCGGTACACTGGCGCTCTGACGACCTCGTCTGTGGCATCCAATGGAAGGTAAGTAGTGAAGTTGCGACCGAGCGCGCGCGACACGTTCACCAAACGCCCCCACAACTTGCGACCTTCCCAGAACCGATCGTACGCCGCATTGTTCCGAAACCCGAGGAAGATACCGAGTGCCACGCCCAGCAGGGACAACGCCTGCAGAGTCACCGGAGCGTTGAGCTTGAGCAGCTCCTGCCAAACGGTGAGGATCCCACTCACGACGAGCACGAACAACAGTCGGTATTTGATCCGAGCCAGCGGGCTACCCCGCCAACTGAAAACCAAACGTAGCCACGAGGGCCGCTTGTCGAAGGTCAGCATCCGTCGCCTCCTACTTCAAGCGGCGCTCGATTTGGGACCAACTACGACGCCTACGCCGTTCAACCAACGCTCGGCCGCCAAAAGCCTCGAACCGGCGTCCGACCCTTGCCGCATCGTCCGTTTCGTGGAAGGGTCCGCGCCCATCCATGGCTGCCCAAGAATCCTCGGTTACCGACGCGGAAACCAGCGCAATTTCCGGCTCGGCCGCTCTGCCAGTGACGGCATCGACCGCCGAGAGCACCGCACCGGCCGTGACGGAATCCTCGGCGCGCGACGGTGCCCCTCCGGTGCAAGCCACGGACGACTGGGTGACGACCCACTTCGTCGCGGCCCTGATGATGTTGACCAGCTTGGTGATGGTGCTCTGGAATTTGCAGGACGCCTCGCTCACGAATGCGAACACGGGCAGCCGCTACGCGACCATCGAGGCGTTGGTCGACTTAGGGACGTACTACATCGAAGACACGCACTACTCCCACACGATCGACAAGATGAAGGTGGGAGAGCACTACATCTCCTCGAAACCGCCGCTGCTCCCCACCTACGGCGCGGGCGTCTATTGGGCGTATCAAAAGCTGACGGGACAAAACATCGTCGATCACGAAGGCAACGTGGTGCGCACGGTGAGCTTCTTCACCGGCCTGCTGTTTCACGGGGTGTTCCTCGCCTATCTCTATCGGTTCTGCCTGGCGTTGTTCAAGCGTCGCCTGACGATATTGGTTACCCTGGCGGTAGGTTGTTTTGGCTACCTGGGCGTCGCCTACGCAACGACGATCAACAACCACTCGGTGGGCGCGGCGCTGGCTATGGTCGGGCTGTTCCACGCCTACCGCGCCGGGCAAGGTAGCCCGGGTTACAAGGACTGGGTCCTGGCGGGGTTTTGGTTTGGCATCAACGGCGCGGTCGACCTCACGTCACTCGCGTTTCTACCCACCGTTGGCCTGTACCTGTTGTTCAAGGATTGGCGCCGGGCCGTATTCGGCTTTGGGCTCGCGGCGTTGCCGGGGCTGCTGTCGCTGGCGATCCTGAACTACGAGATCACCGGCTCGATGAAGCCGGCGTACACCAACAGCGAGCTCAAGGATTTCCCAGACAACTACTTCCGCAACCATCGGAGCGGCATCGACGCACTCCGCGAGCCGAAGTACATCTATGCGTGGAACGTACTACTGGGTCACCACGGTGTCTTCAGTATGACTCCAGTGCTCGGCTTCGGCCTTTACGAAGTCGTCCGGCGCCTGAAGACGCGCTCCTACCTCCAGGAGACGCTGGTCGTCACCGGGGTATTGCTCGCGGTGTTCTACTTCTACATCTTCAAAACGCGGAACTACGGGGGTTGGTGCGTGGGAATGCGTTGGCTCGTTCCGTTCATGCCGCTCTTGCTCTTGTACTTCGGGGCGTGGTTCGATCGCGTCAAACTCACTCGCCTCACGTTGGTCGCGGTCGCCTCGGCCTTCGCAATCGGCTGCTTCCACGTGCAAGACGGCTTGACCTCCCCGTTCCAGTTCTCGGTTTGGCACAACTGGTTGGACGGAGCGCCGAACCGCGCACGCGTTGGCAAGACGTTCAACTTGGGGAAGTCGAAGGCGAAAAAGCGCAAGCGTCCCACCACCGCGGACTGACGGTTGCGTCGTGGGCCGCGTCGCGGTGAGACCTCGGGACGATTTAGCCGCACCACCAGAGCCACAGGGTGCCCAGGGCGGTGGTGAGCAAAGCGAGCGGCGCCCCGAAGCGGAGGTGCTCTCGGAAGCCCAAGCCGCCCCATTCTTTGGCCGACTCCGCCACGATCAAGTTCGCGACAGAGCCTAGGAGCGTCAAGTTACCGGCAAACGTGGACGCCATGGCGAGCAACGTCCAAGCGAGCTCCGGGTTGGGCAGCGTATTCATCTGATCACGGATGACCAAGATGAAGGGTACGTTGGACACGAGGTTCGAGCCGACCAAGAACAACGCCGACAAGCCAGCCAATCCAGCGGAACCTTCGCCCAGACCGGCGAGCGGAAATTTTGCGAAGAACCACGTCGGTGCGCCGCTCTCGGCGAGTCCTCCAACTACGACGAACAGCCCAGAGAAGAAGAGCAACAGCGGCCAGTCTATATGCGCCCACAGTTCGCTCGTCTTGCGGCGGTGCACCATCACGAGCAGTGCGAAACCCGCCGCCGACGTCCACGCCAAATGCGTGCCCAAGGTATACGACACGGCGGTTGCGCAGATCACCGCGAGCGTGGTCCAGCTCCGGGCTCCGATGGGCGCCGCCTCCTCCGCGACGTCCAGTTTCGCCCCCGACAAGTGCTTACGAAAGTACAACATCAACAACCCGTGGTTGATGATCAAGCTGGCGATGGCAACCGGCAGCATGCTGGCTGCGAAGTCACGATATCGAAGGCCTCCAAGGATGCCGCACAACATGTTCTGGGGATTGCCAACGAGCGTGGCGACGCTGCCGGTGTTGGCGCTCGAGCACAACGCAAGCAAGAACGGCGTTGGCGGCAACCTGTGTTTGTGGATGAGGCGCATGACGAGCGGTGCACCTAGGACGCACACGGCGTCGTTGGTGATCAACGCCGATAGCGCCCCCACCCCCCAGACGAGTAGTCCCAACAGAGCGGAGGGAGTGCCCGCGGCGCGAGATAGGCGCGCTTCGAGGTGCTCGAAAAATCCATCCAGGGCCAGGAACGCCCCCATGCCCATCACACCGAACAGGAGCAGGATGGTGTTCGGGTCGACGGCGGCGAGCGCTCGGTCCGGGGACAAGACACCGAGCGCCACACAGGCCACGGCGCCGAGCAACGCTGCGGCAGGGCGGTCCAACGTCTTCTGAAATCGCCGCGCCGAGATGAGGACGTAAGTTACTGCAAAGACGACGAGCCCAACGACCACTTCACTCCCCTGCTGGCTTGGGGTTTTGGTCGACCGCGCGCGGCGGTTGCAGCGTCGGCGCGCCGACACCCAGCCCAGACACACCACCCGAAACGATGAAAGTCATCAGCTCGGCGCTGGAAGTCTCCACGGGCGTCACCGCTGAAGCGGGCACCAGGACCAAGTTGCCCGCGAAGTTGTACGACTGAGGGAAATATACCGCGACGTGCCCGTGAAAGCCGAGCGCCGTCAGGTTTCGCCGGGTGACGAAACCAAGCGCCTTGAGCGAGCCGTCTGCGCTCAACGAGACCGCAACCGGTTGATCGAAACGGCGCTTGTCCCCGACGAAGGCATCGATCAAGTCCTTGATTGATGAATAGATCAGCGCAACGAACGGGACTTTTCGGACTAGTTGTTCGCCGAGGCCCACGAACGTGCTGCCGATCACGTTCGACGACAAAAATCCGACCAACGTCACGGCAACGAACGTGACGAGCAGGCCGAGGCCTGGAAT
>CBINDO010000291.1:0-10643 GCA_966249405.1 uncultured bacterium | reverse complement strand
TCCACCCGAGGAGGCGAAGATTCAACTCGACCGCGATTGGGGCGTGTTGTCCCCCAACGACTACCACGAGAGGCTCGACGCGCTATTTTCGGGTTTACATTCACTGCAGTTCCTCGAGCTGGCGCAAAGTGAACAAGGCAACCGCCTCCTCGACAGAGTCGCTGGCGTCGCCGAACTTCCGCGTCGTGACGTGGAGTCGGTGCTCGTCGCCACGACGGCTCCTGCCCGTTTGCTCTGGGGGTGGGATTTGTGGCGCGTCATTCCGTTGTCGCGAAACGCGTTCATGGCAGGGCTCGTGTCCGAACAAGAGGCGTGGAGCCACATCCTTCGGGCGAGCGGCATCGTGCACGCACTCTTCGAGGACTTGGCGTCGTATCATCGGAACTTGCGCATCGGACACGCTTTCTGGTGCGACGACTACGCCATGGCCCGCGCGCGTCGCGAGCGGCTCGAAGCGTTCGAACGCAACGAACCCCAACGGCCGATCTCCAGAGTGCCGTGGACGCGGCGTTCTGTCGATACACTTCCGTCGCAGGTGATGTCCGCGGGGGTGCCGAGCGCCGAAGTTGGCTCGATCGAGAGTCGAAGCCTTCACTGAAACTGCCGAACTCCATCTGGCGGGCTGATTGCCAATCGTGTAACTTTGCCGAAGGGTGGTTGCGGCAAACACGACAACGATGGTCTGGAGGCGCCTGGGGCGATTCGTGGTGACCGTCCATTCGGAGCGAGAGCCATTGGACGAAGAGTGGTCGCGTTACGTGGCTTCGGCTCGGGAGTACCTGCCGCTCCTGGATCAGCGCATCTTGGTCATATCTGGAGGTGGCGCGCCGAATGCGGCTCAGCGTCGCCAGCTGGTGACGCTGCTCGAGGGAGGGCTAGCGCCGACGGCGATCTTGACCGGCAGCTGGTTGATGCGTGGGGCGGGGACGGCGGTGAGTTGGTTCAATCCAAGCCTTCGAGTGTTCGGCTTGGACGGATTGGCTCAGGCGATGGACCACTTGCAACTGAACGACACGGAACGCAAGGTGGGGATAGCCTACGTCCAAGAGCTCCAAAGCCGATTGGGAGTTAATTTGGTGCAGCCCCTCCGTCCGAACTTCCAGGTTCCGGATGCGAGCCAACAACCGCCGACCGATCGACCATAACTGCACGGTCAGGCGTTCGGTGACGCAGCCGTCTGTCATACACTTGCCGACAGGCGTCGCGCAGTCTCGTGCTCGTCTCGACCGCGAAATTCCAAGTCGGAAGTAGCGCTGGAAATGGCGGGCCTTCCAAAACTTGGAGGCTTCCCTCTGCCCCCACTCGCCCAACCCCCCAACACTGGGCGCGGAGGGGCATCACACCGCGTACCCACCTACTCGTCGTGGTTGCTGGCAGGGAACTCGGAGCCATGCCCATCCACCAACGCTCAGTAATGGCTGGGAGCCAAGCGCCATACCCAGCCACCTATGCCGTTGCTGTCTGGGCAATTTCAGCCAGGTCCATCCCCCACTTCGGGTCGCGGATGGGTATGGCGCCAATCTGACGAACGGACGTAGACGAACGGACGGTGAGAAAGACAGGGGGGCATGAAAGGGCGAACGTTTACGCAACCGATGCCGAGCACCGCCCGAACGTCGCGTATGCCCAAGAAGCGATTCCGAACCACCCGGTCCGTAGACACACGTAAACATCGCCAGCGCACCCCGCCGCCCACGATAGGGTGGTTCAAGCCCGAGCTAGCCGCGATGGTTGGCATTTCACCGGGAACCATCACCAAATACGTGGTAGCCGGCGTACTGCCGAGGGCAACGTTCCGTGGCCGGGCGACCAGGTATCAACGTGAGCACCTCGTGAGGCTATTGGCGATCCGCGAGCTGCGCGCTCGCGGTGTGGTTGCATTGACGCGCGTGAAAGCGGCACTGGACGAACTGAACGGCGAAGAGATGGAAGCGCTGGCCCTAGCACGTTTGCCCTCACCCACTGTGCTCGAAGCCCTGGGCATGACGACTGCCGTCGAATCTCGCGGAGCAGCCGCCAACCCGTCTGAGCAACGTCCCTCTTTACCCAACTCGTTCGCATGGGGCGAAGCAGCGGCGCCGCGTAGCTCGGCTCCGCCGAGCGGCGGCGACCCCTCACCGCAGTCAGCAACGTGGTGTGAGGTGTGGTTGGCCCCAGGTGTACTATTGCGGTGGAACGTCACCGCACGTGAGCCGTCGTGCCAGCTCGTGCGAGAGTTGCTGGCGACGCACGAACGCTTCACCAACGTGACGATGGCGGCCGCCATCGGATGAATGAGCAGATCGAACGAGAGGATTCGAAGGATGGGAGAAGACGGACCATGACCGACTCAATCGGTGACCATGATGCGAGCAGCAACTCAGCGGGGGCTCCGCCATTCGCTTCCGCCACCGCGAAGGTGCCCGCAACGCCGCTGGCCACGCGCCGAGCGCTGGAGAAGATGCGTCCTCACTTCGCGGCGATTACTCGCGAGCAACTGCAGACGATTCGGTTGGACTTGCCAACCATGGGAATGTGGGTGCTCCAGCACCTCGACGGCGTCGCGCCGTACCGCGAGCAGATCGCCCAACTGCCGTTCGTCAACCACGAGTACATCACGCATCTCGAGTCAGGCGCGCTCGCTCTACTCGAGGCTGACTCGCAAGCCAGGGTTGCCGCCAAGGTGCGACCGGAAGTAGTGCAGACCTATCGCGAGGCTGCCGCGTTTCGAGACGAGAAGCGGGCAGAAGCGAAGATCCTCGTACGCCGTAAGTTACTGCCCGAGGGCTGCCTCGACGTCATCGCCGGAGCTCGCGGCTATCGCAACACCGCGGTTGAGCTCATGGCGCTCGGGACCGTGCTGCGCGATCACTTCGACGCCATCGTCGGCAGGTGCGCCATCACCCTGGACGAGGTCAACCGTTGTGCGGCGCTCGCCCAGGTGCTCTACCGCTGCGCGGACGACCGTTTCGACAACGCGGCAGTGCCAGCGCCCCTCGTCCTGCTCCGACACCAGGCCTATACGTGGCTCATGCTCGCGTACCAAGAGCTGCGGCGTTGTCTAACGTTCCTCGTCACACACGCCACGATGAAGAGGATCGCCCCTAGCTTCTTCGAGAGTCGTGGTGGCAACGTTGGTAGGAGCGCGGGAGCGCTCACGCGCAGGAATGCGTGAGCCTCCTCGGTTGGGGTACGGCGCACTCAGCAGGAGCGCGGTCTACGTCTCGACGCGGCGCGAAGGCGCCTTTCTCGAGCTCGGGACATGGCTGACGCCCGACCCCACAACATCGACCAATTGGCTTGGCCCCGAAGACCCCTGCCGTCATCGTCAGCGTGGCTCACCTCGACGATGAGGAGAGCACGTTGATCCTCGGCGTGCTCTTGCAGGAGTTGATCACATCGGTGCGTTCACTGCCCGGCAGCCGCGGCTTGCGTGCGTTGACCGTCTTTGACGAAGGTGTACGGCTTCTTGCCCCCTCACCCCAAAAACCGGCCACCAAGGGGCTTGCGACGGGTGACCGCAAAGCGGACCAGCTGCTCGACAACACCGTACAGCAATTCGCCAAACGCTGGTTCGTGATGGGCGACATGCACGCGGGGCCCGCTCCGGCGCCTCTCCAACCGCGGCATGCGATGAAGCGTATACGCGCGGGCCAATGACGCGCAGTGAGTTGATGCGGGCGGTAGGACGATAGCGTCCTATGTTTGATAGCCAGCTCTGCTCGGTTCGCACGCCTCGCCGAGAGGCACACCAGAAACGCTGCCGCTGAAACTCTGGTGTCGGCGTTTAGGGGGGCGGTGCCGGCGGCGGCGTGTTCAAGTGGGCCAACTCAATGCGCTCGACGATAACGAGCTTCGACAAGCCATCTGCCTCCTCCGCGCTTATTCTGGTGACCAGAATCGTACGCTCCTCGTCAAAAAAATACACAGCGGCACCTTGGGACGCAAGCCAAACGTTGGCACAATAACCGTCCGGAGCGTTGTTGGTAGTGACGAGTACCTGAGCTTCCTGTCCGGTCGCGAAGTGTTCTTGGAGCTCGGAGGTGAGCTTGGCCGCAGCGACAGAATCCTCGTCGGCCCGCGCCAGCTTGCGCTCGCAGCCTTCGTCGTTCCCCGCGACAGCTGCGTCGACCGCGCTCGGTGCGCTGTCCGATGACACGTGGGACGTAGCAGGCGTTGATCCGTAGGACGTACCGGACATCGCTTGAATGCTTTCCGAACTGCTTACGATCTCCGATGAATCAACGGGTGCTCCGGTCAAGTCTGGGCCGCTTCCTAGAGAGCCAGTACTCGCGACGTGTTCAGCTGTTCTGGCATTGCAACCGCAAACCAACAGCAAACCGAGTGCACCGATGTGGGCTCCCAAGGAATTGAGCAACATAGTTCCTTCTCTCACTGACATTCAACAACTGCGGTGTAATATACTGTCTGAGGTGTCCTGGGCTGGTTGTCAACGTCCAGTTTCAATGTCCAGTTCCCACTGGTCAAGTTCTGATTGTATCGAACGAAACGGCGCACTTGTCCTGTACCAAGAGAATCGACATCACGTTCGACCCCGTTCGGGTCGCGAACCCGGAGAAACACGCTGTTGTGCTGCTCAGAGTTATCCTCTGGCCACCACAGTGCGGCGCGAAAGTGCTTCCGGTTTGCAGACACCGGTACGGTGATATCTACATCAGTACCTGTGAGGGTCCTTGAGCCTAGCTGATAGGCGAAACAACCCGGAATGCGGAGATGTCCGACCCCGTTAAGCGGAGCGTCGGCATTCCCGAATGCAAGCATGAACGCATAAAGATACCCTGGTGCTGGAGCCTGCCACTTTTGATACAGAAAATCGTAGAGGATCGACGCTAACCCTGCGCTGGTCGCCCCCGCAGCGCTAGTCCCGTTGAACCCAAAGTACTGACCGGTGTTCGTGGAGGAGCCTCCTGGTATTGGGCTAACGCTCGTCACGCTCGTAATGTTGGTCGGCGTGCGTAGATCGGGCTTGAAGCGACTATCACTTGAGCTGCCAATCTTGCTGAACGCTTCGACGTCGGTGACTGCGTCGTAGTCGCCAACCGCTAACACTTTGTGTGCGACTGCTGGAGAGCAAGAAGGCTCCGTGCAACCGCCAACGTTACCGTTACTAGCCAAAACTGCAGCTCCGCTGTCGAAAGCATCATCGGCCGCTAAAGCCAGCGCGCCAAATTGATGGTCGCCGGAGAATTGCGCTTCGACCAGTATGATGTCGTCACCGGAAGCAACGGCAGCATTGAGCCCACGTAGGACCGCATTGTAGTCTGTTCCTCGGAAATCCACCGGCTCTGCGTGTCCAGTCAGGCTATAGGTGCTGACGACCACCTTTGACACGCCGACCATATTGGCTCCCAAGGCGGAAAGTCCGCCCATGATCACGCCCGTTGTTGCCGTGCCGTGACCCCAGTATGGATCCATGGCATTGTAGTTCCCGTTTGGCGGAGAGTTTAAGCACGAACTGTTGCCGTACATGCAGTCTCGCTGCGAGCCAATGACCCCTCTCTCGACGGAGTTTACTTCCGCGACGCTACTACGCGAAAACTCGAGTTTCACTCACTCCCCACACCAACCGCCGCGGAAGTGGCGGACGTCGCGCAGCGCACCGCCCAACGTTTGGACAAGCTGCTGCGCGCCCACATTCGACCCTCGGACGCCACTACGCTGTCCGTGATGCTCGATCTGGGTCTCCGCGATGGCCCGAAATTCGCAAGTTAGTGCCAAACTGGTGGTGAGACTCTTTCGTCAAGCGTCAAGAGAGGTCAGCCACCACCCAACATCACCGCAGCGCTCCCGAGCCAGAGTCACTCCACCACCGCCGCTGCTACGACGGCCCGTTGCAGCACCTGCCAGCGCCCTTGCAAAGTGGCCACGAGCGAACCGATGACGCTCACCGCTAATACCCCGAGCCACCCATTCGAGAACCACTCTGTGGACCAGATGCCGCGGACACCTGGCGCGAGTAAAAATTACGGACAAAGACAACGTCGCGAACAACACGTTGAGCGCCGACGCAGCCACCACGAGCCACTCGAAACACGAACCAGCGCGGCGCGAGATCATCGACTTTGGCACCGGTAGCTACGTCGCCAGGCGGTTTGGCTCTCATCGTGGGCTCTTCAAACATCACCTTCTCGTGCGACCCCGACTTCAAAAGAGCCGCCGCTTCCGAGCCTCGCGCTGATGGGCTCTTGCGGTGATGGGCTCTTGCGGTGGTCCATTCCGCGAGCTTGCCGCGTGCTCTGGCGTGCAGTGGCGAAGCAGCGCCGGCCATGCACCGCCTCCGACGGGAAGCGATTCACCGAAAGGTCCGAGGTGTCGCGCCAAGCCTCGCGCAGCCAAACCAAAGGGTCTCCCGATCTCGCGCGGCGAGGACGGACATCTGGGCCGCCTGGCGGCGGCACGCGCAACCCGCCGCGCCTTTCAACGATACCGTCAACCCGCACCAGTTCACGCCTTTTACCGTGCCGAACGCGCAGATGCGTCGTAGCCGACACTCCTGTCATCCGGAGATGGCCGAAAAGTTCCCGGTAACGCGTGAGCTAACCAGGTATGAACGCATGGGTGGTTGGCCACGCCACTTTTCATGCGGGAATGCGAACGAAGCTGCCGGGAACTATTTCGGCATCCGCCTCATCTGACGAAGTTGCCGGCAACTCCTCTGTCATCGAAGAAGGGCCGCAAAGTGGCCGGCAACTTTGCGCGCCGTGAGTCATACGGACCATCGCGAGTTCGGCCCAAGTCCAACCGGAATGCCGGCAGAAAGCCTACGGCTAGAGCCGCTTCGTCATCGTTTTCACGGCCCGGTTAACCGCGCGACCGAACCGCAGCGCAGGTTTCCCCGGTGGGCACGAACGTTGCGCTGGTGCCCGCCCACACCGAGCACGCCAATCGAGTGCTCCAGCAACTAACCCCACGGTTCGGCTGTGTTGACCTTACCGCGATTGCCGCCTCCCCAGGTGTGAGGGCGTTCGAATCGCTACTTGTACGGCAAACTATCAGCCGGTGGGACTGCTACATTGCGGAGTTCGGTTCTACTGAACCGAGCTCTGGGTTTATGTCCCACTGCCGGACCCATCTTACTACCCCTGACGACACCGGAAGGCAGTGAAAATGCCCTCACCCTGGAGGCTTTGCGGCCGTTCCTGAGCGAGAGCGCTGGGATGAGCACAAGTCTAGACCAGCCGTCCTCGAGCGAGGTTGTGCCTGTCTACTTCATCCGCATACAGCCGCGACACCGGCAAAGCCGCAAGTCCCTTCGTTGTGCCGTCGATGAGCCAAGCCTTCGACGTCGAGGCGTTCATTGCCTGCGTGCCTGCTCACGCCGTGGTGAAGGGCATGTTCTGGAACGACTTGCACAAGGTTGCGCGGAGTGTAGGCGCCGAACTGCCCGCAGCGCGCCACACCGCGTTCAACGACTACCCGCTCGCCGAATACATGCGCGCGGTAGCGCATGTCGCACGCTTGACCCAACCCTCTGAGCCGGTACTCGAAGGAATTCGCCAACTCGGCAAGCGCGCCTTCGTCACCTTTTCGACGAGTCTCACGGGGCGCGTCCTGCTCGCCATCGCGGGGCGTGACCTTGGCGCGACTTTGAACTTGGTATCCGAGGCCTACAAGCGTTCACTCAGCCCCGGCTCCGCTCGCCTTGGGGAACTCCGTGAGGGGTACGCCATCGTCGAACTGCGAGACATTTGGAACTATCCTCTCGCCTATCAAGTCGGGGTATTCGAGGAAACGATGGCACACTTCGGTCACCGGGGGACGGTACAGGTCCGCTCGTTGTCCCCGTGTGACACCGACTATCGCCTGCAGTGGCGCTGAACTCGAACCCACGGTTCGGCTGTGTTGCCTACGTTCCACTGATCACTGTGCACGGCTTCTCGCACTGGTGAGCGCGCGGGTGTCCGCGTGTTCGGGGAGGACTGGTTTCCCTGTGTCGCGCTCTCCGACGCTCGGGCTGCCTTCGAGGGAGCTGCCGCCGGAATCTCGAGAGCGTCTCCACTTCTCGCAGATTAACGACGTCCGAGGCGCCACGTTGCCGAGGGTTTCCGCCACGAGCACGTGGTAACGGGACGTCCTTCGTCGAGTGCTGATGTAACGCGGCGTAGCTGGTGTGTCACGCGTGTACATCCGATCGAGAGTGCGGGAGCGGCGCTCGTCTTTTGCGGTCGGTTCGTATATGAATCGCGGACATCAACTCGGTGCCCCGTTCACTGAACACACTGCACACGATGGACGGGGCTCGAACAAAGCGCGAGGTGGGCGTCATGATCGAGACGTTAGACGAGACCGTTGGAAATTCCCATTCGTCAGCGAGCCGCCTCTGGTGGCTCGCGCTGAGCCTGCTGCTGTCACAACTTCTCGGGTGCAGCAGTCGTGCCCCGGTCGACACGGTCGCCGAACTGTCGTTGCCTTTGACGTTCGAATCATCGTCGGAGCGTTATCGACTTGCAGCGAGCTTCTTGATCTTCGACCATCAGGTTACCGATGACACGGAGGAAGATCCGGTGCTCCAGCTGGTCAGTCCCAGACCGCCCACGCAAGCGGAGCCACAACTCCGTACCGAGCTGCCACCCGGGCAATATTGGATCCTGGTCCGCAACTGGAGGTTGTATCGAGCCGAGGGCGAAGAGTGGGAGCCCATCGAAGCGACTCCCGTCGCAAACCCCGTGAGTGCACTGCTTTCGGAAGGGCAAACGACCACCGTGCGGTTCGGCTTCGTGAGGACGCCGGCACCTGCACAAACGGGCGGTACGTTGATCGTCGAGTTGGAAGTCTTCGAAGGGTCGCTATGCGGCAACGGCATCGTAGAGCCGGGGGAGACTTGTGACGACGGCTGGTCCAACGGCTTGCCCAACAAGTGCGACGAGACGTGTTCGTACACCATACGCCCACCATCGCCCCTGCGCGTCGACCCAGGCTCGGAAACCGGTGGTTCTGGGACGAGTTGGGGAGACGCAATGAACGACCTGCAGGCCGCGCTCGACCAGCAGAGCCAAGCTGGCGGCGGGGCGGTGTGGGTTTTGGGCGGCAGATTCCCGTCCCTCGTCAGTCACGGTGAGACTTTGCTCGACGTCCCTCCGGACGTCGACTTGCTCGGTGGCTTCAGCGGTATCGAGATGTCACCCGAGGAGCGAGATCCCGATAATGAGCCAACGTGGCTCGATCGGCCCGACTTCGACTCCCAGAACCCATTGCCTTTGATCACGCTGTCCGACGTGAGCAACGTGCTGATTGAGCGCTTTGCGGTGGATGAAGCCGCTTCCGCAGCAACGAGCCTGCTCGTTGACGGAAGCAGCGACGTCGTGTTTCGAGACTTCACGGTCCGTCAATATGGTCTGGGGCCAGCGTACGCCGCGGTGCTGGATCAATCTGGAGTCCGGATAGAGCAGTCCGACATCGAGGTGGATACACAATACCTATCAGCTACGGACAGTGATCTGGCCATCGTGGCGACCGAGCTCTCGGGCAGCACCTACGGCGGCTTGCTCGCTGAGAATTCTCGCTTGCTGCTACAAGACGTCGTCAGCAACCGTCCGCTCAGCTTGACTGAAGGTAGCCGGGTGCTGCTCAACCGGTCGATCGTCAACGGCAGTTCGGAGCGCGGCGGCATGATCACCTCGGACGGCGAGCTCACTTTGGTGAGCAGCGCGCTGCTCGACGACGTGACCGGCGACACCCCCATCATCGGCGACTCCGTGTTCGTTTTCGACTCGACGTTCGCAGGGTTGACGGCAGCTTCGGCAGGCGGGAGCACGAGTAGCGCTGCCGCCATCGAAGCCAATTCGGTCGAGGTGGCTCTGAGTACGTTCTTCGACACCCAATGCAGCGAAACGGCGTTCCTCAAGGAGAACTGCCGCGTGCCCGTATTGGTCCATGAGCAAGGCACGATACACAATACGCTCGCAGTCGCGCCGGCGCCCGAACCCACCAATCCCTACCCAATCGATCCGTACGATTGGTTCTTCGGGGTCTCCGAAGGACAGCTGGCCAACTGTGCGACCTTCGAGCTGGACGCCTTCCAACGTTCGCCGGAATTACCCGAACGTGTGTTGGCGACGGAACATCCGTGTATCGACGCTGGGGATGCCGAGCTCTTGGAAGCCTCCCGCTTGCGTTTATTCGCGCGAGTTGGGGAGTTCTTTGCGTACCCCTTCAACGCGGATCTATCACGCTACGAAAGCCCCGACTTCTGGCGCGACGCGACCGTGCGAACCGATACGTCGGATGATCTGGGCGCGCCGGACCCTGGCCGACATTGGCAAATGGAGACTCCTTAGTTTCCTCTCGGGCTGCGGTGACGCGCCTGAACGGACCTGGGGCGGGCACCGAAACCCACGGTTCGGCTGTGTTGACCTTGCCGCGATTCGAGCCGCCCGATGTCTCACGGTTCGAGGCACCGCGAAGCTCAGAACCAAACCCACGGTGACTCGGGCAAGTCACCAATTTGGGTCATCGGGAGTTCGCTGATGACGATCGGCAAACCGTAGTCCTTGAAGGAGACAGACTGGGTTACCAACACGCCCGACGTGACGCGTCCGGGAAACCCGCGATAGCCGAGGTAACGGTTGGACGCAGCCGTGCTCTCGAAGCCGCCGTAGCCGTTGACTTCGTTGCCTTGGGGGTCGACGGCTTCGACCTCGTAG
>CBINDO010000290.1:0-10655 GCA_966249405.1 uncultured bacterium | reverse complement strand
GGTCGCGACGGACCTCAAGGCCGTGTAACTTCTCACACGGTCCACGACCGTCCCGTCGCTGCGCGTGAGCTCGAGCTCGGCATCGACGATCGTCGGCGATTCGGGCGACCAGAGCAACCCATTTCGAAAATCGTCGATGCCAGGGTCGCTGAGCGCCAAGAACCGATGCACCTCCGCGGCGATTACCCGGTAGCGATCATCGACCAACAACGCCCCTCGGGCGCGCAGAGAGACTCGCAGCCACAGGTCTTCGCCTCCTCGAACCCCCGCAACATGCACCTCTACACCAAACTCCCACCGATCCAAGCTCGGAGCCCACCGAACCTGCGCGATGTGAGTAAACGGGACGTTCTCCATCCAGACCGTCTGCCAGATACCCGTGGTGCGTGGATACCAAATCGAGTGGGGGCGCAGTTCCCAATCCTGCTTGCCACGAGGTTTCGCCAAGTCATGAGGATCGTCGATGACACGCACGCACAGCTCGAAGTCCACGAGACCACGAACCCAACCGGTGATGTCGACGCTAAAGGGCGTGTATCCCCCTTCGTGGTGCCCGACGCAGCGCCCGTCGACGAACACGGTGGCTTCGTAATCCACCGCACCAAAGTGCAAAATCAGGCGCCGATCGCTGAGCAAGTTTCCGACGCTCACCCGGCGCCGGTACCAACACGAACGATGAAACCCCGTATCGCTGATCCCGCTACGCGAAGTTTCTGGGGCAAAGGGAACGACGATCGTCCTGTCGAAGCTCACCTCGGATGGCAGCATCACCACTGGGTCGATGTCCAAAGCGAAGTCCCACGTGCCATTGAGACACGTCCACCGCGCGCGCCGCAACTGTGGCCTTGGATAACCTCGCGCGCCCGGCGCAAGGCGTTTGTCTGTCGTAGACCGCTCGGTGTCAGCTGCCATCCCATTCCCTCTCTTCGGTTACGTTTCCCTCACGCGGCCCGCTCTTGAATGTCGTCCGACCCGCCTTCACGGCCGATCAACCTGTCGAACAAGGCCAATGACTGGCCAACCACTTGATCCATATTGTAGTAGCGGTAGGTAGCGAGCCGACCAACGAAGTGGACGCCTTCGGTAGCGTCGGCGAGGGCCTTGTAGCGCTGATACAACTGTGCGTTCTCCGGACGCGGAACGGGATAGTACGGGTCTCCGTCGCCACGCGGGTATTCGTAAACCAGGCTCGTCTTGGGATGACTCTGCCCGGTTAGATACTTGAACTCGGTGATCCGGGTGTACTCGTGCTCGTTGGGGTAATTGATGACGGCCCCTCGTTGGAACACCTCCGTGTCGTGGGTTTCGAACTTGAACTCGAGTGAGCGGTATGGGAGCTTGCCATACCGGTAGTCGAAGTACGCGTCTACCGGCCCGGTATAGATGATCTCCCGGCAGCTGATCTCACGCAGCAAGTCTGCGTAGTCCACGTTCAAAGCGATCGTGATGTTCTTGTGGTCGAGCATGCGCTCGAACATGCTCGTGTAGCCGTGCAGCGGCATTGCCTGATATTGGTCTGTAAAGTAACGCGAGTCGTGATTGGCTCGCGCCGGAACCCGGGCTGCAACCGAAGCGTCGAGTTCGGACGGATCCAATCCCCACTGCTTTCGCGTGTAATTCTTGAAGAACTTTTCGTAAAGTTCCCGACCGATCTTGCTGACCACGGCGTGTTCAGACGTGCGAATTCCGCCAATGGAACGTTCGGCAACTCGCGCGAAGTAGTCAGCCGTCTGCGCCGGAGTGAGTGACAAGCCGTAGAGCTCGTTAACGGTATCGACGTTGATGGGAAACGGGACGTACTTACCGTCGACGTGCGCCAGAACCCGGTGCTCGTATGCGCGCCATCGCGTGAACTGCGACAGATAGTCGAAGATCTTTTTGCTCGCGGTGTGAAAGATGTGGGGGCCGTACTTGTGCACCAACACCCCGGCTGCGTCATAGTGATCGAACGCGTTACCCCCGATGTGTGCCCGCTTGTCGCAAATGATGACCCGCTTGCCCGCGCTAGCAAGTCGCTCCGCGAGCACACTGCCGGCAAACCCGGCTCCAACGATCAGATAGTCGAACATTCGGTCGCTCCTTGTTCGGCGCCTGCCGATTGAATGCGTGAGAGATCCACGGGTTTCTGCACGGTCAGCGCGTCGAGCAGTGACGACATGTCTCGCCATGTCTTGTCCCACGAAGTGGACCAGAGAACCTCTTGGAGGTCAGCCCGCGTCTGTGTGCTCAGCGGCTCGCTCAACGCCCCGTCGATGGCGCTAGCGAAGCGCTCGTGATCGGCAATCCGCACCAAGCCTCGCTGACCATACGGCACGACCACGTCCCGCACAGCCGTCGAGACCACGGGTCTACCGCCCGCGATGTACTCGAGCGTTTTGGTAGGGCTGATGAATCGCGTCGAATCGTTTAGTGCAAACGGCATCATCGCAACGTCCCAACCCCGAAGATACAGCGGCAATTGCGCGTACGGCTTCGGCCCGAGATAATGGATGTTCTGGGCACGAGGTAACGAATCCTCGGGTATCTTCACTACTGGGCCAACGACCACGAACTGATACTCCGGTCGCTCCCGTGACAGCTGACTCAGCAATTGCAGGTCCATGCGCTCGTCGATCACGCCAAAGAAGCCAACTTTCGGACCTCTGATTGAACGCTGGTCCTCGGGTTCCGGCTTCCCTTCGTGTGCGCTGGGAGAAAAGTGATGAACGTCGACGCTGCTGGGGAACGCGTGAACAGACCGGTGCCTATTTCGCTTGGACTCGTATAGGCTATGTCCACCGGTAAAGACGATGTCGGCACGCTCGAGCAGCATCTCCTCTCGTTCGAGCAGCTCCGGCGGCGCCCCCAAGAACAAAGAAAGCTCGTCCATGCAGTCGTAGACGACAGCGCTAGGACGCAAACCGTCCGCCAGGGGCAACGCCATCGGCGTGTAGAACCACAATACGGGGTTGTTCACGCCCTGTGAGGCGAAAAATTCGCTGAGCAGTCGAGCTTGCGCCTCTTCTGAGTGCCAAGGCGGAGTGTCGGGCAAGTGTGGAGTGCACACGGTCAGTGTCTCGGACACACGCTCCCGCCGCACGCCTGCACTCTGTGCACCAAACACAGGCTCCTCTACATAAAATACCCGTCTCTCGCGCGCAAAGTGAGACATCAGGTGATTGGGACGCTGAAACGTGAAGTTCCAGCGCAAATGGGAAAAACAGACCATCGTCGTTTTCATGAACTTCCTTCGGTTTATGGCCACCTCGATAGGCCGTTACGTTTCATATAGGTCCGTTAGTCTAGCGCAACCACTAAATCAATCCGTGACCTCTCACCAACAGACCCAACGGCCAGCGCATGCACGCCTCGACTACCCACTGACCCACAAACAAACGGCGCCGCTGCCGCAGTGACAATCAAACGTGTGCCACCTCAGCAAACGGCGCCGAATCGAACCGCTCGTTATCCCAACAAGCGCAATGCTTTGGCTGAACCCTCTGCCCGGGCGGCGCCAATCGCTGTGGTCACCATGCGCAACTCCTCTGGAGGGGGAAGCACCGCGTTGAGTCCAAGACTCTGAATCCACAATTCGCGGCACCAACCCTTGGTGTGATAGAGGTGCTCGTCTTCCTCGTGTTCGACCTCGCCGTAAGCGGCGCACAACGCAGCACGGTCGACGTCTTCGAGGCCGACGGCGCAGGTGCCGATGAGCGTCCAGTTGAGATGATCTTTGGTCTCGGCGAGGACGACGCACTCGCACGCGACCAACTCCGCCCCCACTGGGTCACCTTTCGCCGCCGCTAGCTCCATGGCGGTGACCAACGATTTGCCGACGTGTCGAACCACTTCGCGTCCGGGCGTCTCCTCTTCTGGGTCGAAGCCGAGCTTGGCGCACAGCCGCTCGAGGACGTCGATGTGGTTCTGGGTTTCGCTCATGTATTCCTGCCAATGCTCCTTGAGCTCGGGATTCTTGGCGCAGTTGATGGCGGCTTCATATACCTGCAACCCACCTCTTTCGTGCTCCAAGGCCTGGAGGATTAGTTCTCTAAACTGTTTCGCTTGACTCATTTGGTCTCCAATCATCACACCCGAAAACTCGTCGTTCATACTTCCGGCGGCTCCATCTCGCGTGCGTGATGGCGGTGTTGCCCAATCGCCCGCACAAACTCGCGGAGAGCTTCCTCGGTCGCGCTGCCGCAGCCCAGGACTACCCCTGGATCCGGTGCACCGGACGCCAGCTTGCACGACGCGCCGGCGTTCTCCAGCAAGTCGCTCCCCTCGTCGAGGAACAGCATGGGTTTGGCGTGCCGATACTGGTCTTTGATGAACTCGACGGCGTGACCGACGGTACATAGCAGCGCCACGTGATGTCCTCCAGGCACGGCCACAGCGTCATACAAGACGGATGGAGTGGTCTCGAGACTCACTTCTGCTTCGAGCATTTGTCCGTCTTTCGCGCGAACGGCCCCAAGGCGCACCCCGACGAAGCGAGGGACAGCGCCGAGAGACGCCAAACCGGAATGCAGCGCCTCGGCTGCGCCGCCGTCGACGCCGTCGGCGATCAGAATCGCGACGCGGCGAGTACGGATGTCGCCGTCCCCCGGCAGGGAGAACATCGACAGTCGCGGCGAGACATCTACCTCCGGCTTCGGCGGCTGTTCGAGTAGTCGCGGCATGGGGTCCGGCATCGGCATACCGAGCTCAGCGGCGAGCTCTTCCGCCAGCTGTCGGTCGACGTTCGCCAACATCGAAACGACTCTCTGTCTCACGGCAGGAACTTGCACCTTGGTGAGCTCGAATCGGAACCCTCGAAGGATGTGTCGCTTCTCGATTGGGCTCTGGCTGTTATAGAACAACGTCGCCTGCGTGAAGTGGTCTGCGAACTTCTCGGGCTTCGCGCGGACCTTGTCGCCGCTCACCGGCTCGCGGAACGACTTGAAGCCAGCTCCACCTGCCTGAAACGGACAGCCCCCGCCGAGCGAGTTCGGTTCGTATGCGACCCGACCCCGATTGATGGCTTGCCTGTGCATGCCGTCACGTTGGTTGTTGTGGACCTGAGCCACCGGCGCATTGATTGGGATCTCGTGGAAGTTGGGACCACCCAAGCGGGAGATCTGAGTGTCCTGGTAAGAGTGAATGCGGCCCGCAAGGAGCGGGTCGTTGGTGAAGTCGATGCCCGGCACGATGTGAGCAGCGCAGAACGCCACCTGCTCCGTCTCGGCGAAGAAGTTATCGGGATTGCGGTTGAGCACCATTTTGCCGACAGGCACGAGCGGTGCGAGCTCCTCCGGTACTATCTTGGTCGCGTCCAGGACGTCGAACGTGAAACGCTCGGCTTCCTCTTCCGAGAACATCTGAAAGCAGAGCTCCCATTCGGGGAAGGCGCCGGCTTCGATGGCTTCCCACAAGTCGCGGCGGTGAAAGTCGGGATCCGCACCGTACAACTTCACGCACTCGTCCCAATCGAGGGAGTGGACACCGGCCTTGGGCCGCCAGTGAAACTTGACCATCGTCGATTGCCCTTCGGCGTTGACGAGACGGAAAGTGTGAACGCCGAAGCCCTCCATCATTCGGTAGCTGCGAGGCAGGGCTCGATCCGACATCGCCCACATGAGCATGTGGGTGGATTCAGGCATCAAAGACACGAAATCCCAGAAGGTATCGTGAGCAGTTGCGGCCTGCGGCATCGCGAAGTGCGGCTCGGGCTTGGCCGCATGTATCAAGTCCGGGAACTTCATGGCGTCTTGAATGAAGAAGACGGGCATGTTGTTTCCAACGAGGTCCCAGTTGCCCTCGTCCGTGTAGAATTTGACGGCGAAACCGCGAACGTCGCGTGGCGTATCGCTCGACCCCCTCTCGCCGATGACGGTCGAAAACCGGACGAAGACGGGCGTCACCTTGCCGGCCTCGGAGAACAGTGAAGCTCTGGTCACTGACTCCATGGACTTGTAGCACTCGAAATAGCCGTGTGCGCCAGAGCCACGCGCGTGGACTATGCGCTCCGGGATTCGCTCGTGGTCGAAGTGAGTGATCTTCTCGCGCAGGATGAAGTCTTCGAGCAGCGCCGGACCCCTCACCCCAGCCTTGAGAGAGTTCTGATTGTCCGCGACCGGTACACCGAGGTTAGTCGTTAGCTTTCTGCCGCTCGAGTCGACGCGCGCACGGTCGAGTGAGGTGTTCGACGGATTGAAGCCGATGTTTGGCCTGCCCGTGCCAGACTTGGCGGACGGGGCTTCTTCCGTAAGCGTGCTCGCTGTGACGCTGGGGTGAGACGGCGCGACGGTTGCCCCGCGCGGTGGCTCGCTTGCTTCGCCGTGCTCGCTCCCTTTGGTGGCATTGAACGGCATTGCTCGCGCGAGGTCGTCGACGCCATTCATGCGTTCGGTGGCGAGATCGGGCGCTTCGTCTCCGTGCGTCGCGGGATGGCTCACCGTCGATTTGGCGCTCGTTTGATGTGGGGTTCGAGGCGTCGCGGACGACGGCGTGGCCGAACTCGACTTTGACTTCTTGTCGGATGGTTTCTTATCGGAGGGCATCAAGGACCTGGTGTTGGGGTTGCAAGACGACTGACGGCACCGTCGCGTCTAGCGAACGCGCACCCGAGCCGCGGAAGCGACCTAGCAACATCCATACCGCTGCCATTCACTGCGGTTTATTGCTGAACCGTGATGCGGCGTCTGCCTCGAACTCTAGGCGACGCCACGCTCGTATCTTCCACAGGCGTGGCGTTTATGGCCGCCTCTCGAGCAGGTAGATCGCGAAAAACAACCCTGCGCCCGCGCACGACGCCGCAACCGGCTCGACTTCTTGTCCCGAGTTACCGATTGTCGCCGGTTCCGGGCGCGGCGCTTTGACGCCCCTGCTTGGCTAGCACGGTCTGGGGCACCACGTGAGACATCGCTGCGCGGACTTTGTTCGTGAAGCCGGTAACGACGTCCGCTTCGCCGCGCTCCATTGCATCGAAGCCGGCCTGAGCCACCTCGGCCGCCGACATCTTCTCCCCCGTGGCAAACTTCGTGTCTTCCATGCCAGCTCTGCGAAAGAACTCGGTGTCTGTGGGGCCCGGCATCAAACACGTAACTGTAACGCCGGTATCTACCAGCTCCTCACGAAGTGCGTAGCAGAATGAGTCCAACAGAGCCTTCGTTCCACTGTACACCGCGTGGAAAGACCCGGGCATCAAGCCTGCGATGGACCCGGTGACGAGGATCTTGCCCTCGTCGAGGTCATGCATCCTGCGACCAATTTGATGTATGAGGCACAAAGTCCCGCTCACGTTCGTGTTAATGACGTGCAGGACCTCGTCGAGATCTTGTTCGAGGAAAGCGTGGCCCAAACCCCTTCCAGCGTTCGCCAGTAGGGCGTCGACTCGCTTGTTGCCGACCCGATTGACGACCTGCATGACTCCGGCCATCGTGGACAAGTCGGCAACCATCGCCTCTACACCAGCCCCGTGTGACGCGAGCGTCTCGGCGGCATCGTAGACCTCTTGTTCATCTGCAACAATGAGCACGTCGTAACCGTTCTCGACGCAGCACCTGGCTAGTTCGTAACCGATGCCTGAGGAGGCGCCGGTTACAATGGCGAACTTTCGTGTTTCACTTCTCATGGCTTCACCTGTGTTCCGGAGAGTCCACGACGAGACCAACTCTCGCGTGCTCTCCGGACCACCGTGGTGCAAGGGCTGTGCCTCGCGCGGCTGGGACTTGACGGCGTTTGCGTCACGCCAGCGAATTTGTCTCGGCGAAGTTCGCGCCGTCGCTACAGGCGGGGCCCAAAATACATGAAGAGCAACACGAGAACGAGCGCGAGCCCAAAGCCACCGGTGGGATAATACCCCCAACCGCGGCTGTATGGCCAGGACGGGAGCGACAACAAGGCACCGACGATGAAAAGCACGAGCAACAGAGTTAACATTGAGTAACCTCCATGCTTTCCCTTCTGGCAAAACTGATGCCAGCGTCCATTTGGTGTTGTTTGAACCAATTCCGCCGAGGCGCGCGGCTTGCACCGCGTTCGATCCGACCGTGCGTCAGCGCACACTCGGGGTATCTCGCACCGTAGCTTCGTGTCGAGTGCCGACGGCGTACGGGCATGAAGTCTGCAGTGCAAACCCTAGAACGGGACACGTCCGCTCAAAAGCACGTTGACGACGTCTTGGTCTCAGGTAGCAGCAAAGTGAAGAAGCCATGGATGAAGCCCAGCAGACTCGCGTGTATACTGCCTTGGTTGGCGCGGACAACACGGAAGCCGGTGATGAGGCGGTGCGACAAGCTGCCCAAGCCGCTCGTTCTCGCGGCATGGCGAACCTGCATGTCGTGCACGTTCTCGAATCGAAGCACGAGGTGATGCTGGCAACCATGCGCGAGGTCACCGTCGCTCCGACGTCGGAAGTACTCGAGTCCGCCGCATCGGCGCTTCGCGCTCGGGTGCACGCTCAGCTACAATCGGAAAGCTGCGACCAACTGAGCTTGGCGTTCCACGTGAGGCACGGCGATGCGGCAGATGAGTTGGTCAGAGCGGCGTCTGAGTTCAATGCCGACCTACTCGTGGTTGGTACGCCCCCCCGTCAAACCGGGCACCGGTCCCTGGGTTCGGTGGCGGAGCTCGTCGTACGGACGGCGAGCTGTCCAGTGTTGATCGCGCGCCGAAAGGTTCGTCGCAGCGACAGCCGGTGACAGAAGTTCAGGTCGATTGTGCCGTCTGCAATGGCGGGTCGTTACTCGCAAACGGCTATCCGTGGCATGTCGCTTGCAGTCGGAAGTGCGAATGAACGAGCCCATCCGAGATACCGCCCACTCACTCTTGAGCGTAGCCCGCAATGCAGTCGACCTAGCCAAAGCCGAGCTACACGTCGCGACGTTGGAAGGCAAGGCTGCGCTCACCAAGTTCGCGTTTGCCTTCGGGCTCGGGTACTTGGCGGTGATATTCGCACAGATAGCTCTGCTCATGCTGGCTTTGACTCCAGTCCTCATCAGCGTCCGCCACTGGCCGTTCGTGGTAGGAGGTCTGGCGATCCCGACTGTGGGTGCGCTCGCGGCGGGTCTCGCGGCGCGCCACGCATTTAAGAGACATCGACGCAGCGACGCCACACGGGATAGCGATGCCCCGGAGTCTGCTCACACTTCCACTTCAATAGCGGTGGCGCCAGATCAGGTCGAGCGCTGAGCCGCCGCGGTCCCCAAAGATTGCAGAGAGTGCCCACGCGCGGCGCAGGCGGAGTTCGAGTGTCAGGAACGTTCGGTCCGGAGCTTCACCGGCGCTTGGCACGCCTACCGCGCGGCTGACTTTGGCCGAAACGCGGGGGGTAACCTGAAACACCAACTCCGGCCTCGGACTGCCGGTGCTGGTGTCGACTCTTGCACTCACGTCTAGGTTCGTGAACGAAGATAGGGCGCGGTTCAGGCCGCGCGCCACGGTATCGCCAGCCACGCTGACGGCCATCGTGGCCTCGTTGCTCTCGCCCGTACCCATGGTCCCGTCGAGCGTCCCGAAGAGGAGCAGGCTCGCGATTTCATCCTGGGTCAATGGCGGCTCGGAGTGCAGTTTGATTTTCCCGGTTTCTACGTCGCCGACATATTCCGCGTAGATCGCGTGGTCGGTCGGGGAATCCCATCTTGCAGTTGCCGTAATCGTCGGGTTGGATGGATCGCCACCGTCGAAGGTCACCACTCCACGCTCGATCTCGAAGCGCTTGCCCTGGACGTCCAGCTCCCCACCCTTTATCTCGATGCGGCCGGTCACGCTCATCGGCTCGCCGGTCTCTACGTCGAGCTGACCCGTCAACTGCGCCGTCGCGGTGTTGCCGCGCTCCACGACAATTTCGCCGAGCTCGACCTTGATGTGCATGGGCACCTCGTCGGTCGGAGCTTCATCTTCGCTATCCGGTTCCAAAGGCTGGACCGGTAATGCAACGAACTTGCCGTCGGCGCGGTGAACACCGACGCGGATCTCACTGGGCCGTTCGAGATCTTGCAGGCCGTAACCTCCCGTCTCGGGAGTGATCAACATGAAGCTGGGGACTTGGACCGTGAGGTTTCGCTTGTCCGCGCCGCCGACGTACACGGCTATAACGCGCCCGGACGCATCTCCAATGGCGACGCCCTCCAGAGTCAGGGGGAGCTTTTCGTCGTCGGCAATGCGGAGCTCGGCCTCGGCTCGTGAGACATCGAACCCATCGAACTCGGCGAATCCCGTCACGGACAGACGGCCAGTCATCCCCGCGGCCGTCAGTTCACGCAACCGCACCCGGTTGTCGCCAATGTCCACGCGAGCGGTGATGTCGCTGAGCCGTTGGCCCAACGCAGGGATCTGCAACACCCCTTGTTCGAGGTCTGCTCGTCCGCTGAGCTCGACGTCGTTCGGTGTGATTCGAACGTCGGCGCGCGCGGTCAAGAGCCCCGCCAGTTCGCTCACTTGCCGCGCGACCAAAGGGCTTAGGCTGGCGAGCTGAAACTTTCGCGCTTCGAGGTGTCCCCGCGCGTCACGCTCGAGGATTGGTAGCGGTCGTTTTCCCCAGGTCATGCGTGACTCGAACGTCGCTTCGAGCGCACTCCCTTCGAGTTCGATGCTGGCCTTGGACGTCAGCCTCCGTTCGTCAGTCGCCGCGGCAACCATCAGGTTTTGTATTGGCACCTTGTCCACGACGAGGTCCGTGCTATCCAGCTGCATTC
>CBINDO010000289.1:0-10662 GCA_966249405.1 uncultured bacterium | reverse complement strand
TGAAGGTACCGTGGCAGAAGGCGTACCTCGCAGTATCGATCGCACTATTGCTCACGACACCGCTGTTCGTCTATTTCGGTAACCTGTCCGATAGGATCGGCCGAAAGAAGTTGATGATGTGGGGCTGCGCGCTGGCAGCGCTCACCTATGTGCCTCTGTTCATGGGGCTCAAGTACTTCAGCAACCCGGACGGTCTTGCGACGCCCGACCCCAACTTGATCGTCATGCCGGGTTTGGTTTTCATCCTGTGCATCTGCATGGTGTACGTCTGCATGGTGTATGGCCCGATCGCGGCGTTCCTCGTCGAGCTCTTTCCCACCCACCTCCGATACACCTCGATGTCGGTACCCTATCACTTGGGTAACGGCTGGTTCGGCGGCTTCTTGCCGCTGATCGCCACGGCTGCCACGACGTCGGAGTGGGCAAAAACCACGTTGGGACC
This sequence comes from uncultured bacterium, assembly GCA_966249405.1. Taxonomy (GTDB): domain Bacteria; phylum Myxococcota_A; class Polyangia; order Polyangiales; family Polyangiaceae; genus SZUA-265. The sequence continues at coordinate 10,220 of CBINDO010000289.1, read as the reverse complement.
GAACGCGATCTACATGGGGTTGGCTTACCCGATCCTCGTGTGCATCGTGACGGTGATTATCGGCACCAAGTACATCCACGAGACGAAAGACCACCGCCTCTACACGGAGTGACGTCACCGACGGTGTGCACCTCTTGAGTTGCGCACCCAACCACGAAACGAGACCGCCGCACCTTTGGGTAGCGGCGGTTTCGTTTCATGAGCGCCTCATCTCAACGCGCGATTGAGCCGTGTCGCGTCGGCTCCTTTCGACGTGCGTCAAGTGGTGCCGAAGAGCCGGTCTCCGGCATCTCCCAGCCCTGGCACGATGTAGCCGTGTTCGTTCAAGTGACTGTCGATCGCGGCGGTGAACAGTGGGACGTCCGGGTGCTCCGTGTGCAAGTGGTTGATACCCTCGGGCGCAGACACCAGCGACACGAACCGAATCGACCGTGGCTTTTCCGCCTTCAAGCGGTTCACCACGGCGACGGCGCTGTTGCCGGTCGCCAACATGGGGTCGACCACGATCGCGTAGCCCCCGGAGATCTGCTTGGGCAACTTGACGTAGTACTCCACGGCCTGGAGTGTGGCTTCGTCGCGGTAAATACCGACATGTCCGACGCGGGCGGTCGGGATCATCTGTAACATGCCGTCGAGGAAGCCATTGCCGGCACGCAGCACGCTCACCAGGATGACGTTGGTACCGATGAATTTTCCCGACGTAGGTGCCACTGGGGTGCGAACCGGTTCGACTCGCGTCGGGAGATCCCGCGTCACCTCGTAAGCCAGCAGCATGCTCACTTCTGCTGCCAGCTGCCGGAAGGTGATGGGCGGCGTGTCCTCCCGCCGCATGACGGACAACTTGTGTTGAACCAAAGGGTGATCGACGAGGGTGACTTGGGGCATGAGAGAGGGCTTCGGCTGAGCGCCAGTGTAACGCGAGCGTGTTTCGAGCGCTATTGCGCAGGAGAATGACGAAAGTCGACTACCTGGGCGGTATCGTCGAAACAGAGACGAGTCACCGCAGGGGTCGTCTCTGCGATGCGCCGGCCGTTGCGATACGAAAACAGGACCGCCGCCTGTCGCCGGATGGCATCGTATTCGCTGTCGGCGTCCAACACGACGAAACTCGCCGGCTTTCCTGGTTCGATGCCGTAGCGGTCCGTGATGTCCAACGCGCGCGCCGAATGCGTCGTCACGAGCCGCAGCGCGTCGTTCAAGTCCTCGTAACCCATGAGCTGGCAAACATGTAAACCCATATGCAGCACCTCGAGCATGTTGCTGGTGCCGAGCGGGTACCAGGGGTCTGCCAAATCGTCGTGACCGAAACAAACGTTGAGCCCTGCCTGCAACAGTTCTTTGACCCGCGTGAGGCCTCGTCGCTTCGGATACGTGTCGAAGCGACCTTGCAGGTGAATGTTGACGAGTGGATTGGCGACGAAGTGCAACTGCGCGCGGCTGAGCAGCTGTAGCAGCTTGAAAGCGTAGGCGTCGTTGTAGGAGCCCATTGCCGTCGTGTGGCTGGCCGTGACTCGACGGCCCATGCCGCGATGGAGCGCCTCGGCGGCAACCACCTCCAGGAAGCGTGACTGTTCGTCGTCGATTTCGTCGCAGTGAATGTCGACGAGTTTCGAGTAGCGTTCGGCCAAGTCGAACGCTTTTTTTACGGCGACCACGCCATCATCACGCGTGAACTCGAGGTGGGGCGTCGCGCCCACGACGTCGGCCCCCATACGCAACGCTTCTTCCACCAACTCCGCGCCGCGAGGAAACGAGACGATGCCCTCTTGTGGGAACGCCACGATCTGCAGCTCCAAGATCGGCGCCATCTCTGTTTTGAGCTGCAAGAGGGCTCGGAGTGCAGTCAAATTGTCGTCGGTGACGTCGCAGTGGGTCCTCACGAACTGAATGCCGCGAGCCGCCTGCCAACTCAGCGCCTTGCGGGCGCGCTTCAGTACGTCATCGACGCTGAGTGATATCTTGCGTTGGGCCCAGCGCTGCACCCCTTCGAACAGCGTCCCAGTCTGGTTCCACGCCGGTTCACCAGCGGTCAACGCGGCGTCGAGGTGCACGTGGGGCTCGACGAAGGGCGGGGCAACCAGTCTGCCTTCGGCATCGAGAGTGCCCGGGGTCGTTACCGGCGTGGTGAGCGTCTTGGTGTGCGGCACGACGTGTGTGAACACGCCGTCTTGGAACTGGATGTCCCAAGTGCCTGGCCGGGACGCGACTCGAGCGTTTACAACTTGGGTTAACGGGGCGGCCGTCATTCGGATACGATACACGAGCACGCGCGCCGCAGGCCAGGTCGATGCGCTACTCCTCGGGGAAGAGGAGGGGCTTTTCCGTGTCCCCACGGTTACGTGGGGTGGCGCGGTTTCCAGTACGCCGCCTTACGACGCCGTCCTCACGAATCGGTCTCCACAAACGTTTTGAGGCGTGCGAGAGTTCCGTCCCACTCCGCCGAGATCACGTCCAGCCAGCGTTGCGCGTCAGCCAAGCGACGTCGCTGAAGTTCGTAAACGTTCTCGCGCCCGCAACGTGTGCTTGCAACGAGTCCGGCGTCCTCCAACACTTGCAGGTGTTTGGTGAGGCCCTGGCGCGTGATGTCCGAGCCTTCCGTCAGTTTGGTGATCGAGAGTGGTCCCTGCTCGCTCAGTCGAGCCACCACTCGCAGGCGCGTAGGGTCGCCCAAAGCTGCGAAGGTGGGTGCGGCAGCCAGTAGCGCGCGGGCAGTGTTACGCGGCATAGACGGTGAGATACTTGTCGAGCAGCTGCGTTTGATGCTGCCACCCGCCTTCGTTGGCCGTGAAGGCTCGAGCGCGCCGCTCCAGCGGGATCCGGGAGAACCCGGATTCGGTGATCGTTACCCGCGTGCCGTCGGCTTCCTCGTGCAGCTCGAACGTGATCAACGTCGTCGGTTCGGCCGAATAGTCATGCCCCTTTTCGACGGCGAAAGGATGCCATCGAAAGCTGATGCGATGCGGCGGTTCGATGGTCTCGACGTTCCACTCGAAAGGGGTGCCGGCGTAAGGCTCCTGTTGTTTTGCCACCGCCGGATCGACCTTGGTCGGCGTGATGCGCCCGCGGAGCTGCTCGCCGGCTCGAAACGGCCCATCGAAGTCCACGCCAAACCATGTGCCGAACTCTCGCGCGTCGCTCACCGCGCGCCACACGCGCTCCAAAGGAGCACGCAGGAAGACTGACTTTTGGATGCGATCGGGTACGTCGGGGGTATTCATATGCAACCTGTGAGTTGCGTATGAATATGGCGCCTCGACGCGGAAGTGCAACTAAAAAGTTGCACTTTATTCCGTGCGCGAACTCGTCGGGAGCGACTCGACCCCACCGTTCGGCTGAGTCGACCCCAAGTGGTCCGTGCCGCACAACCGCCCAACCACCCAGTCGCCAGTTGCCGACCGGATACACCGATTGGCGGTTCCTGTGGCGCTCAGTCGTGGACGAAAGGAGATTCACCGTAAAGGCTCGGTCGCCATTCGACGTAGCCGATTCGCGTGTTTGGACCACCCGTCCATTCGAGCACGACCTCCCGTTCGAGCGTTACCTCGTGCACGATCGAGTCGTTCGAGAACGTGACCAGGGTATTGCCGCCCGGTAGCCTTTGGGCATCACCAAGGTTGGCGCTCAACTCGCTGTTCGCGCCTTCGTATCGCCACAGTTCTGCACCGTCGGCCAGAGCGTATTCAATCACCGCTGACGGACCCGCTTTGCTTTCGGCACCTGCGTTGGCGAATACGACGATGCTGTCTTTCAGGAGGTGATGACCGTGTTGGGTTCCTCCCCAGGTAGTGTTCCCCCCGGGCACTGTCTCCGTGAGCTTCCATTGGAGCTCTCCGCCACGAGTGAGCTGAACGATGTCGGTGCTCACGTCGGAGAACGTATACACACCTTCAGCGGCCGAGTACCGGACCGCGTTTCCGTGGCAGCGTGCGCCGCCCCCACCGCTCTGGAGATCTTGCGAATCCCAAACTTCTTTTACCTGACCAGACGGATCAATCTCGAAGATGCTGTCGCAGTCGGTCTCACCGTACTCGATGAAGGCCATCGTCGAGCCCTCTACTGGCGTGATGTCGTGCGAACCGACGGTTGCGTCGTAGGTTTGGCCTCCGAGGCCGTCGATACCGACGCGACGCAGGGAGCCGCCATTGTTGCTGGCGGTGATCACCCACATGTCTTTGCCATCATCGGAGATGCGTGCACGGGCGATGCCGCCGGTAATGCCAGTATCGTAGGCCCACACGATTTCGCCGTCTTGGTCCAAGATGAACGCCACCGAACTACCGCCACCCGACCAGTAGGACGCGACGAAGAACCCGGGTTCGCGTTTGGCCGCATCGAGTACCTCGAAGCTGCCGATGCTGACTTCGGTCGTCGCGGGCCCTGTCTCCACGGTGTAGTCGTCGCTGGCCGACAGGACGTTCCCATCGGAGGTGACCACGCGGAAGTGGTACGTTTGGTCCGGCTTCATTCCGAGCAGCAACGTGCGATGGTCCGCGGCGTCGAGATCGACTGTCGCCCGCATGCCGTAGTCCGTGGTGAGACCAAAATCGACGTACGCGCTCGCGATGGAGGTCAAGGTAGTCGACCAGGTCACGATTCCAACGGTCGTGGGAGCTTTGTCGTCCACTTCGCTCGCGAGCTGCACGTTCACCTCGAAGCTTTCACCCATCACGTTGGGCTCACCCTCGGGGGTAGTAGTATCGTCGGGCACCGTTTGTGAACCTTCAGCGCTGGCAGTCGGCATCGCGTCGCTCGATGTTGCTTCGCCCTCGGTGCCCGTCGATGGGGTCCCCGTCGGTGTATCGGACGTGGCAGGAGTGACCGGTGGCGTAGTTGGGTTGACCGGAGGCTGACCAGGTGGCGTGACCGTCGTTGGTGCGCCCGTATTTGGCGGGTTCGTGGAGGGCTGAACTGGCGCGGGCACCGAAGAGGAAGGCGCCGCCGTCTCTGCGGGATTTGCTGGGTTGTTCTCCGTCGAGCCACAACTGGCGAGCGAGAGTGGCCCGAGGAGGAGTAGTAGTGCCGTGCGACCGCTGGGGCGAAATGCTTCTTGACGGGTCGAATTCATGGTGGTCCTCGAAATCTTGCGCCAACGCGGCGCTAACGACAGCCAACATGTACCCGCGACGCGCCCGATGGAGGCATCGGGATGATGCTCGCTCAGGGAGCGGCCAGTGTTGGTGAATCTTTCCTCACGAGCCGCCGCCAAAAGAGGGCGTCAGTGGCCGTTCGACGCGGGCGCCGCGAAAAGAGCCCCGTATGGTGGGGAGCATCGACACCACACGCAACAGCGTGCCGCTGCTGCGACGTCGGCGATCACACGGCGCGTTGCATGCCACGCGATCGAAGGTGCGTCGCTTCAAGCGAGCTGGAACACCACGACCGAATGCGGACTGACCCAATACTCCGAGCCTGCAAGAAACACCCGTGAATCAGGCTCGTCCAGCCAATGGTTGTCTTCGAGCTCCGCCCATTCGGCGGTATCCACGATCCTCCGCCAACCTGGGCCCGCGTGCGCCGGCATGGCGAAGGTCACGCCTTCTTGGCTCATGTTTATCAGCAACGCAAAGTCGGTGTCCCCAACCGCCTTACCGAAGATCAACCATTGCAAGGCGTTGGCGTGATAGAGATCGTCGGAGCCGTTGGGCCCGCGAAAGTGCATGGTGACGTCGCCTCCACCCGTTGGATCGAAGTCGCCGTACGTCGCCTGCCGCATGGCACCGTGCCGTTTTCGCAATTGGATGAGTTGGCGGACGAAGCGAAACCAGCCGTTGTGCCCGCTCGCGTGAGTGCCGAAGTTGTCGTGGTATGCGCCGCGGCCTTCGGTAGGGATGGCAGTCGGTGACGCCGTGCCAATTGCTGCGTAGTTTTGCCAAGTCCCGACGGAATCGATCTTGTACGGGTTGTTGTTTCCGTTTTGCGTACGACCGTATTCGTCGCCTCCCGTGAACATCGGCACCCCGCGCGCGAACATCTGCAGCACGATGAAGTTGCGCAGCCTTTGGCGTCTCAATGCACGAGAGCCGCCACTGTCCCACGAAAGATTGTCGTCGCTGCCGCCGTCGCTGGGTCCAAACGGCCAAGCTTGGAGGTTGTGTTTGGTGTCGTAGCTCACGAGGTCGAGCAGCGTGAAGCCGTCATGTGCTACCACGAAGTTCACGGACTTGTGCGGACCACCTTGGTCGGCGAAATGCGCGTAGTCGCCGTTCGCGACCTCCGCGAACTCTGTCACCCATCCCGCATCGCCTCGGCAGAAGCGTCGCAACACGTCTCGGAATCGTCCGTTCCACTCGGCCCAGCCCGAAGGGAACCCGCCGACGGTACTCGCGGCAGTGTCCCACGACTCGGCCACGACCTCGATCCCGAGGTTGGCTGCGAGATCGGCGATCTTGGCCAGCATGGGGGAGCCGCCGCGAAAGTCATAATGGAACAGCTGATCTCTGCCGAGCACCGTCGCCAAATCGAACCGGAAACCGTCAACCCCCATGCTGGTGGCCCAGTATTGCAGCGAGTCCATGATGAACCTCTGCACCGGCGGGCTGGAGCAGTTCAGGTTGTTGCCGCAGCCCGTGGACACCCAATAGTAATGGTTGGCCTCACCTGCCAGCGCATAGTAGCTGGCGTTGTCCAAGCCACGGAACGACAGGATCTCGGCGGTGTTCGGATCGTTGTCCCACAACCCACCTTCGCCCGTGTGATTGAAGACCACGTCCAGATACACCTCGATCCCGTGCTCGTGGAATACTCGGATCATTTCCTTGAATTCACGCGTCGGCCCACCCGGTGAACGGTCGAACGCGTACCGCCGGTCCGGCGCGAAATAGCCGTAGGTCATGTAGCCCCAGTAGTTTCCCGAAGGTGTGTCGAAATCGTGCGGAGGATCTTCCGTGTTGATTTCGTTGCTCGCCTCGTGAATCGGTAGCAACTCGAGGATGGTGACGCCGAGCGCCCGCAGATAAGGCGCCATCAGCGCCGCACCCCTATACGTTCCGCGGTATTCGGGCGGGATATTCCCGACAGCGCCGAAGGCATCTTCGTTTCTCAAGATGGATTTCAAACGTGAGGTGCTCGGGTGTTTGGTCAAGCCACGCAAGTGGGCCTCGTAGATGATCGAGTCCTTTTGAGGAATGCGCGGCTTGATCCCGGTGGGTGTCGCGTCGACGATCACGATGCTTTTCGGAGCGTAGGGAGCCGTGTCGAATGCACGCCGTACCACCGGTGTGTGACCGAAGCCCGCGTAAAGGCCCTGACCGGAGCCGTACATACCCGCATTGTGCCCGAGCGCGAGCAGTTCGGGGGCTTCACAATCGTGAGACAACTCCCGTGCGTAGGGGTCTATGAGGAGTTTGTTGGGGTTGAACCGATTGCCCTCCGCGTCGACGTCGGTGACGAATCCGAGGACACTCCCCGGCGTCCAGCCCGGATCGAAGTTCCAGTTTGGACCCCAACAACGATAGCCGTACAGCGTGCACGGTTCCAAGCCGCACAGCTTTGCTCTGAAGACATCGTCGGCTCCCTTCTTCATGTCGAAGGAACGGCGCGAGTGGGAGCCGATCTTGGTATCGAAGAGCTCGAGGCGAACCCGGGTAGCGTTTCGCGAGTATACGGCGAACGTCACCGAGCCGTCCGACCAATGTGCGCCCAACGGCGCGTGGAGACCAGCCCAACTCTGGGGTGCGACCGCGTCTACTGCGTCCCATTCCATGACCCCGACGATAACACGCGCCGGCGCGCGCTCGTACTATTGCGAAGCCCTGCCCACGAGTGACGGCGATCTCCCGCGCCAAGGCACAAAACCAAGACGGGACGCGCCTGAGCACGTCCCGCGACTGTGATTAGAGCTCGAAACCTTACTCCCGCACCATGCGAGTCATCCGCGTCAAGGTCATGTCGGTGCCCGCAACGCAGTCGGGTTTGGTCGGATCCGCATTGTGGACGCCGCCGCTGATGTCACGAGCTTGATAGCCCACGAACGGGTTGCCCTCCGCGTCGAGCTCCATGACAGGTGAGTGAAGGAACCACGCCGCGACGCTGCAGTTGGGGTAGAGGATGATGTCGTCCGGCGGCATGTCCGAACCTGCCTCCACGGTGTGGAGCTTCCACTCACTCTCGGCGTCGCTACATGGCGCGTCGTCACACGACGCCAAGAAGATGTTGTAGTCGAGAGTATAGACGAACCGAGGGTGGTCCGCGTCGTCGAGCGCCAGGTCGAGGCCGACGTTGATCTCGTCACTGGTCGAAAGGATGCTGCCCGTGAAGTTGCCTTCGTCGCAACCTTCGTCGCATTCGAAATAGATGAGCTGCTTGGAGTCGTCATCGCCCTTGGCGAGGGTAAGCAAGCGCGGGTGGTCGTCCTTGGTGAGTACCAGCGAAACTCCAGAGGTGAGATTGATGGCCTCTAAATGATCCGTATAAGCTTTTGCCAAGCCAACCGCTGACCAGTCTTCCTCCTGCGCGCACTCGCCGGCACATGTCCCGTAGGCGACGAAGCGGTCCGTGAGTACGTTGTCCTCCATCGCGAGCGCGACGAATCCGAGGTGTGCGACGCCGGCGCTATCGTACACGAGGTTGTTCTCTTCCCAGATCTGGGTGGCGATTTGAGCCGTGGTCCAGTTGTCCTTGTCGGTGCAGGGCTCCTCGGTGCACCACTGGTGATAGGTGTAAGGGTCTTCCTGCCCGAACCCGAGGTATGCACGGTACGTGTGAGACAAGAAGTGGGGGTTGCCGTCCTTGTCCAGCGCCAGTGCCTCGCCGCTGATCTCCAAGTCGGAGTCGTGCTCGAGCACGATCCCCGTGTCCCAACTGTCGACATCCGTACAGTCGTCGTCACAGGTTGCGTACGTCGCGTCGAGGTAATTGGACAACAAGATGCGCGGCTTACCAGCATCGGTGAGGGTCAACATCGCGTTGCCGACGGTACCGTCCGTTGGAAAGTGCACCACGTCGAAATCCTCGTGGCTGTCGCACGTTCCCTTGCAATACGCGTAGTAGGCCCCGCCACCCACGTACGCCGCGTATACCGCGTGCACTCCGCCTTCGGCGTCGATCCGTATGCGCGGCGCGACGGTGTTGTTCGGTTCGATGGTGGGCATGAAGAACGACGCTTTTTCGAAGCCGTCGCCCTCGTCGGGGGGCGGAGGCTCGGGCTCACTCACCGTGTCGAGACCGCCGTCTGGGGCGTCGTCAGTGTCGACTGGTTCGGAGGTCTCGTTGCCTGCGTCGGGGGATTGGCCTTCCGTCCCGCCGTCACCTTCTTCTGGAGCTTCGGTTGTCCCACCGTCGTTGGGCGAGGGGCCTTCGGTCTGATCGCCTGGCTGTGGCGATTCGGTACCAGCGTCCGCTTCGCCCGACGACATTTCTCCGTCGGTAGGGTTCTGGTCCGTTGGCTCTTCGGTGACGTGGATACAGCTGGGGAGCGTGAATAAGCCAAGAGCGAGTAGCGAGATCTTCTTGTTGATTGTCATTGGTTGGTTATTGGTTTCGATGTTGTCGCCCGTTCGGCGACTTGGGACCTAAGCTAGCGCCTCGAATCGGCAGTGCACGCTGGAACGCGAGGTTTGGATAATTCTCCCCGTGTGTTTCATCTCAGTGTAACTCGTTGCTGCGTTCCTGCTGTTGCTTGCTTCGTCGGTCTCGAATGCTAGACGCGTAGAAGTGTAATTGGCGTAGGTAAACGATCCGTGGTGCGGGTTACCGTTGAACCGTTGGCTCCAATTCAGCCGGCGACTTGCGCCGGGCGCCGGTGCGAAGGGCCACACCGTAAGAACGGGAGAGCCGACGGAGGGTTGTGCCGTGGGCGGAGCTCAGCAGGATTCGTGCCGACGTCGAACCTTCGACTCAGGGCGCGGAGGTGGCTTTGAACGTACGCGCTGGCGTCAACGGTGGCGATGCTGGCTCAGCCTGGCACACGGGCCTTGCACTCGGTGTCCTGGCCAGTTCGGGTCATGTGCCAGCCAATGGGAGTTCCTTCTACGTCTCGCTCACGTGGGCCGAGAAGGCGTTGGTTAGGATCGCCGCGCCGGCGAGCCGTCGTTCGCGCACCTGGGTAGCAACCCGTTCGACCGTCGTTGGTTCACCAAACAGCATCAACGCCCAGCTTGTCGACGAACCTTGCATCGAAACGAGTTGCGCCCCGGCCTCAGACACTTCCTCTCCAGATACGGTGTCGCAGCGAGTGAACGAAAAATGTGACCAGTCGCGTTCCAACTCGTGCAGCTGGTCCA
>CBINDO010000288.1:0-10714 GCA_966249405.1 uncultured bacterium | reverse complement strand
CGCTCCCCGCCTACCAAACCTCTGGCTCTGCCGGACTCGATTTGTGCGCAGCGCTGCCCGAAGCGCTCCGGCTCGAACCGGGTGAGCGTCGCTTGATCCCGACCGGACTCGCGCTCCAGATCCCGGAGGGCTACGAGGGCCAGGTCAGACCACGGTCGGGCCTCGCCTTGAAGTGGGGCGTCACGGTGCTGAACAGTCCCGGTACGATCGATTCGGATTTCCGTGGTGAAGTCGGCGTCGTCCTCATCAACCACGGCGAAGAGCCAGTGCAGATCGAGCCGCGTATGCGCATCGCCCAGCTCGTGATCTGCAAGGTCGAGCAGGCGGCGTTGGTCGAACGCCAAGAGCTGTCCGCGACTTCGCGTGGCTCTGGCGGCTATGGTTCGACGGGTACCTGACGGAAGTCGCCGGACTGACGCCCGTCAACCGTTAACGTGGGCGCGTCACGCGCGTCACAAACGCCATCACGCGATCGCGCAGGGCGTCGCGATCGAAGTCTTTGGTCAAGATGTGGCCGGAGCGGGAGAACAGGTGCACCTCGACGTCGGTCGTACCGACGCGGTTTGCCACCAAGCGGGCATTGTCCGGAGGCGCGGTGTGATCGAGCGTGCCGTGCGCAATGAAGGTGGGACATTTGACGCGCGTCAGCTGTTCCAACACGCGCGCCCCGGCCAGCTGTAGCGAGCGTGCCGCGTGGAACGGTTGAGCCTCGTAGGTGGTGTGGGTCGCTCGAGCCTCCGGATCTTGGAGATCCGGGCCTTTGGTCTTGGGGAGCGCGAAATCTGGCACGTTTGCCAAACTAGCCAACAACAAGGCTAGGCTGGGGAACGGCCACCCGAGCCGCACCGCGTTGGCGAACAATACGAGCCCAGCGCAGCGGTCGGGGTGGCGGGATGCCAGGTCCAGGGACAACACGGCACCCATCGACTGGCCACCGACCAGGGCAGGGCCCCGAGCGGACAATTCGAGGAAGTGAGCTTCGGCGGCCGCGTACCAGTCGGGGTAGCGCGTCTTGGCGAACTCCGCCACCGTCGTGCCGTGTCCCGGCAGCAAGGGCGCACGCGTCCGCAGTCCGAGTTCGAGCCCGACGCCCGAGAGCAACGCTACCTCCTCGGGCACACAGCCGAAGCCGTGCAACGCGAGCAGCGCTGGCTGTTTACCTGGAACATCAATGGGTTCGATGCGCTTGGCGCCGCGTAAGCCGCCGGCGAATCGTCGTTCGCCCGACCACACTACGCTTCTCCTTTGGCGCCATCCCGCGTCGCGTCGGCGCGACTGATCCCGTACGCGCGCACCTTCTTGTGCAAGTTCGTGCGCTCGACGCCAAGTTCGACAGCGGCTTTGGAGATGTTCCAGTGCGTTTCGTTCAGCACCGCGACGATGTACGCCCGCTCCATGGCGTCGCGATACTCACGCAGCGTGAGACGTTGGCCGCCAGCCTCCGAGGGAACCGCCTTGACGATCGGTGGAGTCGAGTTTTCCCCCTCGTCGAGTTCGTCGTCGAAGGGATTGCTGTGGGGATCTTCGGGGAGGTCGGCGACCGTGATCACGTCGCTCGACAGGATCGCCGCGCGTTCCACGACGTTGCGCAGCTCGCGCACGTTGCCCGGCCAGTTGCGGCGGGTCAACGCGTCGAACACCGCGGGGTCGATCTTCTTCGAGCGTAGCCCGTTGTCCCGACAGAAGCCCTCGACGAAGGAACGCGCCAACGAAGCGATGTCGTCCCGGCGTTGGCTCAGGGCAGGGACCGAGATCGGAAACACCATCAACCGGAAGTACAAGTCTTCGCGGAAGCGGCCTGCCGCGACCTCGGCGGCCAGATCCTTGTTGGTTGCGGCGAGCACGCGGACGTCGACCGTCATCACGTGTTCCGAGCCGACCCGCATCACTTCGCCGTTCTGGAGCGCGCGCAACACCTTGGCTTGTGCGGCGAGATCCATATCCCCGATTTCATCGAGGAAGAGGGTGCCGCCATGCGCTTGTTCGAAGAAGCCGTGTTTGCGCTGGGAGGCGCCGGTGAACGCGCCGCGCTCGTGGCCAAACAACTCACTTTCGATGAGCTCGCGCGGGATCGCCGCGCAGTTGACCTTGACGAACGGCGCGTCTCGCCGCGGGCTCAAGCGGTGAATCGCGCGGCTCACCAGCTCCTTACCGGTGCCGCTCTGCCCCGTGATCAAGACCGTGGCGCGCGTCGGGGCGACCTTGTCGATTTCGTTGTAGAGCTTCTGCATCGGCTCGCTCGTGCCGGTCATCAGGTAACGGCGCTCGAGCTCGGCGCGCATCTCCTCGACGGTGCGTCCGAGCCGCGCGGAACGAATGCAGTTTTCGACGCTCACCAAGATGCGATCGCGGTTGAGTGGCTTCTCGAAGAAGTCGGTCGCACCGAGGCGGATCGCGTCCACCGCGTCTTGCACGGTGGCGTGCCCGCTGATCACGATCACCGGCAAATCGTTGGTGCGGTGTTCTTGGCGCAGCCTCTGGAGCGCTTCCAAGCCGCTCATCGCCGGCAGCTTGATGTCCAGGATCACGAGATCTACTGGTTGCGCCGGGTTAGCGAGCATCGCCAGCGCCTCCTCTGCGCTTCCGGCTAGCCGCACCTGGTAACCCACGCCTTCGAGCACCAAACTCAGGGTCTTGCGGATGTTGGGCTCGTCGTCCACCACGAGAACGACGGGGGCGACGCGGGTGAGAGGAACTTGGGCGGGCAGGGCAGAGGACGAGGTCATAGGTGCTCCCCGACGAGGTTCGCTTACGGGTTGGCAGTCGACGCTGACTTGGCGGGGCTGCTCATCGTCGCCAGAAAACGTTCAGCAGGCACGCGAAATTCGCTCTCGGGGAACTCATCGATGACGTGCCGGAACAGCGCCTTGGCCTGAGGGAGCTGTTTCTGCTTCAGGTAAATCTCGCCGAGCAACACCACCGCCTCCGGGTCCAAACCCGTACCCGTGTAGTTGCGCATCGCGTACTGCACCCGTCGTTGGGCGGCCTCGAAGTTGTCCGAGCGAAGGTAAAACCGGGCCACGTACAGTTCGTGGCGCACCAACATGCCTGCAGCCGACTTGCGCAGGTAAGCCAGACGCCGGCGCTCGCTATAGTCGGGATAATCGGCTTCGAAGGCTCGGATGTCGTTGTAGGCCTCGTGAACGTTGGCTAGGTCGCGCTCCTCGAGCGGGGGCTGAAAAAACGTGTTCGTGCTGCTCTCCACTTGGGACTCGATGGCACGGAACCGGGCGTACGCCACGTCGGCGTCCGTCGGGTGTTCACTTGCATAAGTTTCGTAGAGGGCGACCGCGTCTGGATACCGGCCTTGTTCGTACAGCACGTCGGCCGCGCGGAGCTGCGCTTTGAGGGCCCACGGAGTGTTCGGATAGTTGTTGCGCACCTCGTCGAACTGTTGGGTCGCAAACTCCCAGTTGGCGTCGTGATACTCGGCCATCGCCGCTTCGTAGGCACGCCGCGCCTCGTCGTTGTATTGCGCGGCCGTGCGCGGAGGCTTGATCTCTTCCGTGCACCCGAGGACGAACCCAGCCATTGCCGGTGTGCCCATTGTCAGAAGCGATACGATCAATACCCGCGTGTTCATGAGGAACTTGCCCTCGTAGTCGTTCGGGCCGCTGAGCGCAACCCGAACCCAGAGTTCGGATCGCGGCCCACCGCGCGCCGAGCGCACGACGGGCCCAACGGCTGCCGTTCTCCGCACAAAAACGCGCTGCAAAAGCCCTGCAACACACCGCCCGTCGATCACGCGCAGCGCGACCGCGCCGGCAGCGATCGGGGAACGGCCCATCGAACGCCCCGAGCCAACCAACCGTTGACCCCGAACGGCGCAAGCGCGATAAAGCTCCGATGGCAGACCGCGTACCGATGACCCCGACTGGGGCGGCCAAGCTCAAGGAGCTTCTCACGAAACTCAAGGAGGAGCGTCCTCGCATCTCCAAGGACATCGAGACGGCGCGTGAGCACGGTGACCTGCGTGAGAACGCGGAGTATCACGCCGCCAAGGAACGCCAGGGCATGGTCGAAGCCCAGATCAAGGACATCGAGGACAAACTCTCCCGCTCCGAGGTCATCGATCCGTCCAAACTCAGCGGCAACAAGGTCAGCTTCGGCGCCACGGTGACGCTCTTGAACCTCGATACCGACGAAGAAGTCATCTACCAAATCGTGGGAGCCGACGAATCGGACATCGACAAGGGGCTGATCTCCGTCTCCGCGCCGTTGGCGCGCTCGCTGATCGCCAAAGAGATCGGCGAGGAAGTCACGGTGAAGCTGCCGAGCGGCACGAGGCAGTACGAGATTGTCAACGTCGAGTTCAAGTAAACTTACGACCCGCAATTCGACCCAACCCGTGTGGTGGGTGATGCCCTGGGCGGCCGTGTCGTTCTGCGCGGCCGAGGCGCTGCTGCTGGTCACGTTGCGAAATCGCGACTTCGCCAACCTCTGGGAACTGCAGTGGGGTTTTGCGTGTTTGTTGCCTGCGGCGACGCTGCAAGCGTTGATCGTCGGGTCGCTCGGCGCGTTGGTGACGGCGCCGGCCCTGTCGCCCGTCCGCCAGCGACGAGTCCTTGCGGTCGTCTTGGCGGTGCTGCTCGGTGCTTGGCTCGGTTATGAACTCACGTTCGGCCGGCATTTTGCGGTTTGGTGGCGCCGCGTTGGTTTCGTCGCCGTGCTGGCAGTGTCCGCGGGGACCGCAGTGTGGTGGGGCGGCGAGCGTTTACCAAAGGTGATGAACACCAAGCCGAAACTCACGGCCGTGACGGCCCTGTTGCTCGCGTTCGCGCTGCATGCCGTCAACCGCTTCGTACTGGTTCGGCTCTACCCCGCGTTCCACGTAGCGCTCGGCTGCCTCTCGTTGTGGAGCGCTGGCATTGCGGGCCTCGCACTGACGACGCTTTGGCCGTCGCGGGAGCACCAACGCCGCGGTCGGCCCGCCTGGGGTGTCGGGTCCGTCCTCGTCGCCCTGGCGCTGTCCGCCGCATCGCTCGTGCCGGCTGCCCGCGCATTGGCGGGGTTCGACAACTTCCGCTGGGTGACGAGTCAGCACGCTCCCTTGCTCGGACACGCCGTCGAACTGTCGGCGTTGGTGGCTGCGCCAAAACAACTCGCGACCGACGCAGCAGTCGCCGAGCAGACCGAAACGTTGCCCCGAGCTCAGCTGGGGCTTGCCGATCGGGACATCCTGCTCATCACCGTCGACGCGCTGCGCGCCGACCACTTGGGCGCCTACGGATACGGCCGCCCCACGTCGCCGAACGTCGATCGTTTGGCCACCGAGGGCGTTCGCTTCGAACGCGCCTATTGCGCCACCCCGCATACTTCGTATTCGGTGACGAGCTTACTCACCGGCAAGTACATGCGGCCCCTGCTGCTGCAGGGACTCGGCGCGGACTCGGAGACGTGGGCCGATCTGCTGCGACGTTACGGATACAAAACCGCGGCCTTCTATCCGCCCGCGATCTTCTTCATCGACACGGAGCGCTTCGCCACCTTCGACCAGCGGCAGTTGGGCTTCGAATACCAGAAACGAGAGTTCCTCGAAGGCAGCCCGCGAGTCGCCCAAGTGTCCGACTACTTGAAGAGCCTGACGACCGATAGCCGTGTCTTCGTATGGCTGCATCTGTTCGGACCGCACGAGCCGTACGAGGTGCACGACGAGTTCAGCTTCGGCGAAAGTGACGTCGATCGCTACGACTCGGAAGTCCGCGCCACCGACGAGACCATCGGCAAAGTGGTGGCCGAGTTCCGCGCCCTTCGGCCTTCTGGAATCGTCATCATCACGGCCGATCACGGCGAGGAGTTCGGCGACCACGGCGGCCGTTATCACGGGACGAGCGTCTACGAAGAGCAGGTGCGCGTGCCGCTCATCGTGTCGGCGCCGAAGATCACGCCGAAGGTAGTCCGCCAACCGGTGCAGACGACGGACCTATTGCCCACGGTGCTGGCCGCGCTCGAGATCCCGACACGGCCCCGCATTCGGGGTCGGGATCTCACCGGGTTGCTCAGCGATCGGCCCGAACCCCCCGACGCTCCGGGCTTCGCGTTCGCCGAGACCGACGAACAGTCGATGCTTGCCGAGCGCAATGCGCGGCTCATCTGCCTGCGGCGCGTCGGCGCTTGCCAGTTGTTCGACGTCGAGCGCGACCCCGCGCAGACGCGCGACGTGTCCCGCGACCAGCCCGAGGTATTCGAGCGGCTGCGCGAACGGCTGCGGCGCTTGAACAGCGAACACGGCCAGTTCGAACTCTCGGGCGCACGCGCCGAAGGCTTGCGCTGGCCTGGACCCATCTTGCGTGGCCTGGCAGGGGACGTGGATGCCGCTCCCGAGATCACGGGCCTATTGGACGACGCGGACGTCACGGTCCGGCGCAAGGCTGCCGAGGTGCTGTTCGACTTGGCCGGGCCGTCGACGACAAAACCCACCTCCGAGTTCCTCGCCGTCACCGCCCCTTCCGCCAGCCCAACGTCGAGCGATGCCTCGAAACGACAACTCGGCGGGGAAGTGGCGACGCCGCTGCGCCTGGCTCTTCAACGCGACGAGGATCACGAAGTGCGCGCGTTCTGCGCTTTGGCACTCACTCGACTCGGGGAGGGCGCGGCGCTCACGCGGGAGTTGCTGGAAACGGGCAACCTCGAGTGGCGCAGGCGCGCCGCCTTGGCCCTCGCCGAGAGCGGGGACAAGCGCGGCATGACCGAGTTGCTCGGTTGGTGGATGGACAAGACCCCGCGCCCGTTCGAAGTCTCCGCTCAGCTGATCGCGGCGTTCGCGCGGGCCAAGGTCAAGGACGCGGTCTGGCCGTTGACCTTGGCGCTCGGTGACGTCCGTTTACGCCCGTACGTGGTTGCGGCGCTCGGCGAAATCGGCGACGAAACGGCCATCAACAGCCTGGTCGCGCAGTTCAAACGCGAGCCCTATCAGAACAACCGGACGTTGCTGGCCAAGGCTCTGCTCCGACTCGGCGCCGGCCCTGAGCTCGCCGTGCCGCTCCGCCGGTGGCTCGGCGTTGGGGAACCTCTCGCCGACGGACTGTCGTTTGCCGCACAAGCGGGGGTCCTGGAACAGGTGGGGGGGCCGAGCAACAACGACGTGCGACGCTTGCGCCAAAACGCCAACCTCGGCCAGCTCATCCAGATCGTGGTGCCGAAGACCGGCAACGGCCGTGGCGTGCGGCTCGTGGCGCGCGTCACCAATCAGGGTCCGGCGCCGCTCAGCCTGCGAGTGGGCGTGCCGCACGGGGTGTTTAGCTTCGACAGCCAAGGCAAACTGAAGACCTCGCGCAAGATCCCCGAGCTCGACGTCGAGAAACAGCTCACGCTCAGCGTTCCCGTGGGGTCCCAGGCGCGCGAGATCCACGGCTTGGTCCCGGATTCGATGGGGCTTAGGCCTGGCCGCTCGAGTTACGTCGTCGTGTTTGCCGAGCACGGCGTGACGGTGGAAGCGGTGGCATTCGTGCCGCTGCAAGACGAACTCGGAAACTCGGAACCCGCCGACGGCGACTGACCACGCCGGCCCGTGCGCCAAACGCCGGCCAGTTCGCTGTTCGCGCGCCCTCCACGCCGACCAACGGATGCTATAGAGCGCGCCGTGTCAGAGACAGAAACACAACGCCAGAAAGCTGCCGCCAACGACGAGGACTCGGAACTCGAGGCAACGTCGTCGACCGACCCCAACGAGCAACCAGGGGAGTCGGCGGCCACCGACGCCGAGGGCGGGGAAGAGCCCGCGAATCGTCGAGCCCGCCGCGCAGCCGCCGCGCGTGCGCGCAAGCAGCGCGTGAAAGAGCGCGAAGAAGCCCAAGCCATCGGTCTCGACGCTCAAGAGATGATCGACGACGCGCTCGTCCGCTCGACGGATACGGCGACCAAATGGCTGAAGAAGAACGCCAACGTCCTGCAATGGATCTTCGTCGGCGGCATCACGATTTGGGCGGGTTGGGGACTGTACGGCTGGCAAAAGGCGCGCTCCGAGGCGAGCTCCTCGGACAAGATCGCGAAGGCCGCTGCCGCTCAGTTCGGCAAGGTTGGGCAAGACGAGAAGAAGGACGACAACCCACAGATCGTCGATCCGACGCCCGTCTACGCCGACGATAAGGCGCGACTCGAAGCGGCCAAGACGGCCTACGAAACCGCACTCAAAGGCGCCTCGAACGACGGAGCTGGTTTGTACGCTCGTCTTGCTTTGGCATCGGTGCTCATCGAGCAAGGTAAACTTGACGAAGCCAAGGCTGAATACGACCGTGTCTTGGCTGCCAAGTTCACCGAGAAGGACGCGGCTCTTGCCGCTCAGGCGCGCGAAGGCCTGGCGCAGCTCGCTGAGGCGAAGGGCGACAAGGCAGGGGCTTTGGCTCTGTACGAACAGATCGCCGCCTCGAACCTCGGCGGAACCAGCGAACTCGCGCAGTACAACCAAGCGCGTTTGCTTCACGCCCTCGACCGCACCGACGATGCCAAGAAGCTGATCGCTGCGTTGTACGAGAAGCACCCGCCGTCCGAAGGCCTCGCCGGAATGTTCCCGAGTTATCTGGAGCAGAGCATCAAGACCTTGGCGAACGTGCTCGGCGTGGAAGCTCCCAAAGCCAAACCGGCACCGCTCACGCAAGCCCAGATCAACGACCTGGCGGCTGGGGTACAGCGCAAGATCAGCGAGGGCGAAACGAAACCCGCCGCCCCCGCTGGTGAGACACAAAAATGAGTTCGACGCGGCGCGCTTCGTTTCGTTCGACCGCCGTGCGGCGCATCCTCTCTGGTTTGCTGCTCGGCTACGCAGGGGCGCTCGGCTGCACCCCCAATTCGGCTGCCGTCATCCCCGAGTCTCCGCCGTGGTACAACCGCGCCGCAGGGGTGCTCGAGGTGCTCTACGCGCGTGACGTCGTGGCGGACTCGCGTCACACGGGTGAACCTTACGAGCAGGGGCAAGTTGCGGTCGATCCGGTGCACAATCGGGTCTACGTGGGCTCCAGCGACAACGGTCTGTACGCGCTGTCGGCTCGGGACGGACGCCCGGTGTGGCGCTTCGAAACCCTGGCGCCGGTCCAGTCCGAACCACTTTACGACCACCTCGACAACGTCGTGTATTTCGGGTCCAACGACGGCGCGTTGTACAAGGTGCGAGCGCGCGATGGCGCGCTGCTCTGGCGCTTCGCCACCAACGCCGAGGTGGCTCGCAAGCCGATCCTCGTTGGTGAGACACTCTACGCAGTCAACGCCAACGACACCGTCATCGCGCTCGAAGCCGCCAGCGGGAAACTCGTGTGGAGCCAACATCGCACACCAGCGATGGGGATGGAAATCGCCGGTCACGCCGGACTCGCGGTGCTGGACGGTCGTGTTCACGCAGCGTTCAGCGACGGCACTGTCACGGCTTACGATGCAGTCACCGGCAAAGAACGTTGGCTGCCAGTCGATCTGAGCGCCGAAGCCGAGCAGTCGCTCGGCGAACTGCCGCAGTACCTCGACACCGACACCACGCCAGTACCCGTCAACTTGGCAGGTCGTGCGAGCATCGCGGTCGGCAGTTACGAAGGCGGTGTGTTCCTCCTGGACGCCGAGACCGGTGACCAAATCTGGTCCAACTCTGGCGTCCTCGGGGTTACCAACGTCGCGTTGTGGCAACAACCCGCCCACGAAGATGCTGCGGGCCAGCTCCACCCAGCGCGCGCGCACCTGATCGTGAGCACCGGCACGAGTGGCCTCTGGGCTCTCGACCCAGCCAGTGGCGACGAACTCTGGCAGCGCGATCTCCCCAACGGCGGCGTGAGCAAGCCAGCCTTCGTCAACGGCGCAATGCTCGTCACCAGCTCCAATCACGGCATCTACCTGGTCTCGCCGTTGAACGGCGGCGTGATCGACGGGTTCCACACCGAGGTCGGTGTGGCAGCGGCACCAACCGCTTACGGAAGTCGAGCGTACGTCATCGGCAACGCGGGGCGCATGCTGGCGTTGTCCGTTCATGCGCCCGCGCCGACCAAACCCGAACGTGCTGCGGGTTACTGGATGTTGCCGCCCGGCTGGTGAGCGCCGGATCCCGGCACCTTCAGTCGCGACGCGCACGGCCTCAACTCGGCCTAACGCCATCGTTGTCTTCCGCCGTCTCGTCGCGTCGTGCGCGGAGCGTTGCGCTCGATTCGAGACGCTGACGACGGCGCCATTTTGGCGGGCATCACCGGTCTCGTGGTGAGGTCTCGAGGGCGTGTGGGAGGACGACGCGCCACCCCCAGCCCCGGATCTAGAACGTCGCATAATAGAGATTATGTTAACTACGACCTCCAGTGATTTCGCGGGGTTGTCTGATCGGACGCCGCGTCCTAGGCCCTGAATCGGCAGCCTCCGCGTCTAAGTCGACCCCGGCGCGTTGCGGCTCAACCGTTGCGACTCGGCTTGCGGCTGAGACCGATACGTGTGTTGCTCACGCCAGCACACACGCGCACGTTGCGTTTCCTGCGCGATGTGAGCTCTTCCAAACGCCGTGCCACCGTCGACCAGTCGTAGCTCGCGGTTGCAGCGTCGGCTTGTGGACGCAAGCGACTCTGGGAAACGCGCTGCAGCGCCGACAGACGTGCTGTTCGACGGCCGTCACAAAACGAAAACGGAGCGCAGCGCGCTCCGTTTTCAGTCGGTCCAGTGGTGTCTGCCAGGCCTCACATGTCGAAGTCGTCCATGCCGCCCATGCCACCCATGCCGCCCATACCACCCATGCCCATGCCGCCCATACCACCCA
>CBINDO010000287.1:0-10718 GCA_966249405.1 uncultured bacterium | reverse complement strand
CGAAGACGGAGCCGCGAACACGGGAGCAAGTGTGCAAACACCGGCTGCTCGCCCAACCGCACGATCGCCACAGCCACCCAACGACCCGAAACCTCGCCCACCGAGCGCTCGCAAGGAAGAGACGGACCCTCCCGCCGGCGGTGGCGTCGACCGCGGAAGTGACCAAACCCGGTCTGCTGCCCAACCCTCAGAACCCGGAGCGACCGAAGATTCGGGAGCGCCGAGTTCGTTGGGCGCATCCGACCCAGAAACGATGACCGTCACCATCGATCGGCGCAGTCGCGATGCCCAACGCGTGCCCGCTTCCGTGATTGCGGTCTCCGGATTGGAACTCGAGCGTAAGGGGATCTCCGCGCCGCGGGCGCTGTTCGCCGCGAGCCCGTATCTGGAGGTCGCAGATCAGCGGGGCGAGGTGCAAATTTACATGCGCGGGCTCGGTGATTCCGACGAAGCAGGCATCGGCGAGTCCGCCGTGACCACTTACGTCGACGGCGTTTACATACCGCGTGCACGCGGATTTCGGACGTTGTTCTTCGACGCGGAACGGGTCGAGGTGGGCATTGGACCACAGCCGACCTTGCGCGGCGTGGGTAGTCAGGCCGGGACCGTCCACGTCGTAAACAAGCCCGCCAAACTGGGCGAGTGGAGCGCCGATGGCAGCTTGCAGCTCGGCAGCTACAACCAACGCCTGATGCGCGGTGCCGTCAACGTGCCCATCGGCTCCCGGCTAGCGCTCCGCTGGGCGATCGCGTCGGAGAACCACGACGCCTTCTATGAAAACCGCAACGGGGCACCGCTGTCGACAACCGCCGAAGATGCAGACCGCTGGGCGTATCGCGTCTCCGGTCGATGGGAGCCAGCCGACACGGTGGCTGTCACGTTCCGCTTCGACGACGCGCAAGAACGCGGCGCGGGTGCTCCCGGCATCAACTTCACGTCGTTGCTCGCGAGTGGCCTGAGACCGTCCGAAGTCCCGAACGCGCGCGCGGCGGCGTTCGTCGGCAACTCGCCTTCCCAAGACGTGGACCACTGGGGCATGAGCGCGAGCGTAGAACTCGACTTGGGTCGAGTCGGACTGGAGGCGCTGTCGAGCTATCGGAGCCTCACCTTCCGGGAGCACACGGGGTACAACGAGGCGTACTTCTTCGGTAGTCGACCTCCGGCGCCGGACAGCTACGCTGACACGGTCTGGCACACGCGTTCACGAACGACGTCGAACGAGGTACGGGTGTTCTCTCTGGACTCCGCGCGCTTGCGATGGATGATCGGGTTCTTTCATTCGAGCGAAGCTCAGTCGATATTCCTGGGGCAAGTAAACGACCCCGCAGTTGAAGGGCGTCTGGGGCAAGAGCTGAGCCTCGATGACGTACCTAGTGGGACGCTGGCCGGCTACGTGGACACGACCACGGAAATCACGGACAGCTTTCGAACGATCGCGGGATTCAGGCTCGCCTCCCAGTACCGGGAAATCCACGGCATCGCAGGCGGGTTCACGTTGCAGTGCAACGAGCAAGTCTTGGCCCAAGCACAGCGCAACGACCCGAACGCCCGCTGTCAACCTCCCGCGGCTGGCCGCGGGGAAACGGCATCGCGTTGGGGTACACCGGGGTTCGCCTTCCGCGAGAACGGCCGCAGTGACTACGTCGCCGGCAGCGACGCTCAGACAATCAAAGGAGCGGCAAGCCGAATCGACACGTTCGAGAACGGGGTAGAGAGCTGGGGCTCCCGCGACAACGTCGACCAGTTCCTCGCCCAACCCGGCGCCGACGTTGGCAACGATTTTATCGAACAACGCAGCCGTTTCGCGACGGTGTTACCCGATTTTCGGCTCGGCGGCGAGTGGGACATTGGTGAACGCTCGCTGGCCTATCTCACGTTCACGACGTCCCACCGGAGCGGCGGAGTCAACCTCGACACGTCGGCGCAACGTGACACGCAGGAATCGACCTACGATACCTCGACCCTGTACGCCACGGAGTTCGGCAGCAAGAACACCTTTTGGGACAAGCGGTTGATGCTCAACGGCGCCGCCTTTTGGTACGCTCAATCAAACACGCAGGTGGCTGTCGCGCAGGAGCTCGACGCCGTTAACCCCGTCCAACGTTACAACGTGGGTGACTCGACGGTGCTCGGCCTCTCGGTGGACGCTTTGGCCTATGTGTCTCACGGCATCTCCGCGCGGTCCTCGGTGTCCGTCATCGACGCACGTTACGACGGTGGTGCGCTCATCGATCCCCGTGACGCGTCGGCCACTCCAACGTCCATCGAAGGACACTATCTGCCGCGCGTGCCTCGCTTGACGCTGGCGTGCGGGCTCGCGCAAGTGTTCCCGACTAGCGTGGGCAGCTTCGACTGGTCTCTCTACGGGCAAGCCAAATCCCCCATGTACATGACCGCGTTCAACGGCAAAGGTACGAACGCGTCGGGCGGCGAAGCTCCTCTACTCAGCGACGAGGTGCCGTGGACTACCCGCATCGATCTGGCAGTCGGTTTTTCGCGCGCCGAAGGGGATCTGAGGTTCGACGCATTCGTCTCCAACCTAACCAACACGACTTACATGACAGGCTTGTTGGCGGCGCCCAACGCTCATTGGCGTTTCTTCAACCCACCTCGCCAAATCGGGGTCCGGGTGTCGATGTATCTGTGAGTTGACGATAGGGAACGTCTCACCGTCGCCGGTCGCGGCCTCCAGATCACGGGGAGAGCACGCGGCGGCCTAGAGCCGCGCCGCCCACGGCTAACACGACCACGCCCAAACCGTGCCCGAACACGACGTGCCAAGCGTCTTGTCCCGGACATACGAAGCCAGCAGTCAGCGCGCCGGCGATCCCGCCGGCCAACCCAAGCACCACGCCGCTCAGCCGCGGAGAAAACGGATCCGAGGCACGCCAAACGTAGAACATGCCTGCAGAAGCCATTGCGCCGACCACCAAAGACATCAAGCCGCACTTGACGACGTGCACGCACATGCCGGTGTCGTTGATGAAGTCGAGAAACGATGGCCCTGGACCGCTCTGCGTCGTCAGGTACCAGAAAAAGCCTCCTGGGACGCCGAGCAGGACCAACGCTCGCCAGATACCGGCATGTACGCTTTGCGGCCTCAGATTTACGGCGAGGATGGCCAGCAACACGATCGCCCACCCCAACGCCCCCCACAGCGCGGCGGAGGCATATCCAATCCCCAGAACGCCAGATGCGAGAAAGGCGCTGCCGCCAACGATGAACGCGAACAGTCCCCCACAAGCGAGGATGCGGTTACGTCGGGAGCCAACCCGCTTGGCGCACAACCCAGCCGTGCATTCGCGACGCACCGCTTCACGAACGTCGGCGCGGGGCATCGGGCAAGACTTCGACGCGTTGCGCAGCAGCGCGTCGCAATCGATTTCAGGATTCTTGCTCATCCCTCGTTAACCTTTCGATGACATCGCGAAGCACTTTGTATCCGCGAGGCACCCTCAACTTGAGGGCGGACGGCGTGGAGTCGACGACGGCCGCCGCCTCGGCCAAGGAGAGCCCCGTGATCTTCGTCAACACGATCGCCTCGCGGTAGACCTCGGGGAGCTCGGCCAGCGCCCGATCCACCAGTTCGTTGCCACGGTCGTCCACGGGCTGAGGTGTTGGCTCCGGAAGAACACCTTCGGCAGATAGGTCTTCGCGACGAGAACGGCGAGCGCGTACGTCGTCGAAGTAGGCGCGGCGCGCGATCGCCAGCACCCACGGCAACAACGGCGCATCTTCCAAGTAGCTGGCCCGCGCGCGGTGCATCTTGGAGTAGGTGATCTGCAGCAGGTCTTCCGCTCGCTCGCGATGATGGGTCAGGCGCAAGAGATAACCAAACAGTTTAGGGGTCAAGCGACGGTAGAGTTCATCGAAAGCGCGATCGCTGCCCTCCACGTATTCGCGCATCAGTGTCTCCAGGGTGACCTCTGGCGGGTCACTCGAGGCGCCGTCGAAGGCGGACACTCCTGGAGTCGAGGGCGGCACGGCGCCCAACAATGGCGCACTTGGACTCGAAGGCCCAGCGGAAACATTGACGGCAAGCGCCACAAGCGACAACACCACGGATGCAATACGCACCCGTGGTGTCCGCGGTTTCGGTCGGCTTGGAACGAAGTCTGAGCCGTCCTAGATACTCCCTGTCAAATCAAGGACTTGAGGTCGAGCATTTCTTCGACGTCCGGCATCAGGACGAGTTCCACGCGACGGTTGGCCTGCCGCCCTTCTTCGGTTCCGTTGTCGGCAACCGGGTCGGTTTCGCCATAACCAGCGGCGTGCAAGTGGCGTTGGTCGAGCCCTCCACCCCCCTTCTCGGGAGCAACGGGCGCCACCAGGTAGACGAGCACCTGGCGCGCGCGCATCGCAGAGAGGCCCCAGTTGTCGACGAACTTCGGGTTCGACCGCAGCGGCTTGTTATCGGTGTGACCGGCAACCTGGAAGTAGCGCTTGCTCAGTTGCTCGTCTCCCCGGATCACGTCGGCCACCGCGGCCAATACGGCCACGCCTTCTTCGCGAAGGTCGTCACGGCCGGAAGCGAACAATACGTCGCCGGGCAGCGAGATCACCATGCGGTTGTGACGGATCTGGACCTTCAAGCCGAGGTTGGTCAGCTTCTCGAGCTTGCTGCGCAGCACCTCGAAGCGCTTTTTGATGCGCTCGAGTTGCGCTGCGCGCTGCTTGTATTCGTCGAGCGCCCGCTTCATTTCGTCCAAGTCTGCCGCGAGGCGCTCCTTTTCCGTGCCTTCTTGCTGCAACCGCTCGTTCAGCTCGTCGACGTTCACGCCCATCTTCTGGAGCTCGTTGAGGAGCTCAGCGATGCGTTGTTTGCTCGCGTCGAGTTCGGCCTGCGTCGATGCATGCGACTTCTTCTCGTTGGCGTGTTCGGACTCGAGGTTGTTGTAGCGGGCCAACTGCGCCTGCCACTCGTCTTCCGAGTAGCCGCATGCAGACAGTGTTAGGCCAAGAAGCAAAATGAAGTACTTTTTCATCGATTTCCTCCGCATCCCTGCGTGATTCATGTTTGATCCAGGGGTCGCCGGCGTGCGGTATTGCCCTCACAGCGGCGGCGGAGAGTCTCTCCGATATGGCGGAAGACTCAATCACGATTTGAAGGAAGTTCGAAGCTCGGGTGCGAAACCACCTAGACCTACCGTCCCGAGCGCCTAGGCGCATCCGATGGCCGGGCCCTAGGCCGAACGGTTTGCACCCTCACCAAAGCCGCGAGGCGCGCTCGCGCACGAACTGCTGAAGCCGCTCTCGAGCGCGCAAACGCTGCACCAGTCTAACCGCCTCAGGTGAACGTCTGGAGGCAGGCTCGGGAGTGGCTCTTACCTGCAACCGGTTCGACGAAGTGGGTCCCAAGACAACTCCACCGTCTTCCGTTCCCCCGTCCGCCGTGCTGCACCCCGCGCACGGCTCGGCGCCGGCGTCGACCACGTCGCTGACGTCGGAGCCGGCAGCACCGCCGTCGACGGTCACGGTGGCGTCACCCGACGTGCCCAGATGCTTCACCGCCTCACTGTCCCTCGACGTCGAAGCGGTCATCTCGAGACGATCACCCATAACCCGCACCTCCCACGAGGCCGCCGCCTCCGGTGGCGCGCTACGAAGCGCCGTGGCCCATTGTTGCAGACGGGGATCCGGAGTTCCGCCCGGGCCGACTCCGATAGCCCAGTTGGCGACCACCTCTTGGCTCTCGGGGTTCCGCCACAGGGCGACACGGTCTCCGTACCAGAGCTGCGCGACTTCGAGCGCCTCTGGCGTGGACGCGCCGAGAGAGCGACTCCAGAACGCGTTCAAGAGCCAGGGCCCCAGTTGGTCGGAACTCAGCCGGTCGAAGCCCAACTGCTCGAGCCCAGAGACGACGGGCTCGAACGGTTCATCCAACGGCTCCACGCTCCCCCACCGGCGCTGAACGAACTCGAGGGTGGAGGAGGCTGCACGCAAAGCCGCCAGCCCTGCTTGACCTTCCTGCTGGTGTATGCGCGCGTTGCTATGACCCCCGTAAGTATACGGGAAGAGCATCCTCGCCTCGAGCACCGGAGAAGCAGCGAGCCTGATCTGCTCTTCGGAATAGTCGATGAATTCCTCGAACTGACGCAACATCCGCTCGTCGCTCGCCGACACGCCGGCTAGGTCGAAACTGAAGAAGCCTTCGTACAACATCGCTTCCCCCTCGACAGCGGCGATGCCTGCCAAACTCGGGTCGAGTTCCAGGGGCAACTCTTCGCCGTACTCTTCGAGATCGAACTCGCGATCTTGGAGGAAGTGAACGTACTCGTGAGCCAGAACCGCCATTTGGTAGACCTCGAGCGGAACGCCGAGTTCGGCTTCCGAAAGGTCCTGGCCTCCCGGGTCTTCGAGCACGTAGATGGTCTTGTCCCGAGGCGAGTATAGCGCCGCAATCGAGTCGACCTGTGCGGCCTGCGCGGCGTCGTCGTCGATCTCGTCGCCACTTACCAAGCCAAGCAAGGAGTAGCCGACACGCTTGTACCTCTCGGTGGCATCTTCGACCGGTGACGATGGCGAGCCGGTCAAGTCGCTGAGTCGAATGAATCGAGCCTCGGGTTGCTGCACTTGTTCATCGTAGTCGCGGAGACACGCAACCGCGTCGAGCACGTCTTGCCGACACGCAGCCTCGTGGATGTCGCACCGACGCAAAGCGTGACCGCAGCCCAATCCCGATTGGTGCTCCGCGAACGGAGGGTGCTCCGAGGATGAACAGCCGGAGACACCCAGGCACGGGATACCGACACCGAACGTCGCGATAACCGCGCAAAGCGAACGACCGAAGAGCATCACGTTGGACCGTAAGGGCACCACCGCGAGCGTGCAACGTAAACTTCGCCAGCGGCCCGCTTCCGCGCGTCGCTTCCGAGGCGCGCCGGTCCTACGCGGACGCGGCCGCGGTCTCCGACCAGCCGTTCAACTCCGAGTCGGCTCCGGCGTCACCCGACGAGCGGCGGCGCCGTCCGTGCCGGCGACGCGCCGCTCCGTTGGAGGGAGCCTGAACCACCAGCACCGTGGTGGTGGCAGCGACGGCTTCGGCGAGTTGGCGAATGAAGCGCACCGGTGCCGTACGTCGTGACTCGCCGGAGATCCAGATCAACTGGGTGACGGGCAGTTCGACTTGGCTGGCTCGTTTGGCCACCCGCTGCACGAGGCCACTCAGGCCATCGCCCAAAACCTCCGGCACCACACACGTGGTTACGCCGCCGCTCAAGTCTCGGGCAAGGAAGGGCGGCCACGTGGCGCCGCGCTGGAAAACCACGAGGCGAAGGCAGCCCTCGGGGCTCTCGATGCCGGGCGGCGGCACCCAACGCCAGACGTCGTTGGCCGACGGGACCTCCGTGAGATCGCCCAGAGCGGGAAAAACGCCGGACGAGTGAGCGCTCCGAGAAGGAGGAGCAGCGGCCACACTCCGGGCCCCTGCGCCGTCGGGCCGAGCCGAATGCGCCGCGTCAGCCGCCCCGTTCGTGCGCGCCCACAAGCCAGACTGGCTCCACGGCTCCCGGAGTGCTTTGGCCGACGCTACCCGAGTCTCTCGCCCCCCAGTTTGCTCTTCTCCCGTTTGTTCTGTCGGTATCTCTACGACCGCGATCTGCATGATGAACTTTTCCCCCTCCCAACACAGCCCCACTCTGGTTGCCCTCCGGCGCGGCGCGGGGGAGTCTAACGCCTGACGTCCCGGGCGCAAGAAACTTTAAGCGCAGTCCTTTCTGCACTTCAAGTTTTTCACCCTGGTGATTAACGCCTCACCCTACCGAAAGGGCTTCGGTGTGTGACAAAGTCGGGGCGAGCGCGACACGAGGGTTCAACGTACACCAATGAGTGCGAACGAGCGGTGTGTCACCGTGGGGCGTGCACGAGGTGAAGTGACGTTCAACCGCGTGCCATGAGCGAAGCCAAGACCGCGCCAGCCGCGCTCAAGACCCCGATCACCATCCACAAAATCGCGACGCCGTTGCCCGGACTGCGCGCTGGCGCTTTTTGCTCCATGCGCTTGCGCACCACCGTCTTGGTCGACTCTTGTTCGATGATCGTGGCCAACGCCTCGAGTTCGCCGGCTTTGTTGATGCGCGTGAACTCGCCGCTGTGCTCCTCGTCGGCGCCATCGCTCTCGAGGCCCACGTCGGCAAACGAATGGACGTCCAAATCGCGCGGCACCCCGGGGACGCCGAGGTTCAGCTGTACGCTCTCCTCTGGTGCGGCTTCCTCGGCCGAGGCTGCGGGAGGCGGCGCGGTGATGGCGCCCGAGTCAGGAGCCCGCTCCTCCTCCTCGAGTGCCGGTCCTGGCATTCCCGTCCGGGAGCGCCGAAGCAGCTCCTCCGGGACCTGGAAGGCCGTCGTCTTGTCTTCGTCTTCAGAGATGGTAGCCATGGCCTCCCTATATGCGGCTTGTAGCGCTCGTTCATCTACGACGGCTTTCGCTCGAACGGGTGCAGGAGCAGACACAGCCACAGGTGCCGCTGGCGTCGGCGCAGGTGCTGCACTGGCGACTACTTCCACACCGGTCACGGACTTCGAATCTCGACGGCGCAAAGGCGGAGGCTGCTGTGGCCGAGGGACGACATAACCAGGAGGAAGGGGTACTTTTTTGCGAGCAGTACTGTCTGTCACGACACGTTCCTTTTGCTGTCTTGGATAAGCCCAGACTCACCTAGTTTTGAACATCCAAGCTCTCGTTCAAGGAATACGTGCTCGGGTACCTCGCCTTTGGAGCACTATGAAACAGCTTCGGGTATATGATTTCGACGGAGCCAAAAACCACACGTCGATGGATGCCGGCCGCTGTGAGACATTCATCACGCATGCACATGGACACGGAGAGTGTCCTACAGAGTAACAATGTTCGCGCAACCTCGGTCACGACGGTTGCACGGTTGGGGGCGTCCGCAGCGAGACGGGCGCCCCCGGCGTCGGCCCCTGGCCCGCTCTCGGGGCCCCCGAACACTCCGCCAATCGACGCCGGATCGACCAAATCCCTTGACGGGAGAAACGAGCACGCTACCTTCCGCGTCCTCCAACCGGAGAGGTGACCGAGTGGCCGATGGTACTCGCTTGCTAAGCGAGCGTAGGGAAACCTACCGCGGGTTCGAATCCCGCCCTCTCCGCAATCCACTTCGACGCTGCCGACCGCTGTGTTGCCGGAGTCCTCTTGAATCGCCCAGCGCACGCCCGTAGCGTCACCCTGCGTGTCCCGTTCCACGACTGCGACCCCCTGGGTGTCGTGTGGCACGGTCGCTACTTCGAATACTTCGAGGCGGCGCGCTGCGCGCTGCTCGACTCGGTGGGTCTCGACGTACCCCACGTTCGCGCGCTCGACCTGCGAATGTACGTCTCGGAGGTCAGGTGCCGCTACAACGCTCCCCTGAGCTACGGAGACGAGGTGGTCGCGTGGGCATGGTTCAGCGAGATCGGGCCGATCCTCAAGGTCAGCTACGACCTCGATAACCGCACGACCGGACGCAAGTGTGTGCGCGCCTTCACGCGGTTGGCGATTACGGACGCGAGTGGGCGTTTCCTGACCGAACTGCCCGCGGCGGTGAGTGCGCGTTTGCCTCATCTCGGTTAGAGCCGCGGTTCTGGTCCGCACTTTTCGACGCCCAGTGGTGGGCGGGAGCCGCTCCCTGTCTCACGCGGCTGGGCCCAACCAAACCAGTCGCCACCGTGGGTGCAAAAACGCGCAGCCGCGTTCCCGCAGCGAAGTCGTGCGAAAACAGGCGGCGTCACGCGTCCGGCGGAACGGTTTTTGGCGCGGCCACTTCTACTAACGACAGGTAGGGATTATCGTGACGCCATGCGCGTATATCTCGGGATGCATCGCCGCACTGCCATCGCCTTGAGCCTCGCCCTCCTGGGTTGCCCGACCGTCGTGCTCGCCGAGCCCGCTGGCGACCCCGGCCCACAGAACGCCGGCGAGCTTTTCTCGAGGATGGCGACATTGTCCGGGTTGGAGGCGACGTTCGTCGAAACCAAGAAGGTCGCGCTGCTGAAGTTGCCCCTTCGCAGCAATGGCACGCTGTACTACATGCGTCCGGGTCACTTACTGAGGCAAGTGAACGCCCCCAAACCGTCTCGCGTGCTGATCACGCCCGAGCGCTTGGAGCTCGAGGACGCCCAAGGGACGCGGACCATGGACTTGCGCGCACGCCCCGACGTGAAGTTGTTCGTCGAGTCGTTCATCAAGGTCCTGGCCGGGGACCAAGCGGCGCTCGAGAAGGTGTTCGACATTCGGTTTGCGCGCGTTGCCAAGCCGCCGGAGACCGCACCGAAAGCTGATTGGACCCTCACCCTGACGCCAAAGACAACACCGCTGAATCAACTCGTGAGCAAACTCTCCCTCACCGGCAAAGGCTACGCGGTCGAGCGCATCGAGGTGCTGGAAACCAAAGGCGACAGCGCCGTGACGGAGCTGACGGTAAAAACCATTGGCCGCAATTTCAGCGACGAAGAGAAGCGAACATTGTTTGGGATTGGACAGAGTGCCGCGGTCCAGTAACGGTGCCCGCGTGGCCACCCCTTCGCACTTTCGCACATTGGTGCTGGCGTCGCTCCTCGTCGGCTGCGCTCCGGAGCCGCGGACGGTTGCGTCGGAGCCGCCACGCGACACTGCCGTCGGTGTGCTGCGTTCCCCCGCGGAGATCGGGCCAGATTTTCAGTGGCGCCAACAGGTTACCGCCCACTGGCCCACCGGGACGCGGAGCTTCGATGCGGTGCTC
>CBINDO010000286.1:0-10791 GCA_966249405.1 uncultured bacterium | reverse complement strand
TGCCAACCGCTCCTTCGTCGGCAGTTCGCTGTTGGAATGCCTGCGCTGCTGGGATGTACGCTCGTTCGGTGTATTGCCGGACCGACCTATCACTGCTGAACCGAGGGGTAAGCTCCGCCATACTTGCCCGCACGCGTCGAGCCCACCGTCGCGGAACTCCGTGGTCATCACGTTCGTAGAACTCCGGAACGATCTCACATTCGAGGATTTCGTATAGTTGATTGGCTCGAGCGTGGTCCGGGGTGCCTTCTTGGCCTTCGCCACCGAGAGCCCAACCAAGGTGTGGAGCGAAGGCCTCGTCCCACCAACCATCGAGCTCCGAGAAATTGAGACCCCCGTTGACGAGTACCTTCATGCCACTCGTGCCGGAAGCTTCATTGCCCCTAATCGGGTTGTTGAGCCACAGGTCTACGCCTCCGGTCAACACCTGCGCCAAGCCCATGTCGTAGTCTTGAAGGAATACGAC
The DNA here is from genome assembly GCA_966249405.1 of uncultured bacterium. Taxonomy (GTDB): domain Bacteria; phylum Myxococcota_A; class Polyangia; order Polyangiales; family Polyangiaceae; genus SZUA-265. Next base: position 10,325 of record CBINDO010000286.1, on the reverse strand, counting down.
CCTGTGAGACACGTCAGAGCGAGCGCAGAAGCGCGCCATGCGCCGAACCATTGCCTTACCCATGCCGTCGCGGGGATGAGCTTTTCCCGCGATCACGAACTGGACGGGCCGCGACGTGTCCCTGAGCAACTGGCAGAAGCGCTCTTCGTCTTCCAGCACTAGGTTGGGTCGCTTGTACGCGGTGAAACGACGAGCGAAACCGAGCGTGAGCACGTCCGGGTCGAGCACGCGACCGGCTTCTGCGACCTGCTCGGGACTTGCGCCGTTCTCCGCCAGTTGCTGAGCGTAGCGCCGCCGCACCTCTAGGATCAGTGAGAGCCTAGAACGCGAGCGGAACTGCCATATCGCGTCTTCGGACAGGCACGCCACGGCTTTGGCCCCTCGCTCCAACTCTGCGGTCCACCTTGGCACGCCGGTTGCGCCCCGCCACAGATCATTGGCGGCGGCCGAGTCCCACGTCCCCACGTGGACGCCGTTGGTTACCGACTGAACCGGGATTTCGGGCAGAGGCCAGCGAGGGAACAGATCGGCGAACAGACGTCGACTCACTCGTCCGTGCAGTTCGCTCACCCCGTTGACGAACCCGGAGCCCCGCATCGCCAGGTGCGCCATGTTGAACGGCTCGTCGCTGCCCGGTTGCTTGCGTCCGAGGTCAGCCAATTGTCGAGGCGAGATTCCGAGAGCATCCACGAATGGACGGGCGTAGGACAACACACTGTCTACCGCAAAGCGATCGAACGCAGCATCTACCGGTGTATGCGTCGTGAAGACGTTGCCCGCTCGGGTCGTCCAAAGCGCTTCCTCGAAGCTCACGCGCGCTCGAGCGGCGTGACTAGCAGCTCGCGCAAGTGTCGCGAACGCGGCGTGGCCTTCGTTGAGGTGGCAGACATCCACTGGTATCCCGAGCGATTCCAACAGGCGCCATCCAGCTACGCCCAGGACGAACTCTTGGAGAAACCGTGTGTCGGTGGCCGCGGCATACAGGTTGGCCGTGATCCCTCGATCCCACGGCGTATTCAATGGGTGATTCGTGTCGAGCAGGTACAGGCTCAGCCTACCAACTCGGGCTCTCCAGGCGCGGACTATCAACTCGCGGCCCGGTAACTCCAACGGCACGTGCACCTCGCGACCGTTCTCATCAAGCACCGGCAGCACCGGCAACTCCGAAGGGTCGTTGAATGGCAGCGCCTCCAGCTGACCATCAACGGACAGAGACTGTCGAAAGTAGCCCTGCTGATACAGTAATCCAACGCCGACGACTGGGACGCCCAGATCGCTAGCGCTCTTGAGCTGGTCCCCCGCCACGTTACCGAGCCCGCCAGAGTAGATGGGTAGAGACTCGGCCAACATGAACTCCATGCTGAAGTAGGCGACGTAGCGCAGGCCCGCGCTTGGCTGGTCATCGAACCAGGTCCGGCCCGATTCGTCGCGGCGATGATTGGTCACCCATTGCTCGAGTCGTGTCGTGAATAGGACGTCATTGGCGAGACGCTCGAGGGTCTCTGGCGACGCATTGCGCAGCACCAATAGGGGGTTCTGGGTGCGCGTCCAGACCGTCGGATCGATATCGTGCCATATCGCATTGAGGAACTGAGAGCCTGTCCAGCGCAGGTCGTAAGCTAATTCCTCGAGCACTCGGAGTTTGATCGGCAAAATCGATGGGTTGGTACTGCTCACTGCGAAGATTGCTTATCAGGCGGCGACGAAAAGGGGAGTACGACGAGGGCGCAATGGTTGCGACGACCACCCTCGTGTCGTGCATTCGTAACGTCATTGTCACCAATCATGCGCAAGAGCTTCTGTGTACGCAACGTTTGCGTCGCCAAAGCGGGTGCGGGACATTCGTGACGTCGATGGTGTACACCAAGGCGCCTCTTTGGGTCCTGTCTCACGAGTTTCGCTCATGCAGTCCGAGATCACCGTTCGGCATCACATCCCCGGTCGCATCAGACTTTTTGCTCCGGGGTTCAAACGCCGCACGCGAGCGTCCAACGACGCGGTGTCGGCCTGCTGTGGGATCGACGGTGTGCTGTCCGCGCGCGCCAACCCGCTGACGGGGACGATCCTGGTACACTATCGGCTCCAAAGAGGTGAGGATATCGTTGAAGCGCTGCGCGACGCGCTTGCGCGGCTCGACGACGTCCCAAGTGCGACCGAGCGTTTCCCCCCCGTACGGCCGGCGAGCGAGGAGCCACGAACGACCACTCCGCGGCGGATGCTTCCTCGTGAGACGTTCTTGCGTTTGACTGCGGACGTCGCCGAACAGCTGCGCACTGCGGTCTCAGCGGCGAAACGCTCCGACAAGACTCTTCGGCCCGGTCGTCGTGCGGCCTCCGACGTGCCGCGGACGGCGTGGTACCGCGAGTCGTTGAGTGACGTCTTGATCCGGCTTGGCGCCGGTATCGATGGTCTCTCGGACGCCGACATCCCGGCTCGCTCCAGTCAATACGGAGACAATACGATAGCGGCGGTCGAACCTCGTTCGTCACTTTCCATCTTGGCCTCCCAGTTCACTAGCGTCCCCGTCGCGCTATTGGCCGTTTCTGCAGTCGCGTCGGCTGTGACGGGGGGGTTGGCAGACGCGGGGGCGATCTTGGTGGTGGTCGTCGTCAATGCAGCGATTGGGTATGTGACCGAGCACAGCGCAGAGCGCATCATCAGTTCACTCGGCGATACCATCCAACCGACAGTTGCCGTTCTGCGTTCGGGGCAGACACGGCGCGTAGACATGAGCCAGTTGGTACCGGGAGACGTCTTGCTCCTCGAGCCGGGGACGGCCATCGCCGCCGATGCCCGATTGTTGAGCGCCGACAACCTCCTCGTCGACGAGTCTGCGCTCACCGGCGAGAGTCATCCCGTGCACAAGAGCGTCCTCGAGTTGTCGACGGCGGACCTCCCCTTGGCGGCGCGAGTGAACATGGTGTTTCGAGGCACTCGCGTCGTAGGCGGAAGCGGGCGTGCGCTGTGTGTTGCCATCGGCGGTTCGACGGAGATCGGATACGTACAAGAGCTGGTCGGTGGTATTTCGCTGCGTGAGACGCAACTTCAGACGCAACTGCGCCACCTGGGGGTCCAGATTGCGACGGCGAGTGGCGTGGTTTGTGGCGCGGTGTTCCTGGTCGGCATGTTGCGCGGTTACCCCCGGTTGCAGCTACTGAAGATGGCGATATCTCTAGCCGTGGCAGCCATACCCGAGGGTCTCCCGACCGTCGCCATTACCACGTTGGCGATCGGTATTCGTCGAATGCAGGCGCATGGGGTCTTGGTTCGACAACTCGGAGCGGTCGAGTCTCTGGGGGGCGTCCAGATCATGTGCCTGGACAAGACCGGCACGATCACCGTCAACCGCATGCAAGCCGTTGCCGCGGCGGCTGGCAGCCTCGAGTGCGAGATTCACGGCTCGACTTACTCCGTGGGAGACATCTCGAACTCGCTGGGATCGAGCGACGAGCTCATCACGCTCGCTCGGACCTTCGCGTTGTGCAGCGAGGTTACCGTTACGACGGAAGATGGCAACTTGGGTCTTCGCGGTAGCCCTACCGAGTGTGCACTAGTGCAAGTCGCTCGAGACGCCGGTCTGGACCTCGTCCGCCTACGAGAAGAACGCACGCACTTGAAGACGCAGTATCGGAGCGAAGCGCGCAGCTTCATGGCGATGTGGTACATCGCTCCTGGCAGCGGCGCGACGGAAGTTCACGTCAAAGGCAGGGCTTCCGAGGTGCTGAACATGTGCAATCGGTGCCTGGATGGTGGCGCCATACGCGCCATCACGGCCGCCGACCGTGAACGCGCGAACGCCGCCATCGAACGCATGGCTGGGCGCGCGCTACGCATCTTGGGGGCGGCTTTCGACGTGCTGGAGCTTCCGAGTGAAGGCGAACCGCAATCGATCGACGTCGACCACACGCATCACCTCGTCTGGCTCGGTGTCGTTGGAATGTCGGACCCACCACGCGAAGGGATTGCCGACGTGATGGCGAGCTTCCACCGTGCAGGCGTACGCACGGTGATGATCACGGGAGATCAGGGTGGCACTGCGCAGGCAGTCGCGCGAGCGATTGGCCTCAGCGGATCGGAGCGCATGGAGCTGCTCGACTCTGCCGACTTGGCTCGGGTCTCCCCCGAGGTGCTCTCGGGTTTGGTTGGTCGCGTCGACGTGTTCTCGCGGGTGAGCCCCTCGGACAAGCTGCAGCTCGTTCAGGCGATGCAGAAGTCTGGCGCGGTCGTCGCCATGACTGGTGACGGCATCAACGACAGCCCAGCGTTGCGCGCGGCGGACGTTGGCGTCGCGATGGGTAAGGGTGGTACTAGCGCCGCGCGCGAGGTCGCGAGCGTCGTGTTGGAGGACGACCGGCTCGAGACGATGATCGCTGCCATCAAGCAGGGGCGTACGATCTACGACGACATCAAGAAGGCCGTCCAGTTCATCCTCTCGACCAACATGAGCGAGATCATGCTGACGTTCTCCGGGGTTGCGGCAGGGTTGGGCGAGTCGCTAACACCGATGCAGCTGCTCTGGATCAACTTGATGACCGACATCTTCCCGGAGCTGGCGCTGGGTCTGCAACCTCCCGACGCCGACGTCCTCGCACGCCCGCCGCGCGCGCCCACCGAGCGACTGTTCGAACCACGGGACTTCCAGCGCATGGCGACTCAAGCCGCCGTAATCACCGCCGGCGCGTTCGGCGCGTACACCTACGGCATAGCAAAGTACGGACCGGGCCCGCAGTCGAGCACCTTGGCGTTCAATGCGCTCACGACCGCACAGCTGCTCCACGTTCTCAGCGCTCGTTCGATGAATCACAGCATCTTCGATCGGGAGCACCTCGCGCACAACCGTTACATCCCGCTCGCGCTCGGCGGTGGACTGACGCTGCAGGCGCTCGCCACGCTGATCCCGTGGTCGCGAAGGATCCTCACGCTCGCTCCCCTCCGGCTATCGGACTGGGCGGTGGTTGGAGTCACGTCACTCTTGCCACTGCTGACGAACGAGTCCTTGAAACTCGTTTGGCGGGCACCCTCAACCCAAAACAGCAGTCGAAAGTAGGATTACATGCAGTCTGACTTCATGTTCACCTCAGAGTCGGTCACCGAGGGTCACCCCGACAAGTTGTGTGACCAGATCAGTGATCAAATCGTTGGTAACTTCCTACGGCAAGACATTGGCGCGCGTGTCGTCGCCGAGACCGCCGTTTCGACGGGCGTCGTCTTCGTGGCGGTGAAGTATCGCTCCAACGCGAACGTCAACGTCTCCGAGGTTGTGCGCGAGGTTGCCCGCGAAGTCGGCTACGACGGCAACGGGTTCAGCGCCAATCACTGTGCAGTGATGACGAGCCTCCAGAACTCTCGAGAGTCGGCTACCGAAACCGCTGCGCCGGGAGAACTGGTAGCCCAGGAGCAAGCGACGTTGTTCGGCTTCGCCTGCAAGCACACACCCAACTTCATGCCGTTGCCCATTTGGCTGGCGCACAAATTGGCGCGCGCGCTCGATGCTGCTCGCAAGGACAACTTGGCGTTTCTGGGGCCCGACGCGAAAACACAGGTTGGTGTGGAGTTTCGAAATCGCCTACCGCACCGAATTCACAGCGTCACTCTCTTGGCTAGCCAGCGGGCGTCTCACTCCGTCTCACCGGGCGAGTTGAGCGAAGCGCTCTTCGAACACGTCATTCGACCCGCCTTCTCTGACGAGCCGCTCGCTCCAGATGCGAAAACGCGCATTTCGGTGAACCCCGAGGGGCCCATCTACGAAGGTGGTCCCGCCGTGCACTCCGGGTTGACGGGGCGGAAAACGGCGGTCGATACGTACGGCGAGTTCGCCCGACATAGCGGCGCTGCACTGAGCGGAAAGGATCCGAGCCGCATCGACCGCGTGGGGGCCTACGCCGCGCGGCATGCGGCTCGCAACGTCGTGGCCGCGGGCTTGGCGGAGCTGTGCGAAGTGCAGCTCAGCTACTCGGTGGGCATGAGTGCTCCCGTGAGTGTTCAAGTCGAGACCTACGGGACCTCCACGATGCCGGAGGACGCGCTCTCCAAACGCATCAACCAGGTGTTCGATTTCAGGGTAGGCTCGCTGCAGCGACGTTTTGGCCTGCGCGAGCGCGCCAGTGTTCACGACAACTGGCTTCGCAGGCTCGCGGTTTACGGTCACTTCGGGCGCCCAGAGCTCGACCTGCCCTGGGAGAAGGAGGACTTCGTCGACGCGCTGCGCTGACTTCGAGGGTCGTCTACTTCTGTGAAGCAACGCGCTCGGCGTCGCGCGCCTTCATGTACAAGTCGAAAGAATACAGCAGCAGACTCACGGCCGGTGGCAGCACGTTACCTTTGCCAAACTGCACGGCACTTGCTGCGATGGCGCCATAGAAGGCGAGCCCCGCGGTGCCCCAACGACCGTGGCTGGCGCGTCTCACCTTTTGGTCGAACCGCTCTAGTTCGTTGTCCAACCGTGTGAACGGGCCGTCACTCGGGCGTGCCGAGCTGGTTAGAGAGAAGATCCCCTTGCTGCTCGCGTGTTCGAGCACTCGCTCGAGCGAGCCTTCGAACTCGATGAGCAGACTTCCCGTGAGCGGATTGGCCGCGACCGTGGCAACACCGGGCCCAGCGGACATCACCCGCTCGGCACGCTCGAAATACTCACTGTCGCCTCGTCGGTCGCTGATTCGGATGCGCACGCGACCTGGGATCGAGTGCTGAACGATTGCAGAAGGGAACGGCTGGAGCATGTTCAGTTCATTTCTTGGGGAGGCGACGAAGTCTGGGTCTCCACGGCATCACTTCTTTCAAGCGAAGCGACGGACCGCTCTTCCGCTTGGACCTCGGCGACGAGATCTTGGAGCGTCTCGGCGGCGCGTGCCAGCTTCTCACTCACGCTCTCGAAGCCCAACATTCCTTGGCGGATCAGAGCTTTCGCCAGGGGGCGAGCGACCGCACCGAGCACTGCTCCGGCATACGGCAGTGCCACGACGACGAGGGCGCCCACACCAGCACCCATTAACCCGTAACGACCTTCCTTTTCCAACCAAGCCATCCTCGTGACGGTGCCTTGCTCGCTGTCAGCCGTCAAGCGTCAGGAAGTAAGCTCGATGCGGCGACTAAGTCCAAACGCGTCGAACGCACAATATGCGGTGTGTTGCGCAAGTATTACGACGTTCGACGCGACTGTGTAACGACCGTGTGACAGTGTCGCGGAGTTTGGAACAATCTGCGCCCGCTGCGAGTGTGTCACCGGTGAGGGACGCTTGCCAGTTGAACCCACGGTTCGGCGGCGTTGGCCTTACCGCGATTGCCGCCGCCCCAGGTGTGAGGGCGTTCGAATCGCTACTATGAGCCGGTGGGACTGCTACATTGCAGAGTTCGGTTCAACTGAACCGAACTCTGGGGTTAGAACCGTACGAGCTGAACGGAATAGAAGTAGGCAAGCAAACTCAAGACGTCTTGAATGACGGTGGCGAGGGGTCCACTACCGAGCGCAGGGTCGCGACCCAACCGCGATAGGACGAGCGGAAGCGCAAACCCCACGACCGCGGCGACGGTCCCCGCCGTCAGGACGGCGAGCGAAACCGCCACCGCTAGGGAGAGTTCACCAGCGGCAAGCCACACCGAGGGCAAAACCACGGCGGCGAGAAGCGCACCCAGCAGTAACCCGGTGCGCAGCTCCTTCCAGAATACCGCCGAGGACCCGTTGGTGATTTGCGTGACACTCCGAATGGCGACGGCCTCGGTTTGTGTTCCGATGGCATCGGCTAGGTAAACGATGCCGGGAACGAAGAATGCTGCTGCGACGTGTCGTTCGAGGGTTGCCTCGAAGCTCGCAACGACCCACGCGGCAACGGCGCTCCCGCCCAGCCCTACCACAAGCCACGGAAGCCGCTCCCAAACCCGTCGTGAAGCGGGTTCATCGAACGGACGCGTGATGCGCTCTGCGCGGCGAAGGACGCCGGACAAGCGATCCAAGTCTTCGTGGTGTTCGAAGCGGAGAACTCTCAGCAAGGCCGACGCCGGAACGACGCCCGCGAAACGCCCGTGTACGTCTTCCACGGGGACGGCGCTCAGCCCCAAGCGGATCGCTTCGTGTGCCACCGTCTCTTGATCTGCTCTCCAATCCACGCACGGCGGAGGTGCCGTCATGTGGTCAGCGATGAGGTCGGTACCGTCCATGGCCAGCAGGCTCGTCACGGCGAGCAAGCCCTGTAGCTTCCCTTGCTCATCGATGCAGTATACGACCGCGCCGTTGTTGCGGTCACCCAAGGCAGCTCGGCGCGCGGCTGCAGAGTTCGATGTGGCGCTGACCGTGGGTACCGGGACTACGTGTTCACCTGCGACGTGATAGGCGTGACGGCGTCTGGCATGGCGGCGACTGGACATGCGGGTTGATGGTGGTTGCGGGCGCGGTCAGTAGTTTACCTGGACTTGAACGCGAGTGACCTGGCCCTGCTGCTGCGCGTAGGGCGCTTTGGACGCGGTGCGGTCCGAGAACATGTAGGCGCCGGTGATCTCGAGCGCCTTCAAGAGTTGCCACTCAATCCCCAACTCCAGCTCCCGGACTTCGTAGCGTGGGGTGTTCGTCTCGAACTTCTTTCCGCCTTCGTACAACGTCCCGCGGACGTACGGGATCAGCGAGACCGTTCCTAGGGGTTCATCGAACTTGTACATCAACTGCGCGTAGCCACCGTGCAGACTGTGCGTCGCGATGGTCGTGGGATCATCTTCGAGTTGCTGCGGACCCTTGCCGACGTTGTACTCGGCTTGAACGCCAAACGGCTGCGGATACACCACCAGGCTCGCGATGGCGCGCGCGTCTCGCAGATTGCCGTCATCGTCGCGGACGTTGTACTCGGGACCATCTTCGGGAGACTCGACCTTGATCGTGTATAGCCCGGTGTATCCACCAACTCCCAGTTCGACGAACTGCCCGCCGAGTCGGAACGGATAGGACACTCTGCCGACGACGTGAAGGTTGTCGTTGCGATCGAAACGATTGGCGGTCTGCCCGTTGTAGACTCCAAAACCGACGACCCCGTAGTCGCCGGAACCTTTCAGGTTGTCCTCGACCAACTCCTTGAATACCTTGCGTGTCTCGGCCGGCGCCCAATAGGCAAACAACCCCAAATCTCGTTCGTCTTTGACGGCGCTGTTGATCGCGTCGTTGCGATCGAACGGTAGACGGTTCTGGCTCGATTGCAGGTTCTCGAAACCGTAGGGCACTTTGGACTGGCCGACCCGGAAACGGAACTCCTTGGCTGGGTCGACGGCCACGTCGGCGTACCAATCTCGCACGATCGCGACGTGATTTTGGCTGTCGATGGCCGAGGCGAAGTCCGTCTGCAGGTAGACGAACACGTGAGGGTGAACATCGCCCTGGATGATCACGCGAGCGCGGCGGATGCCAAATCCGCTGCCCGCGCCGATGTACTTGTCACCCTGGTCGTTGATGAGAGCCTCGTTGGTGTCGAACGTCGGCAGGCGGTTGTATCGAAACTGAGTGTAGCCGCGGAGCTTGAGCAGCTCGTACCACTCCGGCTTCTTCGCCGGGGCTTCGATGGCTTCAGCCGGGAGCTGGGGGCCAGCCCCGGGTGCTACGGGCTGAACCGTCGTGGTTGGCACCGAAAAGGACGGTGGAGCGGTGGGCTCTTGGGCAGCGGCGTGTCCCACCGTTCCGATTGCCGCCAAGAGCAGCAACGAAGTTGTGGAAAGCCTCCTCATCATGAGGGTGCGAGATACGGAATCGATGTGCCGAGGTGCGGACTGTTCGGAGAGATGTCTCATGGCCGGCGATATTGGCCTAGCCCATCGTGAACGAGCTTCGACTAAGTTGCGCGGCGTGAGATGTCACATTGCGTTCACCCGTACTGGATTGGCGTTGCGATCGCTGCACGGGCACACGTAGTTCTGAAACGGGTTGGTGAAGGTTGAGTGACGTACGCGAGGCCAGTCTCCGGCGTGTAAACCGGACGGAGCAAATTCGCGGGACGGGCGCATGCTTTGCGTGCCCGCCTCGCGTGCCCCGCCGCGTACGCCCGATCCCACGAATCGCCCCCGCTCACTCCGCGTTGGCGGCGACTTGGAGGATCTGCTCGGGCGCTGCCATCTTCTGGTCGGGTTGATAATACGGATGCACCGAGCCGCCGCCGTCCGACGCGGTCACGGGCATGGTAGCGCGCAGGCGATAGGTGAGCGCCAGTTGCTGATTGGCTGCCAACTCGGACACGTACAGGATGACCTGACGTCCCGTGGTTTCGACCTTGCTGATGGCGCGTGAGTCCAGGTATTTTTCGCTAAGCTTGGAGTCGCTTAGGTCATTAGGGAGCTGGGCTGCGGACTGTGCAGAA
>CBINDO010000285.1:0-10840 GCA_966249405.1 uncultured bacterium | reverse complement strand
GCGGAGTGCTTTGCTTCTCCCGTGCGCCGTTAGCGATCCTCTGGCTCTTCGTGATTGCCTGTGAAGCGGACGAACAAACCCCCGAGCCCGCCAGTGACGCCGCCGTCTCACCTCTGGCAGACGCCGCCACGGCCGCCAACGACGCCTCGGTGCCCACGCGTGACCGGGCAGACGCCGCGGTTTCGCTCACCGGCGAGTCGAGCACTAACTCGCAACCAGACTCGTCCCCCGGAGACGGCCACGGCAGCTCGTCGGTAACCAGCCCCTCCCCCGCTCACGACTCGACGAACCCCGCTGAATCGGACGACGTCCCCACGGGTAACGCCCTCCCGGCAGGGGACGCGGGAGCGGATGCCGGTGAACCCAACGATGGCGTGTGCGAGGCAAACACATTGCGCTGTGACGAAGAGGGCAGCCCGGAAATCTGCGACGCGGACCACATTTGGCGGCCGCTCGCGGCGTGTGAAGAGCCTTTGCGTTGCTCGGCAGGACAATGCGTGGCGGCCCTCGGACACGAGTGCCCATTGTTGCCCACCCTACCCCGCTTCACGGGCACGCAGGTGGTCGACGGTGACGACGCCGATTTCAGTGGCGTGCCTGCGATAACCTACGCCCTTCGTGAAGCTCCGGTCGTCAACCCCTCGTACTCCGCGAGTTTACCCACGGAGGTCACGGTTCGCATGGCATGGACCCCAACTTCGTTGGTTGCTCACGTCCAGGTCACGGACCTCGCCGTACAGACGTATCGAGGCGAGATCCTCGAGTATTATTGGCAAGGTGACAACGTTCAGTTTTTCATGGCCCCGACGGACCTGTTGACCGGCGAATACAGCGGTACCGAAGACGGCGGCGCGACGCACCTGGTGATCGTGCCGCCCGCGAGCGGGCAACCTTCGCGCGCCATCGAGGTGTACGAGCCTTGTTACGCTTGCGTCGCGGCTACGTTCAGTGACGTCGCCTACGCGGCCCGCACCACCGACGATGGTTACGACGTGGAGCTGGCTTGGCCATGGGTCGCTCCGACCGGCGCGCTGGGGGCGGGCGATCGTGTCTCACTGAACCTCGTCGTCGGCGCGTCCGACACCCCCGACTCCGGGTTGGAGCTCGAAGGGCTGCTCGCGAACAACCCGGTCACCGGGGACACGCCGTGTGGCGGCACCACGCACCCCGGTTGCGACGACCGCACGTGGTGTCATGCGACGTTGGAGTGAGTGCGGTGACCAAGACCTGGGGCGGCCAACGTAACGCCCTCTTTCCAGGTTGGGAGCATGCCCGCGCACCATCTATGTCCGCTCCTCGACGTTCGGCACGATTATTCTTCAGGTAACCGGGTGGGCCGAACCTCTCACCGACACTGTCGCGCGCGCAGTCGAGTGGCGATTTGTTGGCGCGGAGCCAGCGTTGCGGGCATTAACCATCGATGCAACCGCGGAGGCTCAGGTGGTGAATCGGTGGAAAAAAGCGCGCTCGAGTCGCGCCGCGGGGGTGCTGCTGCTCCTCACGGGAGCGGCTCCGAGTTGCGGCGAAGCATCGCTCGTCTACTCAGTCAGCCGTGAAACCAACGCGCCGGACCCGGACGCTGGGGTCGCGACGTCGGAGGTCTCCGAACCGCGCACGGCTCCCGACAGTCAGGGCCTGGTGACGGGAGACTCCGAGTTCGACGCCGCAGCGGCAAGCACGAGTGCTGCCACGACGGAGCCCACGGAGACGGAGTGGGAGTTGGTTTTAGACGGCACGCCCATCTATTCGGACTACGTGCGTCTCACGCATCTGCAATGGGAAAACAGCGTCGTTGCCAACTTGAGGCTGGAGTCACCAACCGGTCATTCCGAGAGCCTGCCCGCCGATTCGCTGTCTCCGTCGCGGTACTCCAACAACGAACAGCGCTTGCTGGTTGCAGATGAATTGCTCGCCGCGTATCAGGCGGCCGCTGCCGACATTGCAGCGCGAGCCACCGTCGACGCCGTGGCCTTGGGTCGCGTGTCCACGTCGAGCCAACCCGAGACGTTCATCGCCGAAGTGGGTCGGCGCTTCTACCGTCGGCCACTGTCGGCGGAGGAGACGGCGACGTACCTCGACCTGTTCGACACGGGTGCAAGTTTGGCCGCACCAGGTGAAACCGCGTTCGCAGCCGGTGCGCGCATGCTGATCGAGGTTTGGCTCCAAGCGCCGACCTTCCTGTATCGGGTGGCTCACAGCGAAGCCCAACTCGACGGCTACGAGCTCGCGACGCGTTTGGCGTTGTTGTTGACGGACGTCACCCCAACGGATGCACTGCTCGACGCGGCGGCCGCCGGCAAACTCGACACCCGCGACGGAGTGACGGAAATCGTCGAAGAGCTCTTGGCCACGCCGGAAGCCGCGCAGGTGTTCGCGCGCTTCCACGAAGAGACGTTTCAGCTGCGGGGACTGCCGGAAGTCCAATTCGCCGAGTCTTTCGCGTTGCCGACCACGCTAGGCGCCAGCCTCTCGAAATCGGTGCAGTTGTTCTTCAGCCACCAATTTCGGGAAGGGACGGGACTTCGAGAGCTGCTCACTTCCGACGCGGCGTTCGTCGACGCCGACCTCGCAGGATTTTACGACCTGGCGGCGCCGACTACGGAGTTCGAGCAAGTCTTGCTCCCTGACTCACGACGCGGCATGTTCGCGCAGTTGCCGTTCCTGATGCTCGACTCTCTCAACGAGACGCCCAATGCGTTCCGCCGTGGGGCAATGATCGCCAAAAACCTGCTCTGTCAAACCATGGTGCCACCGCCAACCGTCTCGCCGACGCCTCCCTTACCAGAGCCCGGACTGACCAATCGCGAGCGCTCGAGTCAGATGGTGGCTGGGCCCGACTGCGCCGATTGTCACGCTTCGATGGATCCGTACGGGTTTGCGTTCGAAAACTTCGATGGCTTGGGACGCGAACGGAACGAAGACAACGGCTTGCCGGTCGACACGACGGGCGTTTATCCGCTGGCGCGCGATGTCACGTTCAGAGATTCGACGGAGTTGATGGCGCTCTTGGCCGAGAGCCAGAGGGCCCACGACTGCTACGCCCTACACCTCACCGAGTTCTCCCTCGGCCGCGAACTGAGCGCTCCGGACACACCTCTCGTCGAAGACTTGGGAGCGCTCAGCCACGAGCAAAATCAATCGTTGGCCAAACTCGTCACCGCGCTCGTAACCGGTGAAACATTTCGCTCGGCAGGAGTTCCCCAATGAATGGATTGCGAAATGGTTCCGGCCCCCGTCGCCTCAATCGACGCGCATTTCTGTACGGCCTCGGAGGTATCGGCATTGGATTACCGTTTTTGGAGGGAGCTCCCGACCGTTCGGCGTGGGCCCAAGACGAGAACCCAGTGTTCGCGTTGTTCATGGGCACCGGCAACGGCATCGTCGTCGAGAATTTCTGGCCTGCGCAGCTCGGCGCTTTGACCAACTTGGGCACGGAGCTCGGCGCTACGGGCCTCCTCGGTGACTTCGCGGACCGCTTGTTGCTCCTGCGCGGTCTTCAGTACCCGATGAGAAACACCGCGGAGACGCACGGCCAATCCGGTCCGCAAATGCTCACTGGCGCGCCTTACGCCACGCCGGTCAAGACCCCGCTCGCCAACTCGACGGCGGCGTCAATCGACGTCATCCTAGCGCCTCTGCTCAACCCGGCTGGTACGGAGCCGCTGACGTTGTACTCGGGCGTCAAAGCAGGATACATCAACGAGTCACTGTCGTGGACGGCAGAAGGTAACCCACGACCAGCGGAAGGTAGCCCCTTCGCCGTCTACGCTGCACTCGTGGGCGGCGTAGGAGCGGACTCGACGGGAACCTTGGCGTCCGCGGTGCTCGTCCGACGCCAAAGCGCCATCGACCTCGCGCGAGACGAACTCCTGAGTTTCCAGGGGCGCGCCAACATCAGTCAGCGGGACAGCCAACGTTTGGAGCAACACCTCACGGCGCTGCGCAACATCGAACAAACGTTGGCCGAGTCCGCCGTCTCGACGTGTTCGCTCGATCTGGTGGACGTGGACGGCATTGCCACGACCCAGGACACCTACAAGCGCGACGGCATGGTCGAAGTCGTATCGAAGCTTCAGCTCGAGTTGGCGGCTTTGGCCTTCGCGTGCAACCTCAACCACGTGGCCACTCTCCAAAGCGGCGATGGCTTGGACCAGACGCACTACGACGTGCCCTCCAATGCTCGCGGTTGGTCGTTCCATCACATCAGTCACGAGATTCAGAATGACGGTTCGGCCGGCGATGATCCGCTCGCCGTGCAGGCTCACGTAGAAATCGATCGCTTGCGGATGGAGACGTTCGCACATGGCCTCCGTCAGTTCGACGCACATGGCCTGTTGGACAAAACCGTGGTGCTGTGGACGAACCAGTTCAGCGAAGGCAAAAGTGGTTCCTTTTCCGACCTGCCCTACATCTTGGCAGGCAACCCCTACGGTCGGCTCCGCAGCGGCCAATACATCCAGTGCAACAACAACTACAACGGCGAACTGCTGACGACCGTCGCCAACGTGTTGGGTGTCGATCGCTTGATTGGCACGGCGACGCGAGGGCTGGACGAATTGCTGGCGTAGGCTAACCACCTGCCGCACGACGACTATTCACGCATGGCCAACCTCTCACCGACCTCGGGCCCGGACGTCCGGCGATTTGTGGGCGAAGCAGAGCGGCAGTCGGCATTACAATCGGCGACAGCGGAGGTCGCTCGTGAATTGGTGGAAGAACTTTCGTAGGTGTCAGCGCTGGGGGCTCGTGTCGCTGCTTGGTGCCGTGACCTCGGCGGGCTGCGGCAATGCCCGGCTGGTGTTCCTGGTGGACCGCAGCCAGGACGACTCCGACTCCGCGGCGCCGCCTGACGACGACAACACCAACACGACCACGATCGTGGAGGATCCAAACACAGCGCTTGGCCCGCCTGCAGTCGAGGCAGGGCTAACAACCGCCGACGCCGCAGTCGTGATGCCGCCAACGGACGCCGCAGGCGGGTTATCCCTCGACGGCGAACCGACTTACTCCGACTACGTACGTCTGACCCACGTCCAGTGGGAGAACAGCGTCGTGGCCAACCTGCGGCTCGACGGACCAACTGGTCATCTCGACAGCCTGCCTCCCGACGGTTTGGCGCGTTATTCCAACAACGAGGAACTCTTGGTCGTGGGCGACGCGCTACTCGAGGCGTACCAAGCCGCGGCAGCCGACGTTGCACGACGCGTCGCGACCGACCCGGATGCATTGGGTCGCGTCTCGGCGTCGCGTGAACCGGAAACCTTCATCGCCGAAGTGGGGCAGAGGTTTTACAGGCGGCCGTTGACGTCGGACGAACGAGCCACCTATCTCGAGCTGTACGGCAGGGGCGTTGCCGCCGCCGCGGCCGGGGAGGACGATTTCGCCGCAGGCGCGCAACTGTTGTTGGAAGTGTGGATGCAAGCGCCGAGCTTTCTCTATCGGGTGGAACACAGCGAGGGTTTACTCAGTGGCTACGAGGTCGCGGCGCGGCTCGCCTTGTTGCTGACCGACACGACGCCATCGGACGCACTCCTGAACGCAGCAGCGGCGGGCGAGTTGGATACAACCGAGGGCGTGGAGCAGGCCGCTACCGAACTACTCGCGACGCCAGAGGCAACGCCCGTCTTTCGCCGCTTCCACGATGAGACATTCCTGATGGGTCGCCTGCCCACTCTGCAGTTTGCCGAATCCCTCGGGCTCTCTCCAGACTTGGGTACCAGTTTGCTCGACGCCGCTCACCTGTTCTTCGATCGGCAGTTCGAAGAGCGCCTCGGTCTGCGCGAGTTGCTGCTCTCGGACGTGGGGTTCGTGAACGCCGAGTTGGCGGCCCTGTACGACGTCGCTCCGCCGAACACCGACAACTTCGAGGCCGTCACTTTCGGCGCTTCGAGGCGCGGAATGTTCGCGCAGCTGCCGTTTTTGATGCCGAGCTCGATCAACGAGACGCCGAACGCCTTTCAACGCGGCGTGATGTTCACCAAACACGTGCTTTGTCAGGCAATTGAAGTACCCGAGGTGACCCCGCCGCTGCCGTCGCCGCCCGACCCAGGGCTCACCAATCGTGAGCAGTCGATGGCGCTCGTGAGCGACGCGTCTTGCGCGGCCTGTCACCAGTTCATCGATCCGTTTGGCTACGCGTTCGAGAACTTCGACGGTCTCGGGCGTGAGCGTGCCCTGGACAACGGCCAGCCCGTCGACACCACGGGCGTCTACCCCTTCGCCACCAAACCTCGCTTCACGGACTCGACGGAGCTGATGGCGATCTTGGCCGAGAGCCAGTTGACGCACGAGTGTTATGCTCGACACCTCGCCGAGTTTTCGCTGGGGCGGACGCTGAGTACGGCGGACGCGCCGCTAATAACGCAACTGGGCAGTGCTAGTCAGGGGCAGGACGATTCCCTGGCCAAGTTGGTCACGGCGCTCGTCACCGGTGAGACGTTTCGTTCGTCGGGAGCATCACGATGAGCGCAACCACCCGCGTGCCTCGGCGCCTCGACCGACGCGCGTTTTTGTGTGGGCTTGGCGGTGTCAGCGTTGGATTACCTTTCTTGGAGAGCAACCCCGAGCGTTCGGCGTGGGCCCAAGGCGAGGACCCCGTGTTTGCGCTGTTCGTGGGCACCGCCAACGGCATCATGGCCGCCGACTTTTGGCCGTCACGCCTCGGGGCATTGACCGACCTCGGTTCTGACCCGAACGCGGCGGGCATACTGGGAGACTTTTCCGACCGTCTGCTGCTCCTGCACGGTCTTCGTTATCCTGCGAACCTCACGATAGAGAGCCACGCTGAAGCCTGTCCTCAGATGCTCACCGGGGCGCCCTACTCGACGGCGCGCCTCGGAAACCTATCTCTCGCCACGGCTCCGTCCCTCGACGTCATCCTCGCGCCACTACTCAACCCGGACGGCGCCGAACCACTCACGTTGTACTCCGGTCAGAAGCAGGGCTACATCGACGAGGCGTTGTCGTGGACGGCGGACGGTAACCCGCGCTCGGCAGAAGGAAACCCGTTCGCCGTCTACTCGTCGCTGGTGAGCGCCTCAGGGCAAGTGGCCGACGCAGGCGCCGTGGCGGCAGCGGTGTTGGTGCGACGGCAAAGCGCCGTCGACCTCGCCCGCGACGAACTCATGCGTTTCCAAGGCCGCAACAACACCAGCCGGCAAGATGAGCTGCGTTTGGAGCAACACCTCTCGGCCCTGCGTGGCATCGAAGCTGCGCTCGGCTCGCTCGCGACGTCGACCTGCACGACCGATTTATTGGACGTGCCTGGGATCACGGCCGTGGGCGACACGTTCCGGCAGGATGGCATGATCGAGGTAGTGGCGAAACTTCAGCTGCAGTTGGCCGCCTTCGCGTTCGCCTGCGGCCGCAATCGAGTGGCGACCCTCCAATGCGGCGACGGATTGGACCAGACCCACTACAACGTGCCGTCCAACGGCCGGGGGTGGCCGTTCCATCACATCAGTCATCAAGCGCCGAGTGACTCCGTGAGCGGCAACGACGCCCTCGCCGCATCTGCTCACGCCGAAATCGACCGCCTGCGTATGGAGACTTTCGCACACGGGTTACGTCAGTTCGACGCGCATGGTCTGTTAGACAAGTCTATCGTCTTGTGGACTAACCAGCTCAGCGACGGTCGCAGCGCGTCCTTCTCCGACATCCCCTACATCTTGGCGGGCAATCCCTACGGCCGTCTTCGCAGCGGCCAACACATCGAATACTCGGGCAACTACAACGGCGAACTGCTGACGACCGTGGCCAATGCGCTGGGCGTCGATCGGTTGGTCGGCACGGCCGAGAAAGGCTTGGACGAGCTCCTGGCGTGAACGCGACGTCGGGTGCTCGGCGGTCGTGGCAACGGCAGACGCTCCGACCCAAAACCGCTTGCCCGACCCCTTCGAGTTACTCGTCGGACACTCACCGTCAGCAGGGCCAAGTTACGCCCTATCGATTGACCACGCCTGCGCTAGCACCCAGGTCAGTGGCAACGTACCTCTTCGCAATCCGACCGCGCCGAGTGAGTGACCTGAAAGCCGCGCTGCGCGGCACACGTTATTCACTCACGCCCACGACCGACGGCAAACAAATGCTCACGCTCCTCGGCACCACCGATGCGCCGACCCCGTACGAACTGGAGCTCGCGCGCCGTCTGGTGCGCAAGGTCGAGCTGGTTCGAAGACCGCTCTCGAACGTCGCGTACCTCGACGTCAGCGAACAAGATTGGGACCACTTGGAGGTCGCCGATCACGACGAGTGGTGGTTCGAGTTCGCAACCGACTACTGCGTTCACGGCGCGACGTACGCCAACTTCCACTGCCCCTCGTACACGTTGGTCAATCCGCGTTTCCCCAAGGCGCCCTGGTTCATCCACCGCTGGGTCGAGACGAAAAACTGGGTGCCCCGTCCTCCGCTCGTCGTGCCCGAGATGGGCGGCGCTTGGGGGCGGGCAGAGCCCCGGGCCAACAACGACGCAAAAGGGCCGACAGCGTCGTGAACAACGTCACGCGCCGCGCTCGCATCAGTTGCGGACGGCGGTCGACACGTTGGAGTCGAACCAACCAACACTCGGCGCTGTCGCCAAGTGCCGTCACCGGACGGGTGTTTTCTGATGTCTCCCCAGAGCAGAACAGACCCGCGCCAACAGAAGACACCACTCTCATGTGCTCATCGTAATCAAGAACTCGCCGTTTCCGCCCGCGTGGTGCGCGACCTCGGTTCTTACCGACAGGAACTGCGCGATGACCGAGACGTTCGTCGAAAAATGCAAACTGGGCTCCGTCGTCGTAAAGCGGCCCCCGCTCGCCAACGCCATCGGCAACAACAGTTGATCGGCGTGATGAGTGTCGATAGCGGCTTCGGAGCCCACGTAGGTCAGCGCCGCGTTGGCCAACTCGTTGGCGACGTTTTCGGCGGAGCGTCGCCGTTCCCCGAAGGAGACCAATGTCGTGGTGAAACCGTCGTAGCGGAGATACACCGTCACGACGTTGCCTGGCCCCGCGCTCTTGACGTAGTTGACGCGCGAAGTCGGGTTCAGGTGCCGTAGCCGTGTCTCGAGGACGGCGAGTTCACGTTCCCCGACGTGTTTGGGCACGTCACAGGACGTGACCTCGATGCACGCACTTTGGAGTTGGCCGCGCCCACTCACGTCGAGCGGCATCAAGGTTGCTCCGCCTTCGAGCTCCACGACGAAGCGGCCACCACCCGCCGGGTAGAAGCCAGGCGCCTCGAGGTGCGCGTGCACCCGAGCCCCCATGCGTCGCAGCAGAGGCAGGTACGTCATGGCGAGACAATCGAACGTCGGGGCCAGCGGATTATGCGTCCCGCCAGAGAGCACCAAACGGGAGCTCCCCGGCGTGGCGAGCAACGCGCACAACACCGTCTGCAACACCAAGGTCGCGCTACCGGCCGTGCCAACCACGAACTGGTACTCTCCGTGGCGGACGGCGCCGGGCCGAAACTGCAACGTCTCGGACCCCAGCTCTGCGCCCACGACTTCGGCCTTCGACACATCACGTGCAGCGTGAACCGCCGTCAGGTGTTGGCGCAACAAACCGGGCTTGGTGCGCCGCTTGCGGATGTTCGTGATCGTGAGCGGACGACCCGTGAGCATGGAGAGACACAAGGATGAGCGCAGCACTTGCCCGCCGCCTTCGCCTGCTTGTCCATCGATGTAAATCACGGCTACCTAACCTTTCACGCACAATACTTGCTTGAGCGTATGCTCGATGCTCACCAGGCCGTTTTGGGCCGACATCACGGCGTCGATGTCCTTGTACGCGGCGGGGGTTTCGTCGATCACGTCTTTGTCTTTGCGGCACTCGACGCCTTCCGTCATGCGCACGTGGTCCTCCACCGTGAAGCGGCGTTTCGCTTCGGTGCGGCTCATCACACGACCTGCACCATGTGAACAGCTGCAGAAACTCTCCGGGTTACCCTTGCCGCGGACGATGTACGAACGCGCGCCCATGCTCCCGGGGATAATACCGAGCTCACCCAGACCAGCGCGTACCGCCCCCTTGCGGGTGACGAACACCTGCTGGCCGTAGTGCTCTTCCTTGTTCACGTAGTTGTGGTGACAATTGACGGCGTGTTTGTCCATCTGAAACGAGGGCAGCTCTGGGCTACGCCGCATTTCATCGAGCACCTTGGCCATCATGAGTTCCCGGTTGTGACGCGCGAAGTCCTGCGCCCAGGACACGGCTTCGACGTAGTCCTCGAAGCGTTCGGAGCCTTCTTCGAAATAGGCGAGGTTCTTGTCGGGCAGGTGTTTGCTGTGCCGCTCCATATCGCGTTTCGCCAGTTCGATGAAATACGAGCCGATGCGGTTACCCACGCCGCGGGAACCCGAGTGCAACATCACCCACACCCGTTGCTCGTCGTCGAGGCACAACTCGATGAAGTGGTTGCCGGTGCCGAGCGTACCCAGGTGAACGACGTGATTGCTGTCGCGTATGGCGCGGTGTTTCGCGGCGATGCGGTCGAAGCCCGCTTCGAGCGTGGCCCAACATTTGCCGACCGGAGCCGGGATGGCAGACCAAGAACCGCGGTCCCCACGGCCGCCGTGTTTACCGCGACCGTGGGGAACGCCGCGTTCGATGCTTCCGCGCACGCGCGCCAGGTTGTCCGGCAAGTCGCTGGCTTTAAGCGTCGTGCGCACCGCCATCATGCCGCAGCCGATGTCGACGCCTACCGCAGCGGGGATGACCGCTCCGATCGTGGGCACCACCGAACCCACCGTCGCACCGATGCCGAGGTGCACGTCGGGCATGGCCGCAACCCACCCGTGAATGAATGGGAGACGGGCGATGTTGGACAGCTGCAGGAGGGCGTCGTCTTCCACTGG
>CBINDO010000284.1:0-10856 GCA_966249405.1 uncultured bacterium | reverse complement strand
ATACGGCAAGATTCGTAAACTGCACGAGCACAATCCTTTTTCAGCGCTCGCGAAAGCCGCCGGGCCAAACCGGTCCGGAAAGACTATGTTCACGTGGGACACGCGGCGGGAACGAGAGCATACCCTGCCACAAATCGTCAATGTGGTTCAATTCAGAAGGTGGGATGCGCTACACTTGTACGCTTATGACGGCTCGTCGTTTTAATCAGGTGGCCTCCCGCTTCGGAAGCTCGGCGTTCGCGTTTCGAATGTCTCTCCTCGGCCTCCCAATCTTGATTTCCGCGTGCGCGGAGGAACCCTTGGCGTTCGATCCGGAACACCCAGCACGTGGTCCTTCCGAGTTACTGCCCTCGGCAGCCAAAGGTGATACCACGTCCTACACCGGTGGTCGTGACGCGGTTCCACAGACCTTCGCGACGGCGGATGGGACTGCCCTGTCCGCTTGCGACGGCAACTGTCAAAGCCACTGCGACGCCCAAGCGTTAACCAATCCCGCAAACATCGGCTTGTGTCCTTCCCTGTGGGGCCTCGGGCTCTCGGGCACCCCGATCGTCGAGACCGAAGCGTGTCGACGGCTGTATGCCGACACGGTGGGACGCCTGCCCTCCTACGACGAAATCGAGAGCGATTGTTTGGGCAAAGACTGGAACGACGTAGTTTCGACGCTGCTCGCCTCCAAAGACTTCGTGCGCGTGAACCGGCGCCTGTGGGCCGACCGGCTACGTTACGATACGGAAGCGGTGAGCGTCGAGCGCGTCTTCGACATGGACCGCGTCGTTTCTGCACTCTACGAAGGGCGCATCAGCTACGACCAGTTCGCCGCCATCGCTAGCGCGCACCCGGTTCTGACCCGACGTTACGACACGGAAAAGGACCGCGCTGAGGCGGCAATTTGGACCTTCCTGGGTCGGCCACCGTTCGGCAACGAAAGCGCCGATCTCGGACGCTTGTATCACCTGTGGCGCAACGACTACTACGATCACCCTCAGCTCGGGATTCGTTTACCTGACGCATACATAAGATACTCCTGCCTAGAACAGACGGGTGAGTGCACGAGCACCGAGTTCGGGTTCGAACAGCTGGTTTTGCAGCCCGACACTCGAGCCATCCAGGACGGCGACCGGCTCATGATGTGGAGCGGCTTCCTGAGCGCCGACGAGTGGGAGAAGTTGCAGGCTCCCGGGCGTTTGCTCGCTCAGCAATGGGCGTTCTGGGAACACGCCGTCAACGTGGTGCTCGACCAATACTTGGGTTACCCGCTCGCGACCGCGGCACCGGAGGTCGGGGAGCGTCTCACCCGCTACCTTTTGGACAACGACGGCGACATCCGCTCCGTTCACTACGCAGTACTAACCAGTCAGGCCTACCTGCAAACGGCGGGCGGCGCCGACGAAAATGCGCCTGCGTACGCCCACGGCCCGCTGAAACAAGCGGAGGCAGAAGTCTGGGTGGACTCGCTCAACGCGTTGACTGGAACCGACGCGTCCAAGTGCGACATTCGTCTGAACCGTCCGCAAGACTTCTTGCGCGATGGCAGCCCGTTCGGCTTGGCGCTCGTGGAAGACTCCGATTGGACGCTCAACGAGAACATGAACGGCATCCGCGAGGGCTACCGAGACTTGGTACAGGCCCTAGGCGGATGTCCCGACAACTCGCAGGGCGGCCGCTTCAAAATCACGAGCGTGCTGACTACGGCCAACCAGCTCAACTATGCGGGTCAATTGTGTGACCCATCCAACGAAGACACCGACCTTCGGATTTCGTCGAAGGCGCTCCTGCCCGGCGGCGTGGATCGTTCGGACGCCACGACCGAAGACTTGGCGGCGAAGATCTTCGACCATCAAACACGCAAGTTCCTCGCCCGCCCGGCCACGGCAGAAGAGCTCGAACGCGCCAGGGCGCACGGAGCCAACTGCGCTGCCAGCAACTGCAGCGCCGAAGAGTTCGCCCGCCCCGTGTGCTTCGCCTTGCTGAGCAGCGCCGAGATGATTTTCTACTGAGAGAAGCTTTTCATGTCCCGCAAACTCAATCCCCCAATGCGTTCACCCATGACAACCATTCGACGACGTGCGTTCCTGGCAGGAGCGGCCGCGGCGAGCTTCCCCCACATCTGGATTCCGAAGCCCGCGTTCGCCCAACAATGCACCGGGCGCGGCGGCGTGAAACACTTGATCTACGTCCGCTTGAACGGCGGATTTCGCTTCACGACCGCCTTCAATGCCGACGTCGGTGCGGTGTACAACCCGTTCGGGGTGGCCACTGGCCTAGCAAGCGGCACGGAGTGGGGCGTCAGCAAACTGTTCGAGCCCTCTCCGTGGCTGGATGACGCGATGGGAGGAGCCGAACGGCGCGAGCTGGGCATGAAGCCCGTGACGAGCATCACCAACGAGATGGCCGTATTGGCTACCGTGGACCACGAACCAACCAGCGGTAACGCCGACGGCAACCACGGCACCGGCTTGGAGCGCTTCTTGACCGGTAACGTCAACGGCGACAACAGCATCTTCACCATGCTCAACTATGGGCTGCGAGCCCGGATCGAAGCCGCCGCCGTCGAAGGACGCGTCGAGCTCCCGCCGTTCGTACTCGGATCGTCGGGCATGGCGCTCGGCGCAGGTAAATACGCCGCCTATCGCCCCCCACTGATTCAAGGCGACAGCTTCGAAAACTTCGTCTTCTCGGACGTGAGCAAACTGCCGATGTGGGCTACCGACATGGCGACCGAGGTCGACGCGCGCATGCACGCGCGGGTCGCGCCGCGTGGCAAGCCGGCGGTCGAGGCCTACATCGCGAGCCGAGAATCCACTGCCAAGTTCGCCGAGATCTTCGGGAGCGACATCCTGCGCATCGGCAATCGTTCGAACGAAGCGGTCGACGGCATCAGCAACCAGGAACTCGCGACGATGTTCGGCGATAGCGGCAGCGGCCGTCAGTTGGCGTTGGCCCTTCGTCTCTTTCACTTCGGTTGCCCCGCCGTGTACCTCGACCAAGGCGGGTACGACATGCATTCGGGCGAGGAGGAGAATCTGCCGGGCGCGATGTCCGAGCTCGGGATGTTGCTCAGCGGGTTGAACGCGGCGCTCAAGCGCATGACACACCCCGACGGAGGCACCTATTGGGATCACACCTTGGTCGTGATGGGCAGCGAGTTCGGTCGCACCACTCGCGGGACCCCGTTCAACTCCGCCGGAGGAAGTGATCACGGCGGTGACCGCGCCACGCGTTGGATGAGCATGCCGTTCATGGGCGGCATGGTCACGGCCTCGGGCATGGGTGGCAAGCAGTATGGCGTCACCGAGAAGGCAGAGCTGAAGGATGATGGACGCGTGTTCTCGTACCGCGCCGTTGCCAAGACCTTGATGGATCTGCTTTGCGCAGACCACTCCGAGTTCTTCCCCGACGACCCACCGATCGCCGACATCTTCTGAGTGGCTTTGAGAGTAGTATGAGTTCTAAAATGTTTACCAACACCACACCATCACGCCGACGTCATCCCCGCCGAGCTCCGCTCTTCGGGTTGGTCATCGCCTCGGTCGTCGTTTGGAGTTGCGGTGACCCGGAGGTCCAGCGCCCCACGGGTACCTTGGAGCTCGAAACGAAGCGCCCCGAGCTCATGGATACGCCAACGGTGCCCCCCTACTCGGGCACCAACCCCGTGGTGCTGGAGGCCGTATCGCGGCTCGGCACGGGCCTCGACCTACACAAAGGCGTGATCATTCGGACTTGTGGACCGACCCAAGGCGTGTGTCACAACCAAAAAGAGTACCCTGACCTGCATACTGCATCGAACCTGGTCAACGCCATCAACGCGCCGTGCAACGTGCAGCCAGGCGATTGGTCCGCGGTGTTCGACGGTTGTGAACAAACGGGCGATACCTTTTCGTTCGGGGACGAAAAGAAGCGCGTCGAAATCGCCTACATCGACTATGTGCCAGGCGAGCCGGATTTCGGCGACGGGGACCCCCCGACCGCCGAATCTCCTGGCTTTCACATCTACCTCGCAGAGCCACTCAACGCAGGTGACTGGAATCGCCGTTGGGGGACTGGGAAGTTCACCGGCAAGTTCGTCACGGAGGACGGGAAGGTGAAGGAGTCGACCTACGCCGACTACGACACCGAGTGGTGGTACCTCGATGGCGGACGACACATCGTCGGCGCCGTCAACGAATGGCAGGTCGATTCCGTCGAGGGCTTGATGGCTCAAGGCATCGTGCAAGGCGACATGAACCGCAACGGCGTGTTCGGCTCTCGGGACACGACCCAACTCCACATGCTGAAGGCGGGCGACCCGGAGGGCAGCTACCTGATCGGCCGTGTACGCGGTGAACTCAAGGGAGAGAAGATCCCGGGCACTCGCATGCCCCTCGCCAATCAACCGCTGAGCGTTGCCGAGATGTTGGCGCTGTATTGCTTCATCGAGGGCCTGCCGTCGGAGATCGAAGGCGAGTTCGACATGCTTGCGCCCATCAACTACGAGGAGTGCACTTTCGCCGAGAATCCCGAAGATCTGAACCTGCTCGGCGAAAACGTGACCTGGCTCGGCTTCGTCAAACCTCTGCTGGAAGCCAACTGCGGCGGTTGTCACGGCGGCGAGAACCCGCAGGGTAGTTTCGACATCATGAGCGACGGCGCCTACGAACGGCTCCTTGGTAACTCGGTGCAAGCACCCGAGATGCCCTTGGTGACCCCCGGCTCGCTCGAGAACAGCTACCTCTGGGTGAAGCTCACCGGCGCAACGGGAATGGTCGGTCAACTCATGCCACTGGACTCCGACAACATGCCACGAGCGCTCAGCCAGCCATTGCTCGACGACGTCGCGACGTGGATCACGAACGGCGCGGCGGCGGAGGAATGAACGGACGCGCTACTCGATCGACGTGATGCGCCCTCGGACGAGGGCGCGCTGTTCGTAAACAGGCGCAGCATTCGACGTGACGCGCGCCCGAAACGGACTCGCGTCAAAAGGAGAGCTCGAGGGCCTTGCGGTGCGCCCGGTGATAGGCTTCGCCGAGCTTGCTCCAGTCGAACGAGTGGGAGTGAGCTTCCACGGAGTTGCGCAGCGCGATCCGTTGTCGGCGATTGAGGCGGCAGAACGCCAGTAGGCGCTTGGCCAGTTCCTTGGCGCTCGAGTGGTAGTCTTGATCGCGACGCCCCAACACCGTGACACCGTGCCGATCGTGGTCGGGATGCACGTCCGCGAGGTAACGACCAAAACCGGACAGATCGCTCGTGATCGCCGGTACGCCCATGCACACGCACTCGAGCGGCGTGTACCCCCAGGGCTCGTATGCGCTGGGAAAGATACCCAGATGACAACCACGCACGAACTGCTCGTACTCGATGCGCCACAACGGGTTGACGGAGTTGATGAACTGCGGGTGGTAAACCACCTTGACCGGATCGGTCTTGGCGTTGAGCAGCCCGACGCCTTGGATGTGGCGCAGGATTTCGTCGTTTTCTTCGTCCACCAACACGTGCGTCGTCGAGAACGGTAAGCGGTTCGAGCGCAGCGCGTACCGCGTGCGGCGGTAGCGGACGCGCCAATATTCGTCGATCATTTCATCGAAGGACTGCTCGGTGTTCGACGCGCCGTTCAAGAACAGCTGTCGAGCGAACTGCTCCGCCATTCGGTTGGAGACCTCTTGTAGTTCGTCGAGAACGCCCCGATCACGCATGGCGTGGGGGTTGAGTGACCGCACCGGCTGGCTGGTGACGATGAAGAACACGACGGTGAGATCGATTTGCTGTTGCTTGAGCTCTGCATTGAGGCGGGCCATCGCCTCCAGGCAGAGGTCGAACCCCTTGTTGTGCGGCTCGAAGCGCCCACTCGTGAAGAAGAACAGCGTCTTGTCCAGGTCGAACGCATAGCTCGGGAAGAAGTGCCCCATGACGAAGCGACGGATGCTCTCCTTGTACTGAGCGTGGTACGTCTGAAAGTCGTGACCGACGTCGTAACGCTCGGTGTTGATACCGTTCGGAGTGATGACGTCCGGTTTGCGACCCAAGAGATGCGTACACTCCTCACCGGTGATCGGAGACACCGTCGTGAACACCGAGCAGTACTGAGCGCACGCGCGCTCGATCTGATGCTGGGCCAAGATCCCGAAGTGCTTGGCGCGCTCTTCCGGGTTGTACTGCGGGAGCTTTTGGTAGAGCTCGTCCCCACCTGACGCAATGTAGCGGCCGAGCAGCGTTGCGTGCGTAGTGAACAAGGTGGCCACAGGCAACGCGCGCCGTTTGAGCAACCCGATCGCCGCGCCGCCTTGCCATTCGTGAAAATGGGCTAGGACGCGGTGGTCGCTGCCGAAGTGGCTGGCCACCGCGCCGTAGAGTGAAGCCACGAGCACCGCCGAGACTTCCCCGAACGACAACGCATTGTCGACGAGCACCGAATCCGGCGGAGACTGCACGCCACACGTCTCCCACATCGTGTGTTTCACCGCGTTGAGGCGATCACGTGAGAGCTCGTACTCCAGCAAAATGACCTGTGGCTTGCCCGCTACCAACCAGTGACCGAAGTGACCCTTGATGCCTTGACGCCGCAGGGCCGCCAGCGCCTCTGCGAACGGCGGTGGCGGCTCGCAAACCTCGAAGTCGGTCGCCGCTTTCTCGGGGATGTAAGGCCCGACCAAGCAGTATCGTTCACCCCAAACCCCCAACATGAGCTCCGCTTTGGAGCGGAGCACCTGGTAGATGCCGCCGACTTGGTTGCAGACCTCCCAAGAGAACTCGAGCAAAACCGCGGAGTGCGCGGACGGAAAGGAAACACTACTGGTCTCGGAGGCGGAGTAGATCACGGCCGGCAATCTTTACCAAGCCGCGCAGCGCTTCAAGAGCAAACGCTACACGCGACGACGCGCCTCGTTGAACTTTGCAACGTACGTCCGCGCCTGGTCGGCCATGAACTCTGGTCCTCGCTCGCCAAGCTGCGCGATGTCGACCAACGCCCCCCCGACACCCAACGCGAAGGCGCCGGCGTTCAGGAATGGTTCGATGGTCGCCAGACTCACCCCCCCGGTCGGCATCAGTTTCACTCGAGGAAACGGCGCCTTGAGCGCCTGAATGTAGGCGGGACCGCCGAGCGCCGACGCTGGAAACACCTTCACGACATCGGCTCCCGCACTCCAGGCCGTCCACACTTCGCTCGGGGTCAACGCGCCCAGGCCGACGACAGCCTCCGCTTCATGGGCAGGCCCGATGAGTTCGGGCAAACACACCGGTGTGACGATGAAGCGGGCCCCAGCGCGCAGACACCACTCCAGCTCGCTGCGCGTCGTTACGGTACCGGCGCCTACCAACACCGCCTCGCCGCATTCTTTGCGCAGGGTCGCGATCACCTCGTGTGCACCGGGCACGGTCATCGTGACCTCGACGCTGCGCATGCCGCCCTGCACCAGCGCGCGACACGCCTGCAACGCCCGTTCGGCGTCCGGGGCGCGAACGACCGGGACCAGCCCTGCGTCACGCAGCTGCTCCAACGCCGCCAAAACAGTTTCCGTCACTCGAGCCTCCACCTTCCGCGACCCCGTCGACGCCGTCGCCTCACGTTAACCTGAAACACCTTTAGCGAACCATCCGTATCTGCTCGCTGGCCATCGCGAGTTCGACCTCGGCCAGCGTGACCATCGCGTTGTCGCCAGGGGTCGACATCGCCAAGGCGCCGTGCACGACGCCACACTTGGCGGCCCACGGCAGGTCGCGGCCGGACAGAATGCCGTACAGAAACCCCGCGGCGGCCGCATCTCCGCCGCCCACCCGATCGTAAACGGCCACGGTTTGCTCGGGAATCGTCACGTGTCGACCCATCCACGAGGCTACCGCGCCCCAACGGTGAGACGAGGCATCCGTGGCGTGACGAGTGGTGCAAAACACCCCCTTTAGATTCGGGTACCTGGCTAGCGCCCACTCTACAGCCCCCAGCGCGGCGCGTTCCGGCGAGGTGGCGGCGACGTGGTGCCCTAGACACGCCTCGAACTGGTCGGCGTTCCCAAACAAGATGTCGGCCTCCGAAACGAGCTCATTCATTACCGAGGTCACCTCGCGCCCGTGACCTCGCCACAACGAATCGCGATAGTTCAGGTCGAAGGACACGGTGCACCCGTGGCCTCTGGCGGCCCGCATCCCCTCCAGAGCGACCTCGGGCGTGTGTTGGCCGAGCGCGACGAAAACACCACCGGTGTGAAACACCCGAGGGCGTTCGGCGAACACCTCCGCCCAGTGCACCTGGCCAGGGGCAAGCTGACTTATGGCGGTGTGTCCACGATCATAGACGCCGACCCCCGCCCGCGCGCCGAACCCGCGGTCGGTGAAGTTCAAGCCGTTGCGGCACTCGCGCCCCACCCCGTCGTGTTCGCGCCAAGTGATGTGACGGGTGTCGACGCCCGCCTGCAACAGCAAGTCTTCAACCAATCGACCGACGGGATTGTCGACCAACGCCGTAACGATGGCGGCGCGTTGTCCAAACGTGCGGCGCAAACCGCGCACCACGTTGTATTCGCCCCCGCCCTCCCAAACATCGAACCGACGCGTCGTGTGCACGCGCGCCGGGCCTGGGTCGAAGCGCAGCATGACTTCCCCCAAGGCCACCGCGCTCACCGCTTCACCCAGCTCGTTCATTCGCCGGCATCTACACCGCCCGCGTCCCCAGCGTCCACTGGCTCGGAGCTGGGCTCCGTGTCGTTGCCAGCGGCAGGCCCAGCCGTTGTCGGCGAAGGCCCCGTTTGCCCGTGGCCATCCACGCCGGGCAACTCGGTCGTGCCCATGGTCGGAGGTTGCATGACCGGCGGCATGGGGACGGACGGATTGCCCTCCGGGCTGGTGGGCGCGGACGACGAGTCCGGCGCGACCTCGGTCGTTTCCGTGATCGTCTGGTCGACGGCAGGATCAGTCACGGGCCCCACCGTCGGACTCGGCTGCACCGGCATGGGCGGCAAGGGCGGCGCGATGGGCGGCAGGTTCGGCAACGGCGCGTGAGCGCCCGGCATGCTCGGGTTGCCAGACTCGGTCCCCGTCGGTTCGGCACACGCGACCAAGCCGACGGCCACAGTGATCAAACAACGTTCGCGAAGTCTCACGAGTCACCTCCCTTCGTGAGGTTCGATAGAGGAAAGAGCTGGAAGTTCACCTGTACCACTTGGCGGGGGTCCGTCTCGAGTTCCGACAGCTTGAGTAGCTCACGCCGGAAGCGAACGATAGCTTGTTTGATCAACTCCAAGCCGTCCACGCCGACGCACAACGTGACGCTCGAAATATCTCGCGACGCGGCTGGAATGCGCTCGAGCGATTCCGAAGCCAGGTTCATCATCGTCCGGTGGTACTGCACCATGTGCAGGTTTGCCGTCTCGGCCCCGGTGGTCACCAGCGGCGTCCCGGGCTTGAGACCTCCGTCGCTCTGCGGCACCAACATCTCCAACTTCTGCAAGATCTCGAGCGCGGCCTTGGCTTCGGCGGGTTTGATCGGCGGGCACAACCGAGCCGCGATCCAGGCGGGATCGGGTTGAAAGTCAGAGGCCAAGGCCAATTCCCGGATCGCTGGCAGATACCACTTCGAGTGGTAGTCGTCGCGGGCGATTTGGATCTCTTGGGCATCGCGGAACTCTTGGAAGCGCCGCAATCTCCCATAACTCTCGTTGCGCTCGTCGAGTGTCGTGGCTTGCCCGAACACCACCAACTCGCAAAAAAACGTCGCCGACGGCCCTTTGAGACCACACGCACCAGCGAAACGGCGCGCCATTGCTGCCGTGAGGTTGCGTTCACCATCGATGACCAACTTGAGGTAGTTGGGCGAACCCAACTTCGCACGCAGCGAAAAGGCTCGGTAAGAGAACGCCGTGTTCTCTTTGCGGCGTCGATAGAACTCGCGCAAGTACGCACGGTAGTCGAGGAAGTCGAACACCTCCGGATCGTACGGTCGACGCGTGCCCGCCGGTTCGGCGGCGCTCGACGGGTCGTTGCGTTTGCTCACCCCTGCAGCGTATACTGTTGAACACCACCTGTCACGCCGACATGCCGCCGATTCGAGTACTGGAGGCGCCAGTCCGTATACTGAGCGACCCCTGACTTGACCGCATGGCCGTCAGATTGCAGCCCCGACGCCCAAACCTCCTCGGACGCGTTCACTTCGACGCTGCAGCTCTGCGCAGTGTTCGATCGCAGCGCGATTTCTTGGTCCGTTGCGCGACGTTTTTGCGCGTCCGCTGCGCTCGCGAACACGGCGCACAACGCGAACTCCGAACCTCGCCGACTCACGTCGCGATGTCGCCCTCTTCGAGCCGGCCTGAGTCGCGAGGTGCCAGCCGGCGTTCGTGTGCTGCACTCACCGCAGCCCAAACCGTCCGGCGGCGTGAGTCGAGGTGCGTAGCCTCCGCGCAGTGATGCGTCGCCCCGGCACCCGGTGCCTCACTCGACTGCGTCTGTCGAACGGCGCCTCGCCGCGCGGGTCCATCATTAACCCAAGCCAAGCACTGGAGCTCCATCGTGCCACCGGGACGAGCCGCTTGCCGCCTCCGCAACTCGAGCGACGAGTCCCCTGTCCGCTAGCCACCAAGTGAACGTGAGTTGTGGCTCGGCGTCACTGCAGCTCCGCGTCACTGCAACTCGGCGTCACTGCAGCTCCGCGTCACGGCAGCTCGGTGCTACGTCCGGGTCCAACGCGCCGCGCGCGCCGGCTCACCACTGGGCTAAGCCATCGCCCCCGCCGTTCTTGGGAGCACCCGTTACCCGCAGAGTGAGCGACGACGCGGTCGGGCGCCGCCGTTCACGACAGCCGCTACCCGGCGTTATCGTGACGACCTGCACAACGCCACAATCGGCATAGGGGCGTTGGGAGAATCCCCAACGACCCCTGCCACACCACC
>CBINDO010000283.1:0-10944 GCA_966249405.1 uncultured bacterium | reverse complement strand
GCTCGGGTTCGTCATACAATCGTAGCTACCGTGGCCCGGAGATTGACGGCAAGTCGCATTCACTCCACCGCTTACGTCGCCAGAATAACGCACCTTCCGCGCGTGCAGTTCGTACGGGCAATGCGGCGTGGTCGCCCCGCCCGGGTCCGCGTTTGCAGAAGGGTCCGCGTCGACAAACGCGGACCCTTCCGAGGGAGCGCGCACCCTTACAGGGGACACGTCGTCATTTGGCTGATCCATCCTTGGAGTAGGAACGAGCCAGCGACGTCGACCTCCTTGCTCGCGAGGGGCGGCATCGACGTAGGTACCCCGCGCGAGTTCATGCGGTGCCAGATGACCGAGTTGTAGGGGTCACCCGGCGCGATGAGCTTCGGATTGGCGAGCCCTAAGCCGTCCAGGGTGGGAGCTACGTTGCAAATGTTCTTGCTCGCGAGCGGCTTGGTGAATCGCAAGTCCATGGGCACGCTAGAGACGGCGCCGGGTCGGTGGCAGTTCGAGCAGTTGACGTGCAGGTATGCTTCCGCTCGCACGTTGATCGAAACGTCGTCTCCTATTCCTGGGAACGGAGGCGTGCGCGTCCGGTCGCCGCTCAACATGCCAATGTTGTCCAAGGTGTAAACCTGGTTCGCCGTGCGTCCCGTGGAGGGATAGTGGCCGTCCACGTTCATCTGCCTGGTTTCGAGTCCCAAGGCGTAGTTTGCGGCGTTCGTGTGGCAAGAGAAGCAGTCGCTTCTCGACGGGTACGTCCACTCGCGATTGGGGAGCGTGCGTGTCTTACCAGCCGCGGGAACCAGCGTGGCTTGCGTCTGGGCATCGTTCCACTCGTACGTGTAAGCCGAATACGTGCCGTTGGTATGTCGCACGAGGAATCGCGTCTCGAACAACTTGCCCTGATCGCTGAAGTTCTTGATCGTCACCGCGCCGGGAGGGAGTTCCCAATCGCCATCGGCGTCGATCTTCAGCGTTTGGCCGGCTGGCAACGCGAGATAACGTTCCTTCGTCGCACGGTCGGACCAGAAGGGCTGCGCTACTGTATACGGAATCACTCCACTCACGACCTTCGTCGGGTTGTTGGCCTCGAAGCAACCGGTTGCGGAGAGCAGCGCCGGGAAGTCCGTGGCCCCTCCACCCGCTTGGGCGACGATCTTCTGAATGCGACCCGTGCTCAGCCGAACGACGTAGAGCTCACCGGCGTTGTCCTGGCCGAAGCCGACGATGGCTCCGCCTGCGGTGCTGCCGGGAATCGTCGAGACCGCTCCAGTGACCGGATCGTACGTCGAGACCTCGGACGACACGAAGTCGCCGTACACGTATTTGCCCTGCAGGGATTGAATCGCGCCACGGTACACGAAACCACCGGAGATCGACTTGGCACCACCGCTAGCGATCTTGTGGACGGGTCGGACGTAGGTTCCCGATTGGCATTGAGCTGGGGTGCCGACGAAACACTCATCTGCCTCGATGTAAGGCCAGCCGTAAAAGCCGCCCTTCTGGATGACGTTCACTTCCTCCCACTTCTTCTCGCCGACGTCTGCCAGCCACAGATTGCCAGTCGTCTTGTCGAAGCTGAAGCGCCACGGGTTGCGAAGTCCATACGCATACACCTCGGGGGCGCCGCCACCCGCAGCGAACGGGTTGTCGGAAGGGATCGCGTAGTTCTTGCCCCCGCTGGTGCTGTTGACGTCGATGCGGAGCACCTTGCCGAACAGGTTGTTGGTTGCGGCGGCTTGGGCGGCACGCGTGTAGTCGTTGTACGCGTCGTCACCACTCGACATGTAGAGCTTGCCGTCGTTGCCGAACGCAATCTGACCACCGTTGTGGTTGAACTCTTTGAGGTGTTGAATCTGCAGCACGACCTGCTCCGTGCTCGGGTTCAGCGTCACGCCACCGTCCGTCGACTGAAACCGCGAGAGACGTTTCATCTTGACGACGGGGTTACCCGGAAGGTCAGTCGTGTACACGACGTAGGCGTAGCGGTTTTGAGCCCAGTTCGGGTGGAAGGCCATGCTCAGGAAGCCGCCGTTACTCGTCGTCGCCACGTTGCCGATGGTGAGGAAGTTGGTGGGCTGCGCGCCGTTCGCGGGATTGATGGACACCGAACGCGCGGTCCCGGCGCGTTCCACGACGATGAGACGTGTGTTGTCCCCCGGTGGCTGAACCACTTGCATCGGACTGTTGAACGTGATCGACGACCAAACGTCTTGAAAACCGATTGTCGTCGAGATCGGCGCTGGAGCCACACACGTCGTGTTCGACGGACGCGAGTCCAACCCCGATACGCCACATGCTCCGCAGTCGCCCGGACACGACGTACACGTCTCGGTGCCGTCGCACCGGCCGTTGCCGCAGGTCGCAGTCGCGGCGAGCGTCACGTTGTCCAACTGCGCCGTACAGCGGGTGCCGTCGGCGTGCGAAGTTACCGCGAGGCCGGCGTACACCGTTTGCGCCATGCTGATCGTGGTGGCAGAACCCAACTGGGTGAAGGTGTTGCCGTCCGTCGAGTAGTAGGTGCGGAATTGATCCCCGACGCGCTCGACCTTCACCCACTTGGTGGCGGTCGTGCCGCCAACTTGAGCTCCGCTGTCCGTGCCGGTGGTGGCGGTTTGCGCGCGAAACTGCGCCTGCACTTGCTTGTCCGGGCGCACCAGAGCAAACGCGAACTTGGAGTCGGCGGCGAGGGTCTCTCGCACCATGACGCCGGCCTTTGCCCACTCGTTGGTATTCTGCACACTCACGACGCGAGCCACTAAGCTGAAGTCACCGGACACCGGCTGCGAGGCGAAGTGGAACTCGTCGAGGGGCGTGCCGTAGGTGCTGTGGATGTCGTCACCGCTGCCGACCACGGTGAAGGTTCCGCCGGATTGCGTCGTGCTTCCCGAGGCGCCAACCGCACCGATGTCACGACCCGTCCACCCACTGCACACGCCGCAATCGCTCGCGCAGCTCGAGCAGCTCTCCGTGGCGCTGCAGGTGCCGTCTCCGCACGTCGCGCAGGCGGCGCACGAACCACCGCAGTCTATGCCCGTCTCGGAGCCGTTTCTCACGCCATCCGTGCAACTCGCCGTGCTCTGCGCCGTCTCTGCGGGCCCGTTCCCACTAGGCGTGTAGTTGGCATCCGTCGTGAGCACCAACTTGTCGAACAGGAAGCCGTCTTCTCGCATCCAGACGTTGACGGTGTGTTGACCAGTCGTGCCGACGTTCATCGTCGCGTTGACGTTGTCGAGCGTCGCTCGAGTCCATCCGAACGAACCGGTGAAACCCGAGATACGGTCCGCGCTGGCGAGCGCTTGCCCGTCCAGGCCCACGTGCACCGAGTCGCCGCTGCCAACGGCGGCCCCGCTATCTCGCCCGCGAACCCAGACGTAATACGTACCGGTCTGGGCGAACGTGGTCCCGAAGTCCAAGCGCGGGCTCGTGGTCGTGAAACCGCTGTTGTTGATCGTCCCGTTGTCTGGGCTCGCCAACATCGCGGCGCCCCCGGAGGCTGCGGCTTCGCTGCGCCGGGTCCAAGTGAACGCGCCTGCGCCTGCGTTGCCCGTAAAGTTCTCGGCTTCGGCCGAGACGAGGCCGCCGCTGGTGGTGAAGGTCAACGCTTCGACGAGCTCTCCCGTCTCCACTTCGTCAGTCGGCGCGAGACCGCTGCAGCCCAGGCAAGCCAGCCCGGCGGCCCATATGGTGCGAACATAACCTGTCTTCATTCCTGCTCCTCGACGTGGATCAATCCGTACCAACGGGAACGAAAGCGCTCGGGCCGGCGTCGCACCAAATCGACGTGCGCGGGCAACCGTCAAAGCGGGCCGATGCGGCGTGGTGAGACGCGATACCGAGACGCCGGGGAAGGGGGGGCTGCGGCGAGGTGACTGTCAACGAACGGCCGCTGGCACCTCGCGACGGAGGCGGCCTTCGATTGGCCAGGCCCGGTCACTCGAGGCGAGGGTCGAACGGTCTCGGGCCGCCGCCGTCGCCGCTCGAATCGACGCTCGAATCGACGCTCGAATCGGCGCTCGCCGCGACATTAGCAATCGCGGTCAAGCAAGCCAAGGCGCGCCGGGATAAGGTGCCCAACATGAACTCGAAGACGCGGATGTCGTACCAGCGAGCCGTCGAGCTCGCGATTTCCGAGATTGTTGCAAACCTGGACAGCGCCCTCGACTTTCACCAGCTCGCTCGGCGCGCAGCCATGTCGCCGTTCCACTTTCATCGCGTGTTTCGCGGCATGCTTGGCGAGACACCACTGGAGATGCATCGCCGTCTGCGCTTGGAGCGCGCCGCCTGGACGTTGCGCAACGAAGCTACGCCGGTCACCCGCGTGGCGATGGACGCGGGCTACGACACCCACGAAGCGTTCACGCGGGTCTTCAACTCGCACTACGGTCACTCGCCGTCCGCCTACCGGCAGCAGACGCAACAACCGACCGCAGGCTGCGCGCGCGTGCTGGACATCGAACTCCGCGCGCAGTCTGGCATTCATTTTTCACCGGAACTCACCCTCCACCCCATCACCCCACGCTTCACGGAGAAACTCGCCATGCTCGTCAACATCGTCACTTTGAATTCACAACGCGTCGCCGCGCTTCGTCACGTTGGCCCCTATCTGCAGATCGGCAATACCTTCGGGCGACTAGGCGCGCTGTGTGAACAAGCGCACTTGTATGGGCCGCAAAGTGCGATGGTCGCGTTGTTCTACGACGATCCGGAGACTACCCCGGAACCCGAGCTGAAGTCGGACGCTGGCATCGTGGTCTCGGATTCGGCCGTCATCCCACCGTCGCTGCTGGAGGTGGTGTTACCCGCGGGCAGGTATGCCGTCGCGACGCACACCGGTCCGTATCGCAACTTGCCCGACTCGTGGGCGCGTCTCATGGGTCAGTGGTTACCCCAAAGCGGTCAGGAGTTGGGGGACGGGACGCCGTTCGAGAAGTACTTGAACACGCCGGCCGATACCGGCGAGAGCGACCTCCGAACGGAGCTGTACCTGCCGCTGAAAGATTGAACGCGCGCGCGCACCCGAGCGCTTTCACGCTGCTCGTTCTCCGCGGGCTCGAGTGCCCCGCGCGCGTCAACGTCGCGCACGCGGGCGCGCTCACACGCCGAGGAATTCTCGGATCGCGACGTCGAGGGCGTTGACGTCGACGGGCTTGACGAAGTGGCCGACGAAGCCGGCGTCGCGGATCTTGCGGATGTCGTCGCGACCGTCGCGCGCGGTGACGGCAAAGGCGGGCACTCGCCGCGTCTGTCGCGTCGTCATCACGCGGTCCATCAAGTCGAGGCCACTGCTGCCCTCGAGGTTGATGTCGACCAACAGTAGATCCGGCAACTCGCGCTCGATGAGCTGCCACGCGTGGTCCACGCTCGCGGCCGAGGCGACGACGTAACCTTTGGCCTCCAGTGAAGCCGTGAGCAACTTGCGCGTGTCCTCGTTGTCTTCGACCAACAACGTCCGAACTAGGCCAGTACGGGCCTGAGCCGATAACGCCGGGGGCCGGCTCGACTCGTTGTTTGCGTTGGGGATCTCGACGCAGAACCGGGCGCCCTTGCCGATGCCGTCGCTCTCCACCCAGATTTGGCCCTCGTGCTCTTCGACGATCGCTTTGGCGATCGCCAAGCCCAACCCCAAGCCGCGTTTTCCCGAGGTCGCCACCTCCCCCTGCTGGAACTGCTCGAACGCGCGCTCGAGCTGATCCGGTGACAGACCGATGCCCGTGTCTGCGACGAGCAGACGTGCAAAGGGCCCGCTCTGACGGGTCTGGATCGAGATCCGACCGCGCAGCGGCGTGAACTTGATGGCGTTGGAGATCAAGTTCGTCAGAACCTGCTCCAGACGAGCACGGTCTCCGAAGACGTAGTGCGGCGCCCCGAGCTCGAGATCGACGTGCAATTCGCGACTCGAGGCCTCCGCGCCGAGCATGTCGACGACCGTCGTGACGACCTCGTCGAGCTGAACGGGCACCCGTTGGGACACGAGTTTGCCGCGAGAAGCGCGAGACATGTCGAGCAGATCATCGACCAGCCGACTCTGAATCTTCACGTTACGCGCGATGATGTCGAGCAACCGTCGATCCTCGGGGGCCGTGAACTTCATCTTGAGCATCTCGACGGCGATGCCCACGGCGTTCAACGGGTTGCGCAGCTCGTGGGAAATCATTCCGAGCAAACGCTGGCGCGTCTCGTCGGCCACCTTCTCCGCGCTCTTTCGGTCCGTGATGTCGACGACCGCGCTCACCGCGCCGCGCGGTTCGCCGTTCGAGTCGAACAACGGCTCGACGTTGCCGAGCACGTTGCGCACCGCGCCGTCGTCGAACACGATGTCCCACTCACAGTCTCGAACGGCAGTGCCCGTCCTGGCAGCGCGTTGCACCGGAAGGTCCGTCGGTTGTAGCTCGACTCCGTTCTGGAGGCAGCGGAACCCCACCGGCCGCTCGTGCTCCGGGGCAGTCAGTGAGACGTTTATGCCCGGTGCTTGGCGCAACAGCTCCAGGCCGAAGCGGTTCGAGTCGATGCGCGTGCTGTCACGATCGCGCGCGATGAACACCGCGGCGGGCACCGCGTCCAGCACTGCCTGCAGCTCCGCGACGGCAAACTTGGCCCGGTCCTCGCTCTCGCGGAGCGAATCGAAGAGCACTTCCACGGTCGTTCGCCGCGTCACGGTCAACACCGACTCGACGTTGCCATCTGCGCCAAACTCGGGTACCAGCCGGGCCTCGTAGTGGTTTGTCTCACCATTGCAGCGGCAAGGAAACTGGAAACTCGCGGGTGCGCCGGAGGCAAACACAGCCTTGGTTTGCGCGCTCCAGAGTGCGACGAGCTCGGGTGGCATCCCGAGTTCGGCGTTGGTCTTTCCGATGATGTCCACACTCCGCTTGCCCGTAGCGCGCTCCGCCTCGGCGCTCACGAAGAGATAACGCATGTCGCGATCGAAGCGAGCGATGACGTCGGGCGAGTTGTCGACCACGGTACGGAAGCGCTCTTCGCTGGTGCGCAGCACTTCGCGCTCACGTACGCGGTCGGTGACGTCACGGATCAACGCCAACATGCCGCCGGGCGCACCGTCCGACGCACCGAGCCTCAACACCGTGGACTCCACGTGACGGCGTTCCCCCGAGCGGAGCACGTGGATGTTCTCGCCTCGCCAACTGCCGGTCGTCTCCAGGGAACCGTAGGCGGCAGCCTCGTCTTCGGGCTCCAGCCATTGCCATTGGTGCAACGTGTCCAGAGGTCGACCAAACGCCTCGCCCGCCGTGACTCCGTACAAGACCTCGGCACCTCGGCTCCAGTAGGTCACTCGCATTTCCGCGTCGATCACGATGATCGCGTCGCGGACGTTGTCGAGCAGTGCCCGCGCCAACGTCGACACTTCCGGGACGCTCGGTGATTCCGGGCGTCCCCCAACTGCACCGTCAGCCTCAGACATGGCCCTGGCTGAATAGCCCAAGTGCCGTTGGGGTGAAAAGCGAAACCGGAAGCCTCCCTCGTCGATAGCCTCGCCAGACCGGCACTTTCGGCCCGCCTCAGCGACGCCGACTCCGCGCCGAAACGTCGTGCAGAGTAGCTGGACGAGTTAACTCCGGATCGCCACGCACGGAGCCGGCGTTCCGCGCCGTGCTCGGGCCGAACGGCCACGCTGCGTACGGACCGATCACCTGATGCGGCGCTCGTCGCGGTCCAAACGCCGTATCGCGCGGGGGCTGCGGTGACGGGGAGTCAGCGATTGGCTGCCAGGCACCTCGCGACGTGAGGCAGCCTCATTGTGATCGTGAGGGGGACGTTCAGCGTCGAGAGTTCACACGCGGTCAGTCGTCGTAGTCGCCGAGCTCGAACCACACGTCGTCGAGACCGTCGTTCTGCATTTGGCTGCGCAAGGCTTCGTACGCGATGTGAAACACGTCGTAACGCGCGCTGAAGGTGAAGAACTCTTCTTCACGCACCGGCGGCAACGCGGCCAAACGGCCCTCGACGAGCGCCTTGTCCTCGGGAGCGAGGCCGAGCTCGCTCGACGGCCCAGCGTGCACCTGACCGCCCTTCAAGACGTCGTAAGCGACGCCCACTGGGTTAACGGAAAGGAACGCCGATTGCAGACACACGCGCCACTGGTGCGGATCGGAGCCGTCGTGTTTCCACAACCCACCGAACTCGAGCGCGAGCACCTGCCCGAAATATGCGCCCATCGCCTCGACGAGGAGCGTGGTGGCTTCGGGTCGGTTGTCGAGCTCGGCGCGCGCTTCCCGAGCGTAGTGGTCGAGCAGCGGTAACGTCTCGTGGGTGAAGTCGAGTTCGATGCCGAACTTGGTCTGCACGAAGCGGACGCAGCTGGCGGCGAGCTCGAGCACGAGCTCCGGGACCGCCGGCGGTACGTCGTGTGAAAGGCCGTTGAGTGACACGCGGCGACACTAGCCTGATTTTTCGGCGACCGCATGGCAGAAGGTGCGACCCCAGCCTCATCCGCTCTGAGTGAGGGGTTTTCCCGACGTGACCGGTTTCGAGCCCTGGTGTCAGGGCTCGATGCCGCCGTCGTCACCCGCACCGAGGTGGGGTCGCAGTCGTGCGGCGTTCCAGTCGGGGCGGGAAGTGGCGGCTCCCAGGCGTGGCCGCTGCAGCAGCTGACGCGCCTGTTGGGCACGCCGCGCCGCGACGTCGGCCATCTCACGACGTTGGAGAGCCTGAGCCCAGTCGCTCGAGGCGGGCACCGCGCCGGATGGCCTGGGCGTCGCGGGGTCTCGTAGTACCTTCGCTTCGGGAGCCGGTTTCAAGGCCTCGGAATTTGGCTCGGAGCGGCCGAACCACCACGCCACGAAGCCCAATACCGCGATCACGGCGACCCACGCCGCGATGGTCGACGCGGCGGTGGAAGCGGCGGGCGTGTCGTCGCCCTGGTTCGCCTCCGGTTTGACTGGGTCGACAGGGTTGCGTGGGGGCGGTTCACTCACGCGTGTGACTGTGCCACGAGCAGCGGCAGTTGCGGAAGGCGGCGCGTCGATTCAGCCCTTGACACACCCCGGCCGATCTTCGCAAGTCCGCCCCATGCGCGCCAAACCGTCCGTGGAAGCCCTGAGTCCCTACGTTGCCCCGCTGGAGGGCCGTCGCGGGCTCTTGCGCTTGGACTTCAACGAGAACACGGTGGGCCCCAGCCCCAAGGTCGTCGAGGCGATCCGCGCTTTGCCCCCGGAGTTTTACGCGACGTACCCCGAATACGAGTCGCTCACGGCCCGGTACGCGGCGCACAACGGTCTGCGAGCGGACGAGGTCGGCTTGTTCAACGGCTCCGACGCCGCGTTGCGCGCCGTGTTCGACGCTTACGGCGAACCCGGCACGCGTTTCGTCACTACCTCGCCGACCTTCGGTTACTACCGACCGTGCGCCGAGATCGCGCAGATGACGTCGGTCGGCGTCCCGTACGAAGCGGACTTCTCCTTCCCGTGGCGGCGGTTCACCGAGGCGTTGCAGGAGCCCACGCGGATCTGCATCGTGTGTAACCCGAACAACCCGACGAGTACGCTCGTGGAGTCGGGCGCGATCATCGAGTTGGTGCAGGCGCATCCCGAGACGTTGTTCGTGGTCGACGAGATCTACGAGAGCTACACGGGCGTGAGCGTGCTCCCCGAGGGCCGCGGGTTGCCAAACCTCGTCGCGTTACGTTCTCTGTCGAAGTCTTGCGGGATCGCCGCATTGCGCATCGGGTTCGCCTGCGGCGCGCCGGAGGTCGTAGAACGCATGAACCGCGTCACGGGCCCGTACGACATCAATCAGTTCGGCGTCGTCGCCGCGCACGCGGTGCTCGACGACTGGCCCTACGTCGAGGCGTACGTTGCCGAGGTGACTAGCGCCAAGAAGTGGACTCTCGATGCCCTGCGAGACATCGGCGTTCGGACCTATTCGGGTGGCGGAAACTACTTCCTGGTGTGGCCGGGCAAAGACGTGACGGCGGTGGAAACTGGGCTGCGTGAACGTGGCGTTCTCGTGCGCGGCATGGACTCGAAGCCGATGTTGCGCGGCGCGTTCCGTCTCAGCGTCGGCACGTTGCCACAGATGCAGCGGTTCGTGACGGCACTGCGCGAAGTGTTACGCTGAGGTTACGCGCCGTCGGTATTTGCAAACGTCGCGAAATCGACAACGCGGTGCGACATGACGCTGGCGCGACGGTGTCTCTGGAAACACGCGGTGATACGGTTACCGGTTGCGTCGTGGCGGGGGCGCTGTTAATCCCTCGCTCACCTTCGTGTCATACCGAGCAATCACCCGCTCGGTCTGCGTTGGGAGAAAGAGGGATGTCCAACATGTTCGTACGACGCACTCACGCCTTTTGCTACGCGGCACTGCTCGGTCCCCTCGTCATCGGCTGCGGTGACGACGACAATGGCACAACGCCGCCTGTTGACGAACCTGACGGGGCAGTCGAAGCCGGCGTCACCGATACGGAAGGCGCGCCCTCCGAGACCTCGACGGCGCCCACGTCGAACGACACTACCAACGACACCCAGGGGCCGACCCACGACGGTGAGACGAGTAGCGTCGTCGACGACGGGGGGCTCCCCGACGGCAGCCTGGGCGATGCGGACGCGCCGGACGCCGAAGCTCTGGATGCGGATTTGCCCGACGCCAGCCCACTCGACGCCGACCTCACCGCGACGGAAGCCGGCGACTCGGACGCCGGCGACGGCAGCACCGCGTCATGGTGGCCCGACGCGAGTGGTTGGCAACTGACGTCCCCCTCGTTCGACGACGGTGAACCATTCGAAGACGCCTTTACCTGCAACGACAAGCCGTTCGGCGAAGGGGCCTTCCCCGGGCTGGATTGGACGCAGGGCCCGCCGCGCACGAAGAGTTACGCGGTCGTGTTCAAGGACACCTCGATCCTCGAGCAAAACGACCCGGCGACCATCAACCGCGCTTTCCACTGGGCGATTTGGGACATCCCTGCCGACGTTCATTCGTTACCCACCGCACTGG
>CBINDO010000282.1:0-11049 GCA_966249405.1 uncultured bacterium | reverse complement strand
CGAACGAGAGTGGAGGCGGGTAGAGTCGAGGTCGTGGGTCGCGCCGCGGAGAGTCGGGCGAGGGCTGCGACGTGGCGGGCTCGAGGCCGCGGATATGCTGACAGTGTGCGTGGGAGTTCGTGCCGGCCGCGGGCTGGTAGTTGGTTCGTCCGCGGTGTATACGCGCCAGCATGTACCTCCTGCGCAATCAGGTGATGAACTACGCTTGGGGGTCGCATACCGCGATCGCCAGCTTGCAGGGCAGGAGCGCCAGTGCTCAGCCCGAGGCTGAGGTGTGGATGGGCGCTCACCCCAAGGCGTCGTCCGAGGTCGTGTTCTCGGATGCCGTGGTTCCACTGACTCGAGTGGTTGCCCAAGCCCCCGCGTTATGGCTGGGCGCCGATGTCGCGGCGCGTTACGGGTCAACGCTGCCGTTCCTATTCAAGATTTTGGCCGCCGCGACGCCGTTATCCCTGCAGGCGCACCCATCAATCGCACAGGCGCGCGCGGGTTACGACCAAGAGGACGCGCGCGGCATCCCGATCGACGCGCCGAATCGCAACTACCGCGATCGGAATCACAAGCCCGAGCTGATTTGTGCGCTCACTCGCTTCGAGGCGCTGTGCGGTTTCCGCGCCCGCGACAAGTCGATCGAGCTATTCCACGAAATCAACAACCCGGCGCTCACCCACGCCGTGCAGCCGCTGTTTCAGGACGCGCTGTCCGAGGACGCCGCGATCCGAGGAACCTTTGCCGGCTTGATGCGGCTCAGCAAGTCTGAGCAGACCTTTCTGTGTACAGAGACATTGAGCGCGCTCCCGGCCGGGCACTCACCGTTTGCGTCGTCGTACAAATGGGCTCGCCGTTTGGGTGAGCTGTATCCGGGTGACGTTGGTGTCGTGGTTTCGTTGTTGCTCAATCAGGTGACGCTCCAGCCCGGTCAGGCGCTCTACCTGCCAGCTGGCAACTTGCACGCCTACCTCGAGGGGCTTGGCGTCGAACTGATGGCGAACTCGGACAACGTGCTGCGCGGCGGGTGTACTCCGAAACACGTCGACGTCGAAGAGCTGCTCGCGGTGTTGACGTTTCGAGGCGGTCCGATCCCGGTGATCAATCCGGCGCCCGGTGACGCGCCGATCCAACGTTACATCACGGAAGCCGAAGAGTTCGAGCTGTCGCGCATACGGGTGCGTTCTAGACTAACAATCCCTGCACACTCGGGGCCTCGCATTCTGCTCGTCACGGAGGGTGAAGTGAACTTGGATTGTTCCGGCAATAGCCAAGTGCTTCGCGCTGGATCCAGCGCGTTTTTGCTTCCTGGCGAATCGATCACGGCGGATGGCGATTGTTCGCTTTTTGTTGCGGCCGTTGGCTCGGCCTAACGATGCCGTTCTGACTTTCGTCGATTAGGTGAACAAACGACCCAGCAATTGCGGATTGGCATACAGCGAGTCTGGATAATGCGGCTGTCCATTAACCACTCGCGTCACGTTGTGAGGGCGCCTTGAAGAAATGCGCCGGGTCGAAAGAATTAAGGGTACCAGCTGTAGGACATACCCGTCCGTTATTGGAGCCCTCCATGAATTACTCCCGCACGTTGTCGCTCGTTTCTTCTCTCGCCGCGCTCCTGGCATCCGCCAGCGCGGTGGGCGTCGTCAGCAGTTGTGGTTCCAACGAAGGCGCACCTACGCAGGGCGTGATTGCCCGTGAGCCGTTGCAACCCGCTACACCCCCCGGCGCGCCCGCTCCCGGTACCGATGGTCAATCGGGCGTCGTTCCTCCGGGGGCTACCCCGGGCGTTCCGACTGACATCGGAGAGGGCCTCGAGGGGCTCCCGGCAGGTAGTGCCACCGGTGAGGTCAAAGAGTGCGCGTCATCGAGTCAACCGACGCAGCTCCAGGGCGTCACGCTCGTGTTTGCTTTCGACGTGTCGGCGAGCATGGCTTCGGATGACGCCGCGCGCATGTA
Source organism: uncultured bacterium (assembly GCA_966249405.1). Classification (GTDB taxonomy): domain Bacteria; phylum Myxococcota_A; class Polyangia; order Polyangiales; family Polyangiaceae; genus SZUA-265. The sequence continues at coordinate 9,102 of CBINDO010000282.1, read as the reverse complement.
CAAATGGGAACCCGTCGCCTTGGCCGCGAAGACGTTCTTCTCCAGCCCGAACTCCACGGACGTTTCGGCGCAGTTGACGTTCTTCCCATCGGAGAACGCGGACAAGTTCACGACCACGACGGGTGGCGGCGGCGGTGCGGGTGGCGGCGTGGTTCCCCCGCCGGCCGGCTCGGACGATCCAGCACCCGACGACAGCGCTCCCGCGTTCCCGGGCGCTCCCCCGGCTGGCGGCGGTACACCCGGCATCATCGAGCAGCAATTTGGCGGCGGTAACCAGGCGCCATGCATGGAGGAAGAATACGCCGACCCGGATATCCCCTTGACGGCGCTGCCCTCAGACGTCTTCGGCACGACCATCGACGCGACCGAACCCGACCGCTTGGGGACGCCGACGCGCTGGGCGTTGCCGGCGGTCATCGACCAGGCGATTGCGCTGCGTGAGACGAATCCATCGAACTACGCAGTGGTGCTGGTTACCGATGGTTTGCCGACGGATTGCAACACCCAAGACGATCCCATCGCAGGCGTTGCGGCGTTGGCGGCGGCGGGTCCGCAGGCAGGTATTCCCGTCTACGTGATTGGCGTGGACACTCCCGAAGGCAGCATCGGTTCCGAGGACGACAGCATCGCGAACTTGAACCAGGTCGCCGAGCAAGGGGGCACGGAGACGGCCTTCATCATCGACACTGGCGACGTCGACAAGACCGTCGCTGACTTCGTGGCGGTCATCGAGAAGATCAAGGAGAGCACCTTCTCGTGCACCATGCCGATTCCTCCGCCACCCTCCGGCCAAGTCTTCGACTCGACCAAGGTCAACGTCGCGTTCAAGACCGATACTCAAACCGACATGGTCTACAGCCCCGACTGTTCGGAGCAGTGGGGTTGGCACTACGACAACGAGGCAGCTCCCACGGCGATCGTCCTCTGCGACACGGCGTGTGAGTCCGTCAAGTCGGTGTCCAGCACGACCGGTTCCGTCGACATCGAGTTCGGCTGTGAACGCCGCGTCGTCAACCGCTAATCGAGCCGAGAACAGCGCACAAACGAAGAAGGCCGAGGTTTACCTCGGCTTTCTTCGTTTGTCGGACGCTTACGACGACTGTCGACACAGTGGTCGTAATAGGTTACCGAAGGGCCGCCAGGTAATCCCGAACGGCTTGCGTCAAACCGACGTAGAGCGCGTGTCCAATCAACGCGTGTCCGATTGATACCTCGGCCAGATGGGGCAGCGCCTTGAACAGAGTCAGGTTCTCGAGATCGAGATCGTGACCAGCGTTTACGCCGAGCCCCAGTTCGTGAGCCAATCGGCTAGCCGCGGCGAAACGCTCGAACGACGCTTGGCCGGCCCCTGCAGCAAACTCGCGAGCATAAGGCTCGGTGTAGAGTTCGACTCGGTCCGCTCCGGTGGTTGCCGCCCAGCGTACCGACCGTTCATTGGCGTCGATGAAGACGCTGACCCTCACGCCGTGATCCTGGAGGCGCTTGATTACCGTCTGCAACTCGCCGCTGGCTGCTGGGTCCCAGCCAGCTTCACTCGTGACTTCGCCCGGACGCACCGGTACGAGCGTGCATTGGTGAGGACGCACCGCACACACCATGTCCATGAGGTCCGCCCGGGGGTCGCCTTCGATGTTGAACTCCACCTCACGACGCAGCGGTGCCAACGTGGCAGCGAGGGCGCGCACGTCTTGGGCGCGGATATGGCGCTCGTCGGCGCGGGGATGCACGGTTATTCCACGCGAGCCGGCGGAGATGACCGTCTGCACGGCATGCACGAGGTTGGGAACGTCCCCCCCTCTCGAGTTCCTCAGGGTGGCTACCTTATTTACATTGACGCTGAGTTGGGCGTTCATCGTGGCCGGCCGTCTATCGTCCTTGCTGGCGAATGTCTCGTGCAAGTCGCGTCGGCGAATGTCTGGGTCGCGGACGTGTAGCCACATCAGAATCAAAGAGGTTTGGTTCAACGCCCGAGTGGCCGTTTGTCGGTCTGAAGGCCGAGCACCGGTCCCGGTCCCCTATGGCGCACGCCTTCGTTGGCAGGCCGCGCGGCAGTTCTTGAACCCGAACAAAACCAACCTTAGCGTCCTCCAACGAGCGTTAGAACCGTCGTTCTGCGTTCCGCAGTAACCATGTCCGAAGCCTCCACCTCGCCGCCGCCGCTCGTGCCCGATGACAGTGACGCGCCCAGCGGCTTCGGCGCCGGTTGGGCAGAACGCAAAACGGCGGAGTTCGAAGAGGACGCGCTGATTGGCGTGGTGCTCAACGAGACCTACCACATCGCCCGCGTGATCGGAGAAGGCGGCATGGGCCGGGTTTACGAAGCCTGGCACACGCGGATCTCCAAGAAGCGCTACGCAATCAAGATTCTGCACGCCGAGTTCGCCCGCAACGAGGGCATCCTGAAGCGATTTCAGCGCGAGGCGGAGACCGCGGCTTGCCTCTCCCACGGCAACTCCGTCGGCGTTTACGACGTAGGGGTTACGTCCGACCAACGCCCATTCTTGGTATCCGAATACCTGGAGGGGAGCGACCTCGCGCACCTCGTCAAGCAGCGTGCACCGTTGGCTCCGGGTCTGGTCAAACACATCGGGCTCCAGATTGCAGGTGCCTTGGTCGAGGCGCATGCACGCGGCGTGGTGCACCGCGACTTGAAGCCACAGAACATCTTCTTGTTGGCAGGTCCGAATGGGGAACTTCCGGACCATCCGATCGCGAAGGTCTTGGATTTCGGGCTCTCTCGCTTCTTGGACGATGCCGACAGCGAGCTCACCCGTTCGGGCATGGTCATGGGCACGCCTTCGTACATGTCACCCGAGCAGGCGAGAGGTGAACGAGCCGATCATCGCGTGGACGTGTACGGGCTGGGCGCGATTCTGTACGCCTGCGTCGTTGGCAAGCCGCCGTTCAAGTGTGCCAGCCCCCAAGCCACGGTGTTGGCGGTGATGAACGAAGAAGCGCCGCGCCCATCGAATTTGAATCCCGACGTCTCACCCGACCTCGAGCTCGTGATCCAAACGGCCATGGCTCGCGAACCAGAGCGGCGCTACCAGACGATGGAAGAGTTCTGCGAGGCGCTCGAGGGCCTACCTGGCGACGCCAAGCATTTGCGCGCACGCGTCGTATCGGGGGCGCGCGGTGACGTCAGCTCGTTGCGCTTGCAGTTGCTCGGCTCCTGGACGTTCGCGGTCGTGTTTGGTCTAGCCACGGCAACCGCCGCGTTGTGCGGCGCCGTCAATCTCCGTTATGGCGCTTGGCCGCTCTCGCGAGGGGCGTCGGGCCTGCTCGCGATGGTCGTGCTTGCTGCGTTCGCGGCGCCAGTTCTGTCGTTGTTGCGGCGAGTGCGTTATCAGTTGTGGGACAACACGCCGCTCGTCGTGCAGGCGCTGGCGTCTACGCGCCGCGTGGTCGCATCCGGTATGTTTGCCTACGGGGCGACCGCGGGCGTGCTCCTGTTGCTCAACATCGTGAGCGCGCTCGTCCCTCGGGTAAACGTACTTGGTGAGACGGCTCTCGCGACGTTCTCGGGGGTCGGTCTCGTGGCGTTTGCCGCCGCCACCGTGGCGACGTTGGCGGCCCGCTTTCGAGAACACTTGTTGTCGCCGGGGGGCTGGGTCGACCGCGCCGAGACCGCCGCGCAAGTGCGTCGCCGGCAGTTGGTTTCAGGCCCCATCGTGGTGGCCACCGCGTTATTGTTGGGTTCCTCGTCCGTGGTTGCCGGGCACCGTTGGCCCGTCTCCAATGTCGACGTCGTCTCCGACGCAGCAGAGGTCGAGGCGCCCGCCATCGGCAGCGCTGCCATTGCGGGGGGATCGCAGCCGACAGTGGAGGGTGGTCCTGCCCCGGTCTCTGCCCCGGCTCCCGCTTCAACCGCTCCCCTAACCAACTCGAGTATCCCAAGCGTTCCCGACGAGGTCCCGGCGCCGCTGCTGCAACCCGAAGCCGATGCCGGCGTGGAGGCGCAGGGCATCGGCGAGGTCACCGACGACGCTCTTACGGCCGCCATCAGTCAAGGCGGCGACGCATTGGCGCGGCTAGCCGAACAGTATCCGAACGACCCACGCGTTCTGCGTGCGCTGGCGATGGATCACGCCAGTCGTGCTTCCGGGCTCGAGAAAGCCATCGACACCTTCAAACGGTTGTTCGCCGTCTCACCGCAGGCGGTCCACGACAGTGACCTGCAGCAGATCGTCCTTGCCGTCGCGCGCTCGAAAGGCACCGGCATGCACAAGGCATTCGACCTGATGGGTTACGGCATGGGCTACGTCGGACCCGACTTGCTCTACAAGGTGGCGCTTTCGGACCGCGACCGGCGCGCCCAGGCGCGCGCGTATCTCGGCCGTCGAAAGGTCCGCGAGAGGTTCTCACCCGCGCTCGACATCGCCTACGAGATCCAGTTTGCGCTCAATTGCTCGAGTCGCGTCGCGCTGTTGCCCCGAGCCGCGCAGTTTGGCGACGAACGGGCGCTCGTGGTCCTCGCAGCGCTCGCCTCTGCCCCCAAAACCGGCTGTGGCAAACGCAAGCAACAACCTTGTCGAGCCAAGTGTCCGGACGAAGCTGCAGCCTTCGAGCAAACCGTCCGCGTGATCGCGGCGCGGTTGCAACGGCCGGCGCCGTCCCCTGCCGCTAGCAACCCGCTGTGACGCGAAATCAGTAGGACACGTCGAGGCCAGCGCCGACGTCCGAGAGGGTCCTTCACCAGACGCTGAAGTCGGCTACCACCCCGAAATGCAGCCCCGCAAGGTCGTCGATCCGCGACGGCACCAGGCGGTAGCCGAGACGCGTGCCCAAGAACACGTTTGGGTTGGAGAACAGATGTACACCCGCGTACGGAGTCGTTTGAAAGTAGGCCCCGAGCCGGTCGTGCACGATACCGCCCAGTTCGACGCCGTAATACGGGATCAACCAAGTGCGCTGAGGGTTGCGCTCGAACGACAGAGACAGGCCGGCAGAGTAGGCGAACATCAAGGGTACGTTTATCCCCGTCGCGTTCAACAATTCGGCGTTGACGTAGACGCGGCCATGGCTGGGTCCGCGATTGTCGTTGCGGTGGATCCACGCAGCGACGACGACCTCGAGGTTGAGACCATGAAACACCGTCTTGGCGCTATCCCGAGGCGAGAAGATCGAATAACCCACGCCAGGCAGCAAAAATGACGTCCACTCCTCGCCCGTGCTCGGGGTACGCTCGGCGGGGCGAACCGCGATCGTACCCCGCTGCGAGGTCGCTTTCTGGCCGTCACTGGCGTTCACCACGATCGGGTACTCGCCGACTTGGCTCCGCTCCGGGGTGAACGTGATGCGCCCCGTGCTCGTGTCGACACTCGCTCCCTTGGGCAAGCCTTCGACGCTGAAGGTTACCGGGGAGAACTCTGGGTCTCTACCCTCGATGAACCAGGTCGCGGGTTGCTCCGCGGGCACCTCGAACCACAACGAGCCAAGCACGGGCGGGTGGTTCTCCGTGACCGAAATCAGTATCGTTCGCGAAGCCTCACGCTTGCCGTCGCTGACCACGAACCGCACTTGGTACGAACCCAGCTCCGCCTCCGTCGGACGCCACGTCACGGCACGAAGTTCCCGGTCGAAGGTGGCTCGCACCGGTAAACCCAGGGCCTGCATCTGCATGGCCTTCCCGTCCGGGTGCTCCACCACGATCGCCAGACGCAGCTCTTGATCGACGGCCACGGCGATCTCGTCCTTGTCGTACCGAGACGGTAGCACCTTCACGAAACGGGGACTGCCCGTGTCGTCGTCTACTTGTGCCGCCGGATCGGCAGCGGCGGGCTCGATCGGAGGTGGTGAGACGGGGGTGGCGTTGGGAACCTCGGTCGCGGGCGCAGTTGGCAGGGCCGGCATGGGTGCGACGCGTCGAGGCGCGGCAGGCTGGGGCGTCGGGGCCGCGACCGGAGTCTGCGCGCGGGGCGCTGGCGGAGGGACCACGGGTTTGGGCTGCGCGACGGCGGATGACGACCACGCCAACCAGAATGAGCCCACCAACCCTACCAAACTCGAACGGCGCATCATCGGCGCGAATATAGGCGGGTTGCTCACCGTTGTCAGTAGCCACCAACGCAACGTTTCGAGGTCAACGTCAGCCGTTTGAGCCCGTACCGACGTTGGTGCTGGTTGTGCGATAAAGGCAAACGGCGTTACTCGGTCTCACCGCGCAGGCGTGCTAGCCGTTGCCTGATGCTGTCTTCGAGGCCATGCCTCGTGGGCTCGTAGAAGCGTCGCCCGGTGAGCTCGTCGGGCAGATACGTCTCGTGGGGGACGTAGCCTTCGGGATGGTCGTGGGCATACTGATAACCCGAACCATACCCTTCGGACTGCATCAGCTTGGTCACCGCGTTGCGCAATTTGTTCGGGACGGGCAACGCGCCGTGTTCGGCGATGGCAGCTTGGGCGCCCTTGAAAGCCTTGCCTACCGAGTTGGACTTGGGGCAGCTCGCCAGGTAGAGACAGGCGTGCGCGATGGGGTACAAGCCCTCCGGCATGCCCAATCGGTGAAACGCTTGATCCGCGTTAACAGCGACTTGCAACGCGCGCGGATCTGCATTTCCGACGTCTTCACTCGCGAAGATGACGAGCCTTCGCAACACGAACGCAGGGTCGTCCCCCGCCTCCAGCATCCGCATCAGCCAATAGATGGCCGCGTCGGGGTCACTGCCGCGCATGCTCTTGATCAGCGCGCTCGTGACGTTGTAGTGCTCTTCACCGCGCTTGTCGTAGAGCAGCGCTGGCGATTGATCGAACGCCGCGATGGTCGCGACGTCGATGCGCGGCGTCTCGACGTTGCTGTCGGCAGTGACCAAACCGACGAGCGCTTCGAGGTGATTGAGCGCGCGGCGAGCATCGCCGCGCGCGGCCTCGGCGAGCGCCGCGATCGCTTCGTCCGTGACGTCGACAACTGCAGCGACGCCCCGCTCGTGGTCCAAGAGGGCGCGCCGAAGGAGGCGCTCGATGTCGTCGCGAGTCAAAGGGTGCAACCTAAAAACCCGAGCGCGTGACAACACGGCAGCGTTCACCGCGAACGATGGGTTTTCTGTGGTTGCGCCGATGAGCGTCACGGTTCCGCGCTCGAGGTGCGGGAGGAACGCGTCTTGTTGAGCGCGATTGAAGCGGTGGATCTCGTCGACGAACAGGATCGTGGGGATCCCTTGCGTGCGGCGCCGATCGACGGCGCGTTGAATGATCTCGCGCAGCTCCGCGACGCCGCCGAGTACGGCACTGAACGGCTCGAATGCGGACTTGCTCACGTGGCTCACCACGTGGGCGAGCGTGGTTTTTCCGCAACCGGGGTCGCCCCACAAGATCATCGACGGCACGCGGTCGGCTTGGATGGCGCGACGTAACGCACCGCCCGCGCCCAAGAGGTGCGTCTGGCCTACGACCTCGTCCAAGTTGGTGGGACGTAGCCGCTCCGCCAGCGGCGGGCGAGGGGCGTTGCCTAGTTGTCCTCGATCGGCGGCATACTCGAGCAGCGTCTTGCCACCCGGTTCGGGTTCCCTGCGCCGAGCGGCCACGACGTCAGCTGCGCTCCCCGAAGATCGCCGTGCCAACCCGAACGCACGTGGAGCCCTCTTCGATCGCGACCGCGTAGTCGGCGCTCATGCCCATGCTCAAGGCGGCGCCCGGCGCCACGCGGTCGCGGAGCTCACGCAACTGCACGAACGTCGAACGCGCCGCTTCCGGCGTGTCGACGAGTTGTCCCACCGTCATCAACCCGACGAATACGAGGTTCGGCGCGGTCTTCGCTTGTTCGACCAATGCGGCGAGGTCGAGCGGCATACAGCCGCTCTTTTGCGGCTCTTGGGCGATGTTGACCTCCACGTACACGCCTACGCGCTGGTGCTCCTGTTTCGCGCGATTCGATAGCTCCGTCGTTATGCGCGGATTGTCGAGGGTGTGCACGTAGTGGGCGATCCTCGCCACCGCTTTGGCTTTGTTGGTTTGCAGATGGCCAATCAAATGCCAGCGCAGCTCCGTCAAGTCCTCGAGCTCTTGAGCTTTGCTGACGAGCTCTTGGACGTAATTTTCGCCGAAGTCGCGCAAGCCGTACTCGTACGCTCGGCGAATCGCCTCCACGGGTTGTCGCTTGGAGACGGCCACGAGTTGGATCGACTCCGGGTCTCGGTTCACGCGCCGTGCGGCGGCTTCGATTTCTCGACGTACGGCGTCGATCCGTTGTTGCAAGTCGGACATCGTCAGTAGTGCTTGTGCGAAGTTTGTTCGCTCTCACGGTGGGCGACGTCGTTGTCGTCCACAGCGGGGTATTCGTGGTCGAGAGGTTTCCACCAGAAGTTGACGTTAGCGTTGTACACGCCCTGGTGGCGAAAGGTGTGAATCCAGTGCGCTGGGATGAAGAGTAAATCGCCCTTGTGCAGAGTTGCCTCGAAGTGCGGCAAGGAGTCCAGAATCGAGGCGTTGGCTGGGTCTTCTACGTCCAAACGGCTGCAGTTGTGGGCGGGAACGGTGTCTCCCGGTCGGAAGAAATCCAGGGCGCTCACGGCGCCTGGCGGGAACAAGGTGCAGTGTTTTTGACCGTGCAGTTGCACGTTCAGGTTGTGACAGCCATTGTTGTCGTAGTGCAGCCAGGTGCGCACGCCAAGACCGCTGAACCACGACCAAACCGAGTAGATGCGGTCCTGTGGAACGAACGGCGGTACGACGGTCGCCTTCCACAGCGCCTCGAGGGCCGGGTTGACGGTCCAAACGTCGTCACGCATCTTCGCCACGAAGTGCTCGTCCCCCGTGAAGATGTAGCGTGAACGTTCGGCTTCGGGCCCGCTTAGAATACGATCGAAGAACTGACGGAAAGTGAGGCTCTCACGGGCGAACATCTGTCCGAGCGTGGGCGCCGCGAAGTTCGGGTGTGCGTTGGTCTCCGAACGCTTGAAGTGGAACGTCCGTTCACCCAACGCTGCGGCGACCGAGTCGGCGTCCCAACACGGCGGGAAGCGCTCTACCACGCCTGTATCACACAACACGACGGGTATACGCGCGTCCACGAACTCGCGGGCGAACAATTCCGGCGTCAGGTTGAAGACGCGTTGGACGGGGACGGGCGGCACGTGCGCCTCACCGTCACCGGCGAGGTCGACCTGT
>CBINDO010000281.1:0-11088 GCA_966249405.1 uncultured bacterium | reverse complement strand
AGCGCTCAGCCCGAGCGCTGTCGCGAAACTAGTCGGCGAGGCAAATGCCCCGAACGTGCGCGGGTCGATGGTTTGGGACGAAGCCAGCTCCCATACGCTCGCCCTCCCATGCTCCAGCACGATCCCGAGCACACACGTCCACAAACCGAGATGGATCGGAAGTTGACGCCACCAAGCCGACGCCATGGCCATCAAAGAGAAACGCCGCCGCCGCGTCGCCGCTCCGACACCGAACAGCGCCAGCATGACGCTCACGCCCAACATGACCCAGACCAGATCCAGCTCGTCGGGCAGTGCACGGCGTTGCGATGCCAAACCGAGGAATATTGTACTCACGGTCAGAAACGGCAGCAATCCGTACCAATGACGCGTCGCGGTCGCGAAGCTTCGGGGTTGCGCGGAGTTTGGGGCCACGACAGCGAGCCAAATGAGCCAACGGCTGATGCTCGACCGCGACAGGAGCAGTGGCACGACTAGGGCGCCCAGTAGCACCAAGCCCACCCACCATCCGTGTGCAGATTGAGGAGCATAACCCTCGATCGGCACGATGACGGGGAACTCCGTGGCCACGCTATTCCGTCGAAGATTAACACTAACCAAGCGCTGACCTGGAAACGGTTCCAGATCGTACGCGCGGTGCACTCTCAAGTCCGCCCAATCGACGATTCGGTCCTCGGCGCGAATACCTGCGTCATACGCCGGTTTGCCCGGAATTGCAGACACTACTCGCAACCCTTGCTCGCCGAGTTCGACGACTTCCAGCCCCAAAAAACCGAGGATCGCCGGAGCCTTCGTGGGAAGGTCCAATTGGCGCGCAGGCGTCTGCGGCGCGGCTCGAAATAGGTCGAGAACGACGTTCTGGATTCGACCTTCGATCGGTGGCGCACCGGCCAAGCGCGGCACGAAGGAGACGCGCACTTCACCGCGAAACGTCGCGTGCGCGCCGTTTTCCCCGCTTTCACGGCCGCAGAATTTGCCCACCATCTCCGGTGTTGCATGCAGTTCAATCGTCTCTGCATCGACTGCCAGCGCGCGTGTCTCGACGTTCACTTTGCGCGCCGGCTGAGCGGGACGGTGAACCATACCTGAAAATTTGACCAAGGCTTCGGCGCCGACCACGAAGCCTTCACCGGAAATCGCCAGTACGTCGCGCTCGGCGACACGATCGGGAGACACGCGACTCACCGCGATGAGCTCTGGAGTCCTGCGTGCACAACCGGCGAAACAAGGCCACGCCGAGAGGCTGTACAAGAGGACAGCAACAATCCAATGGGCGCGTCGCGGCATAGCCGCCCATAGCCTACTCGCCACTTAATTCCCAAAAACTGGCGAATATTGTGATTGATGGCGGCTCGAGGCCGCATACACAGCGGTCATATCGTTGAGGAGCAGCCTTAAGCTCAATGCGGAAACTTGCAGCCGGATAACCCATTCGCTGTGGCGTCTCTACTCAAACGCGACGAGGGTCCGAGCGATGCTTGACGACGTGTGCTCTGGTTTGCTTTTCTTGAGTGCCGGAAGTGAACTCGATGACCGCAACACTGCCACGACCAATTCAGGAGTCCGTCATCGGAGGGACCGACATCCATTCAGACGTCGCGTCCCGTCAAAGCGGCTCACGACCAGACGATCGCTTGCGCACTTCTGACGTACCGCGTCATTCCGAGGTGCGACCAACTGACGCGCAACCGGGTCGGCGATTGATCAAGCGCTACTCCAATCGCAAGTTGTACGACACTCACGCCAGCCGTTACGTGACGTTAACCCAAATCGCTGAAATGGTGGGCGATGGTGAAATCGTCAAGGTCGTCGACAACAAGACTCGCGAAGACAAGACGGAGTTCACTTTTGCTCAGGTTATCCTGGAACAGCTAAAGTCGAGCACCCCGGGCGTAGCTCGAGTCAAACTCGCGGAGATCATTCGCGAGTGTCAAAAGTCGAGGCCCGGGGCGAAGCCGGTCCTGGAGCTCGCCAGCCCACCGTCGGGCACCGACCCGTCGGCCGAAGCATTCCCCTCTTGGCAGGCCCACATGGAGGGTCAGCTGGAGCAGCTGCCCGCCGCCGAGGCGGCGGCTTGGAGAGCACGGCTTCGCGACTTGAATGCGCGTTTGTTCGAGTTACAACAGAGGGCAATCCAGGCCGGAGTCGCTGCCCCCGTTCGTGGTGCAACGTTGGAATAAACTCAGCTCCGGCCGGTTGATCTCGCCGTGCTGCTGTTTAGTCCCTCTCGAAAAGCCGTAGAACTGGAGGTTCACCAGTTCCAGAGCGAGGTCGTGAGCCATGTTCCGGCACTTTTGGCCTTTGCTCGGCGGCTCTGCCGCAACGAGCCCGAGGCCGAAGACCTGGTCCAAGACACGGTCATCAAGGCCATCCGAGCCCGGAAGCAGTTCCAGCCCGGTACACACATGAAGGCGTGGCTGATCAAGATCCTGCGCAATGCCTTCATCAACCGCTATCACCGCAACACGGTAGAGCGAAACCTGACGAGTGCTCCGATCTCGGACCCGGTCGTCGATGGCTGGATGAGCCACGCGAGCGTTCGGGCGATGCGTGACCCCGAAGGGTTTGCGTTGCGGCCACAACTGCGAGACGCGCTCGTCGCCGCGATCGATCGCTTGCCGCCGGACTTCAAGGAGGTCGTGTTGCTGGCCGACGCGGAGGGGTTGTCGTACCGCGAGGTGGCCGACGTTCTCGAGTGCCCGATGGGCACTGTGATGTCGCGTCTGCATCGCGCGCGCAAGCTATTGAAGGCCGACCTCGTGCAGCACGCCATCGACATGGGCCTCGTCTCACGGGAGGAGCTCACGCTCGACGAGCATGCAGCAAGCACCGAAGCTGCCGCCACGAGTGCGAGTCGCCCGATCGAACTCGACGCGTACCGCTCGCAACGTGCTTCGGGTGACCAATCCAAGCGGGGGCGCGGCTAACATGACATCCCAGATGCGCATCAACCCCTCCGCAGCTCTAGACTTGACCACGTGTCACAACGTGCGCTCGTTGATGGAGGCGTTCGTAGACGGCGAGCTGAGCCCCGAGCAAACGCTCGAGATCGAGGCTCATCTCGAAGACTGTCAGGCTTGCCAAGCCAACGCTGACTTCTTGCGCGCCTTGTCTGCGACCCTCAAAGAAGCGGTGCATGGCGAGACATATGCCTCGTTTCAGGACCGCGCAGCCTTCGCGGCGCTCACCGCGGGCGCCCCTCGAGCCAACGCTGCCTCACCGCTCGACGCGGATTGGCAAGCGGGCGCTCAAACTAGCCCGAACCAGCAGCGCGCCGTCGAGGCACGGCCAGGAACAGCGGTATCTTCGGGAACAGCGGTGTCTCAAGCCTTCATGGTGCGCCTCGAGCACGCCATCGAAGCGGAGATCGAGCGCGAAGCAGCGGCGGCAGATCACAGTTCGCGCGGCACCTGGTTCGGGCGGATTACGGTGTTCGCAGCGGCCGCTAGCGCCACCTTGTGGTTCGGGGTTCGTACCTTCGGTCCAGAGTCGGGGTCTTTCGCCCGCACGCAGGAGGGCGTTCCTGGCCACGCCCGCCGTCACTCGGGTGTCAGCGGCATCCCTGTCGAGGACGACGAGGTGTCTACCCTCGAAGGCGCCCTCGACCGTTTGATTGACTATCATTCGGCGCCTCCGGAGCCGGAGGTTACTTCAGTCGAGTTACTGCCGCGCCTGGAACCCGACGTCGGGGTGAGAATGCAGCTTCCGAAGCTGGACGCCTACGGCGCACGCTGGGAAGGCGCCAGTTTGGTGCCGGTGCGCAACAACCAGCGTGCCGCATCGTTCAGGTATCAACTGCCGAAGAACCGCGTGACTCTATACGTCTTCAACGCGAGCCGACTGCGCGTCGAAGACTCCCCGCATCTCCAACGTGAGACGCCCCAACCGGTGTATTTCGGTCAATGGCGCGGTTACAACGTCGCGGCCAAAGAGACGCGCGGTGTTGGCTACGCTCTGGCGACCGACATGGACGGCCCCGCCGTGGCTCGCATGATCAACGACATTCACTGAGCTCGCGTCGCATCAAGGCATCTCGCCGACGACGGCCAGACCGAACTTCCGCGGGTCCGCTGCAGGCATCAGATGCACACGATCTGGCACGGCGATCATCTGCACGGCTGCCGACGTGAACTCGATGGTAGCGACCAACTCACCACGTGACTCGAGGTCTTTGATGTGTTCGACCGTGGCGCCCCCCGTGACCGCGATGGTGCGACCCCCGATCGGGATCTGGAAGCGGGGTGCACGCAATAGCTCCTCGGGAGGCAAACCGAACACGAGGTGACCGAGCGCCATCTGTGACACGTCCGTCGCGATGTTCATGCCTCCCGAACCTCCCAGCGCCAATACGACCTTACCGTCGCGCACGGCGAACGTCGGCGTCATGCTCGAAAGGGGACGCGCGTTCGGCCGCGCTCGATTGGGACTGAGCCCCCCGCCGTAGGGTGTCATCCACGCGTTCTTCGAAAAGTCGTCGAGTTCGTCGTTGAGCAAGAGTCCGCTGTTACGCGCCATCAACTTGGCGCCAAACGCACGATTGACCGTGGTCGTGAGCGTGACGAAGTCGCCGTTCGGATCCGCGACGACGAGGTGATGCGTACCGGACTCTTCTTGACCAAATCGCTCGATACGGTGCGTGTGTTCCAGCGAGATGCGCGCCCGACGCGACTCGAGCCTGTTCGTAGCGAGCAACTCGTCCTGCGGGACCTTTTCGACATCTGGATCTCCCAAGTAGCGAAAACGATCCGCGAGCGAAGCGCGAAACGACTCCGCCAACGCGTGTTGGTAGGCGGGCGTGTTGAAACCCAAGGCTCGCAGCTCCGACGGAGAATAGACCTTCATCGCTTGCGCCATCATCAGGCCCCCCGCGGATGGTGGGGGCATGGTGTAAACGTCGAAGTCGCCAAAGCGAACCTTCAACGGCTTGCGCTCTTTGACCGTGTATGCCGTCAAGTCCGCGTGCGAGAGCCAGCCTCCAGCCGCGCGTACGGTCTGCACCATGTCCGCAGCAACGGGGCCTTCGTAGAAACCCTGAGGACCATGTTGGGCGATGCGACGCAAGGTTATCGCCAGCAACGGATTGTTGACTCGCGCTCCGGCCTGAGTGCGTCCACGACTGAGCCATTGCCTGCTGAGTCCTGGGTCTTGGCGCAAATCTTGCTCGGCACCACGCAGCGCGCGGCCCAAGTGCAAGCTGACGTCGAAACCGCGCTCGGCTGCTCCGATCGCTGGCTCCACTAGGCTACCCCAAGGCTTGGAGCCGTAGCGCCGATGCAGTTCCCACAGCCCGGCCAGTTCACCCGGGACCCCCACCCACTTACCGCGCTCTTGCGTGGAGAACGGACGGCTTTCGAAGTCGGCTCCCACCGTCTCGCTCGGCGCAACCTCGCGAGCGTCGAGGATCATCGACTGCCCTTGCTTGCTGTTCCAATAGTGGATGAACGTCCCACCGCCAAGCCCACTCGAAGAGGGACTCACCACCCCCGAGACGAGCGCTGCCGTGATCGCGGCGTCGACGGCGTTGCCGCCTTTCTCGAGAATCCGCTGCGCCTCCTTGGTAGCGCGGGGAGCCTCGGTGGCTACCGCGAAGCGAGCCTTGCCACTCGCCTGCACCGGCTCGGGCAGGCGAAGGGTGGCAAAAAGTGCGATACCGGCGAACCACGCCCACCGCGATCCGACGCCGCGGCTCCAAGCGAGGGCCAAGAGACTGGACGCACGTACCGGGCCGTTGAACATGAGCCTGGTTATAGAAGAAGCGGTGCCCAGTTTCCAAGCGCGCGCGAAAGCACATTCGTGGATTCGACTAGTTCCAGAAACGACGCGTGGGCACTAAACTCGCTGCTCGCGGAAGGTTGTCTCATGCGTTTTCTGTTCGTGATGGATCCGCCCCAAACCATGCTGCCCGACAAGGACACGAGCTTTGCGTTCATGCGCGCGGCCAAGTCACGAGGGCACGAGTGTTTTCACTGTTTGGTGCAGGAAGTTGGTTTGGAGGGCAAGTCTCCGTTTGCTTACGTACGAGGCATCGAGGTGAGCGAGGTCGCGCCACACGTAACGACACAATCCTCCAAACGCACCGCGCTGACCGAGTTCGATGCCGTCTTGATACGAAAGGATCCGCCTTTCGATAGCGCTTATCTCCACCTGACGCAGCTCCTCGATTTGGCGTCCGAACGAGTGTTCATGATGAACAACCCCACCGCGCTGAGACACGCCAACGAAAAGCTGTTTGCGTTTCACTTTGCGGAGTTCATGCCTCCGACGTTGATTAGCTCGAACACGGATGACCTGCTGGCCTTTCTGAGGAGCAACGGTGGACACGTGGTGGTCAAGCCTTTGGACGGAGCCGGCGGCGCCGGAGTCATGGGCATCGAGGGTGACGGGCGTAACGCCCGTGGAATCCTCGATTACATCACCAAGGAGGGCCGGGAGCTGTGTTTGATCCAGCAATTCCAACCCTCCGTGGTGTCCGGGGACAAACGCGTCTTGTTGCTCGATGGCAAACTCTTGGGCGCAATTCGCCGAGTGCCTCGGGCCGATGACATTCGTGCCAACATCCATGTAGGCGGGAGAGTAGAACATACGGACCTCACGCCGGCCGAGCATGTGCTCGTCGAAACGATCGGCCCGCAGCTCGCCAAGCTGGGGCTGTACTTCGTCGGTCTGGACTTGATCGCCGAAAAGCTGATCGAGGTCAACGTGACGAGCCCTACCGGAGTGCAACAACTTGGACGTCTTACGAACACGGACCCGGCCGCCGACGTGATCGAGTTTTTGGAACGGCGCGCCGTACTTCGCTAGCTTCGAGTCGAGAAAACTATGAATGATTCAAGAGTGCCACACTTGCCCCATGTCCACATCCGTGACGAAGAGGACTTCGCTCCTCCCACCTCGATGGTCCCTGCGTTCGGCGCGCGCACGGGCATGGACACCCCGGTACTCAAGCGCGCAGTGCTCGACCATCTGCTGTATACCTGCGCCAAGGACGTAGACGAGGCTACGGCCCTCGACTTATATAGCGCGTTGGCGCACGCGGTGCGGGATCGCTTGGTGCACCGATGGTTGGCGACGGAGCGCACTTACCAAGAGAACGACGTCAAGCGCGCTTACTACTTGTCCAGCGAGTTTCTCGTTGGCCGCAGCTTGGGCCTGTGTTTGTTGAACTTGGGTCTTCAAGACGCCGCGCGAAAACTCATGGCTGAGCGCGGCTTCGAGCTGGACACGATCCTCGAGCAGGAGGGGGATCCCGGGCTCGGCAATGGCGGCTTGGGACGGCTCGCCGCGTGTTTCATGGACTCGTTGGCAACGCTCGCGCTCCCCGCGGTCGGGTACGGCATCCGCTACGAATACGGCATCTTCGAACAACAGATCGAAAACGGAGCGCAAGTCGAGCGACGCGATGCGTGGCTGCAGTTCGGCAATGCTTGGGAGATCCCGCGTCACGACTTGTCGCGAACCGTACGCTTCTACGGTCGCGTGGAGACGCATCGCGACGAGAAGGGACGTCTTCGCGTCGAATGGCTCGACACTCAGGACGTCCTGGGCCTGCCTTATGACTCGTTCATCGTTGGCCACCAAAACAGCACCGTGAACACGCTTCGCCTGTGGTCGGCGAAGGCCACGAAAGACTTCGATCTCTCGTTGTTCAACGAAGGCGACTATCGCCGTGCGGTCGAGCAGAAGATCGACACCGAGAGCATCTCCAAGGTCCTCTATCCCACCGACAAGACGCCCGAGGGCAAGATGCTGCGCTTGAAGCAGCAATACTTCTTCGTCGCGTGTTCGATCGCCGACATCATTCAAGACTACAAAGAGCGGCACGAGACGTTCCACGAATTCCCGGAGAAGGTGGCGATCCAGCTCAACGACACGCATCCGGCGATCGCGGTCGCCGAGTTGATGCGAGTCTTGTTGGACGAAGAGCTCCTCGAGTGGGACTTCGCGTGGAGTATCACTCAGCGGACCTTCGGGTACACCAATCACACGCTGCTGCCGGAGGCGCTCGAGAAGTGGCCGGTCCGCATGTTCGAGCAATTGCTGCCACGGCACTTGCAGATCATCTACGAGATCAATCGTCGCTTCCTACGCCAAGTCGAGATTCGTTGGCCAGGTGACGTCGAACGCCTCGCCAAGCTCTCGATCATCGAGGAGGGTCACGAGAAGCAAGTGCGTATGGCACACCTCGCGACGATCGGCTCCTTCAGCATCAACGGGGTCGCCAAGCTTCATACCGAACTCATTCAGTCGCAGCTGATGCCCGAATTTGCCGAGTTGTTCCCCGAGCGGTTCAACAACAAGACCAACGGCGTGACGCCGCGTCGCTGGATCTTGCACGCCAACCCCAAGCTCAGTGATTTCATCACGAAGCGGATCGGGAGTTCGTGGATCGACGACAACTTGCGCGACTTGCGCCGGCTCCGCGACTTCGCCGACGACGACGCGACGCTGTCGGAGCTGTGGAGTATCAAGCAGCAAAACAAAGAGCGCTTGGCAATGCTCATCGGAGAGCGCGCTGGAACCTACGTCTCACCGAACTCCATGTTCGTCGTCCAGATCAAGCGGTTCCACGAGTACAAGCGGCAGCTCCTCGCCGTCCTGCAGATCATTGCGCACTACCAGAAGCTGCGTCACAACCCGCACCTCAACTTCACCCCCCGCACCTACGTGTTCGCGGGCAAGGCGGCTGCTGGCTATGCGATGGCAAAGCTGCACATTCGCCTAATCAATGCGGTCGCCGATGTCATCAACTTCGATCCGCTCGTCAAGAATCGGATCAAGGTGACGTTCGTGCCCAACTACAGCGTGTCACTCGCCGAGGCGATCATCCCGGCCGCTGACGTGTCGATCCAGATCTCGCTCGCCGGCAAGGAAGCATCGGGTACTGGCAACATGAAGCTGGCGATGAACGGCGCGTTGACGCTGGGCACGTTGGACGGTGCCAACGTCGAGATCCGCGAAGAAGTCGGTGAGGAGAACTTCTACTTGTTCGGCTTGCGCACCCCGGAAGTCGTGGCGCTTCGCAACGCGGGCTACAACCCGGGCTTCTTCATCGAGAAGAGCCAAGCCCTGCGCGACGTAATCGAGCTCATTGAGAGCGGATTCTTCAGCCCCGGCGACCCGGATCGCTTCCGTGACATCACCGAGAACCTCCGTCATCAAGACCCCTACATGACGTGCGCCGACTTCGACGACTACGTACGCGCTGAACGGCAACTCGCGATCGATTACGAGAACCAGCGCGAGTGGTCCAAACGCGCGTTGCTCAACATCGCCGGGTCGGGGCGCTTCTCGAGCGACGAAACGATTCGCCAATATGCAGACGAAATTTGGCGTATCGAGCCGGTTCAAGTGGACTTGTCGCGCTTCAAGCGCTGAACCGGTGCGGCGTTGGGGTCTCGTCGAATCGACGGGGCCCAGCGGCTCGTGCCAGCCCCGCGTTCACGCTCGACGCCGCGGCGCGTCGCTCAAGAGCACCACTCTTCGAATCGTCGCGTAAACTCGTCGAGATACTCGGCGTGTGCCAATTCCTGGTGTAGCTCGTGATAGGCGCCGTCCTTGATCCGGAGCTCGTGCCCAGGATGGCTCGATGTCGCGAACACGCGACGCGTCGTGGCGACGTCCGCGACATGGTCGTCGCCTGCCGCCAAACACAGCACGGGGATCGGAAGCCGCGCGAACTCCGTGAGCACTCGCTGCTGCGCGAGCTGAGTCTCGGTGAACCAGCGCGCGGTAACCCGCACGATGCGCAACGGGTCGGCTTCCATCATCGCCACCTTCGAACGATCGTGCGTGAGCAACTCGAGGTCTATCCCGGAAGCTTCACTGTAAGTCGGCCAAATGTTGGTCAGCTTCTTACCAAGAAACAGCTTCCACGCTGGCGGTCGTAGGGCGAGCCCCCAAAACGGTGAAGCCAAGCCCAGACCGCGAAAGGCCTCGGGTTTCTCCAACGCTGCCACGGTGGTGATCAAAGCGCCCAGGCTATGACCAAACGCGACGGGCGGCGCGGACGTCCCCCAACCCGGCAACGCTCGAACGTGTTGGAGAACCGCGAACAGATCCGACGTGAACTGCACGAAACGCTCGCAGTGTCCGCGGTGTCCCCCGGACTTGCCCTGGCCCCGTAGATCATAAACGGCGACGGAGAATCCTGCGTCACGCCATCGTGCCGCGACGTGTTCGTAACGTTCAATCGACTCCGCGAAGCCGGGCGTGATGAGCACCGAGCCCTTGGGCTCGGCTGGCTGCCATGTAGCTAAGCGGAGCTCGGGTTGTCCGCTGCGTCGCAGGAAAGTCGTGACGGGCATGCCGCCAGATTAGCGCCAAACGTCGTTGGTGGCACAGCGCGGACTTTTTTTGGTCGGCCCAAGCAACCGCGACGGACTCGTTCCGAACTACTGCCATGAGCCGCGCTTCCCTCCCCACTCTGCGTCTGGCCACTCCGGGTCAGCCGCCCCGACAGGCCAGTCCACAGCAGGTCAGTCCACAGCATCCCCCAAGCACTCGCGCACAGGTGGTAACTCGGTCGCTCGAAACCGTCGGACGAATCGGGCGCGAGTTGTTCGAAGCGACGCTGTATCGCGAGGCGACCGACTTGTTTCGCTACCTGACGATGGCCGATCCGTCGACCCCTGCTCACTGGTATTGGTTGGGGCGCGGACTAACGGCCCTGGGCGACCCGGTAGGTGCAGCTCACGTGTTCGAGCTGGGGGGGAGGCTCTCCCATGTCTCCCACTTTGCCGACCTCGCCGCGGAAGCGTGGTTGCGCGCGGGGTATCCGGCCAGAGCCAAGGCCGCTCTAGAGCTGAAAGGAACGACCACGTGAGTGGGCAAACGCCCACCCTGCATGGTGACGCGCTCATTCTTTTCCCAGCTCTGGCGATCCGCCTTTGGATCGCTCACCTGTTACACTGGTTGGTGCTCTCGGGTTTGGAAGGCCGCTCATTGCTGGAGGTCGGACACCGCATGCCCGCATGTTTACCCGAGACCGGGACCTAGCGGCGCGCTTACGGTCGCCGCGACCAGACGCCACTCCACGATGAAACGCTCCTCGGGCCATCGCGGTCGAAGGCGCTGCGGGTGGTGCGCGAG